>DZDA01000009.1:31969-47967 GCA_022730375.1 Thiomonas intermedia
AAACTCTCTTCCCGCTACGCAGCCGAAAGCCTACCCCAGATGCAAGCCGTCGCGAGATGCGACCCGGCCAGACCATGAGCACGAACGAATCCGAACTGAACCGCGAGCAGATCCGCAGGCGACGCACTTTCGCCATCATCTCTCACCCCGACGCGGGCAAGACCACGCTGACCGAAAAGCTGCTGCTGTTCTCCGGCGCAATTCAGATTGCGGGCAGCGTGAAGGCGCGCAAGGCCAGTCGCCACGCCACTTCGGACTGGATGGAGATCGAGAAGCAGCGGGGCATTTCGGTGGCCTCGTCGGTCATGCAGATGGAGTGGCGCGATTGCGTGATCAATCTGCTGGATACGCCGGGTCACCAGGACTTTTCTGAAGATACCTACCGCGTGCTGACCGCAGTGGACGCGGCGTTGATGGTGATCGATGCGGCCAATGGCGTCGAAGAGCAGACGCTGCGTCTGCTCGAAGTCTGCCGGGCGCGCAACACGCCCATTCTCACCTTCGTGAACAAGATGGACCGCGAGGTGCGCCAGCCGCTCGACTTGATGGACGAGATCGAGCGCAATCTGGGCATGGCCGTGGTGCCGTTTACCTGGCCAGTGGGGATGGGGCGCGAATTTCACGGCGTTTATGACCTGCGCCTCGACCGCATGCGAGTGTTCCGGCCTGGCGAGGAGCGGGTGCGCGACGACGACCAGATGCTGACCGGGCTCGACAATCCCGAGTCGGTGCGCCGTTTTGGTCAACCTTATGAACAGGCGCAGGGCGAGATCGGCTTGCTGCGCGAAGCAGCGCCCGCTTTTGATGCGGCGGAGTTTCTTGCAGGGCGCCAGTCGCCGCTGTTTTTCGGCTCGGCGATCAACAACTTCGGCGTGCAGGAGGTGCTCGATGCGCTGGTCGAACTCGCGCCGTCACCGTTGCCGCGCGCGGCGACCACACGGGTGGTGCAGCCGGACGAAAGCGCGTTTACCGGCGTGGTGTTCAAGATCCAAGCCAATATGGACCCGGCTCACCGTGACCGCATTGCGTTCGTTCGCATTGTCTCGGGCCATTTCGAACGCGGCATGAAAATTCGGGTGGGGCGCACGGGCAAAGACATTCGGCCGGGCAGCGTCGTCACCTTCATGTCGCAGCGGCGCGAGTTGCTGGACGAAGCGTTTGCCGGCGATATCGTCGGCATTCCCAATCACGGCACGCTGCATCTGGGCGACAGCCTGAGCGAGGGGGAAGAACTGCAGTTCACCGGGCTGCCGTTTTTCGCGCCCGAGATGTTTCGAGCCGTCGAGATTGCCGACCCGATGCGCAGCAAACAACTGCGCACCGGGCTGCAGCAACTGGGCGAGGAGGGCGCGATTCAGGTTTTTCGCCCGTCCACCGGCGGCAGCCTACTGCTGGGGGCCGTAGGAACGTTGCAGTTCGAAGTGGTGCAGCACCGGCTCAAGTCGGAGTATGGCGTGGAGGCGCGCATGGAAAGCAGCAAATACCGCATGGCGCGCTGGTTCACTTGCGACGATCCGCAGGCGCTCAAGCGTTTCATCGAAACCAATGCCCACCGCATTGCCTACGACGTGGTCGATGCGCCGGCGGTCTTGCTCACGCATGCCAGCGAATTGCGGGTGATGCAGGAACTGGCGCCCAAAATCCAGTTCCATACCCTGCGTGAGCATGCAGGCCAGGTGTTCAAACCCTCGCTGCAGACTTGACGGTCAGGCTGTGGCGGGTTGTTGCAGACTGGGGCAGACGACGCCCCGGTAGGCATGCCAGCTGGCATGGCCAATGACAGGCAGCACAATAATCCAGCCCAGGCCAAAGGGCAGCATGGCCAGCAGGCTGATGCTGCCGATCAACGCCGCCCAGCAGAACATCGCCACCGGATGCTCCATGCAGACGCGCAGGCTCGTCAGCGCCGCGGTGATGGCGTCCACAGGCCGGTCGAGCATCATGGGGATCGACACCACGCTGATGGCGAACACCAGCCCGCCAAACAGCAGGGCGACCCCCAGATAAACCAGGACGAATGTGACGTTGGCAGGGTCGAGCAAGAGCCGCAACACGCCGCCGGTTTCGGGCATGCCCGCATCGAAAAACAGGGCGAACACCACCAGCGCAGTGCGTCCCCACAGCAACTCAATGACCAGCAGCAATCCGGCGAAGATGGCCACGCTGCCCCGGTGAGGCCACCAGCAGCGGATGCAGAAGTTCAGCCGCGCCTTCAGATTGATCTCGCAGCGGCGGCTCGCTTCCATCAAGCCCATGGCCAGGGCGGGGCCGACCAGCAGCAGGCCAGCGGCCAGCATCAGGGTGTATTCGGGCGAACTCGCCAGCGTCCAGGCCAGCAGCCATCCCAGCGCAGTGAAAATGAGCCCGTAGCTCAGGCCGACAATCGGGCAGCGGGCAAAGTCGCGCCAACCGGCGGCCAGCCAGCGAAAAGGCGTATTCCATTGCAGGCTGCACACGCTCACGCGGGTGCGGGTTTCCGCGGCTAGCGGGTGATGCTGCGCTTCTTCGGGCGTCATATCCCAGTTCTCCTCCATGTTGGGGGCAGCCGACGTAGGGCAACCCATCAGATCGGAGCCCACCCCGAAAACCTTCGCTTCGCTCGGTTGTCCCCTCAAGGGGCAAGAAACTCTTGGGGCGGCCCTGCAAGTTTCTCAGGAGACTAAGGTGCGACAAACCGCCGCACAACCCGGGATACCACGGGGTGTTTATCGTGATATCTAAATAAACCAATAACAAAAATCAAGACCGATGTTTGCGTGCGCGCCGGAGTTCGTCCACGATCAGCAGCATGGCGCCGATGAAAATTGCCGAATCGGCCAGGTTGAACGCGGGCCAGTGCCACTGCTGGCCGTTGAGGGTGAGGTAGAAATCGAGGAAATCGGTCACCTTGCCCCACAGCACGCGGTCGATCACATTGCCCAAGGCACCGCCGAGAATGCACGCCAGCGCCAGGTTGAACAACGGCTTTCCCCGGTTGCGGAACATCAGCCAGAGGATGAACAGTGAAGCGGCGAGACTCAGCGCGGTGAAAAACCAGCGCTGCCAGCCCGGCGCACTGGCGAGAAACGAGAACGCCGCTCCGGGGTTGTGGATGTAGACCAGATTGAAAAAACCGGTCACCGGATGGCTGCTGTCGAGCGGCAGGTCTTGCCGTACCCACCATTTGGTGAACTGGTCGGCGGCAATGATCGCCAGCGAGACCAGCAGCCAGGGCCAGACCCGGCCGCGCCGGGCGGTGAAGGAGCTGTCAGACAGTGCAGAGGGCATGGGCGGGGGACTCTCAGGCGAGATGGCGCGGTTCGCCCGCGCCGAAGAGGTTGCTCACGCAGCGTCCGCACAGAGCGGGATGAGCCGGGTCGGCATCGACATCTTCGCGCCAGTGCCAGCAGCGTTCGCATTTGACCTGCTTCGTGGGCGTCACCACGATGCGCAGTTCTCCATCGCTCGGGTGCAGACTGGCGCGCGAGGTGATGAGCACAAAGCGCAGATCGTCGCCCAAGCGTTCGAGCAGGGCATGCTCGGCCGGCGGGGCGTAAATATCGACTTCGGCCTGCAGCGAGGCACCGATTTTGCCTTGCTCGCGCAAGGCCTCGATTTCCTTGTTGGTCGCCTCTCGAATGGCACGAATGCGCGCCCACTGATCGAGCAGCACGGCGCTGTCGGCCTGCTCGGGCCACTGCCAATAGGTCTCGACGAAAATGCTTTCGCTCTTGCCGATCAGCGCCCAGGCCTCTTCAGCGGTGAAGCTGAGGAAGGGCGCCATCCAGCGCAGCATGCCTTGGGTGATTTGCCACAGGGCGGTCTGGGCGCTGCGTCGGGCGAGGCTGTCGGGCGCGGTGGTGTAGAGGCGGTCTTTCAGGGCGTCGAGATAGAACGCACCCAGGTCTTCGGAGCAATAGACCTGCAGCTTGGCCACCACCGGGTGGAACTCGTATTGCTCGTAATGCGCCAGGATGACCGATTGCAGACTCTGCGCCTGCGCCAGCGCCCAGCGGTCGAGTTCGAACATCTGGCTCAGCGGTACGGCATGCCGGGCGGGATCGAAGTCGCTGGTATTGGCCAGCAGAAACCGCAGCGTGTTGCGGATGCGGCGATAGCCATCGACCACGCGGGCGAGGATTTTGTCGTCGCCCGCAATGTCGCCGGAATAGTCGGAGGCGGCCACCCATAGGCGGATGATCTCCGCCCCCAACTTGTTGCAGGTCTGCAGCGGATCGATGCCATTGCCCAGCGACTTGCTCATCTTGCGGCCCTGGCTGTCCACGGTGAAGCCGTGGGTCAACAGCCCTTTGTAGGGCGCGCGGCCGTACATGGCGCACGAGGTGAGCAGCGAGGAATGAAACCAGCCGCGGTGTTGGTCATGGCCTTCCAGATAAAGATCGGCCTGCGGGCCTTCGGCATGCCCCGCGCCTGCATGACTGCCCATGAGTACGGTGGTGTGCGTGGTGCCCGAGTCGAACCAGACTTCGAGGATGTCAGCGCTTTTGCTGTAGTGCGCTGCGTCGTCTGCGCAATCCACGCGGGCGAGGATGTCGGCGGCGCTGGCCTTGCTCCAGGCCTCGATGCCGCCATGCTCCACCATCTCGGCGGCGACATCGAGGATGTCCATGGTGCGCGGGTGCAGTTCGCCGCTGTCCTTGTGCAGAAAAAACGGGATGGGCACACCCCAGCTCCGCTGGCGGCTGATGCACCAGTCCGGCCGGTTGGCGATCATGTCATGCAGGCGCGCCTTGCCGTTCTCGGGATAAAAGCTGGTGTGCTCAATGGCCTCAAGCGCCATCTGCCGCAGCGTTTTCGGCGCCTTGTCCTTGGTGAACACGCCTTCGCCTTCGTCCATGCGGATGAACCACTGCGCCGCCGCGCGATAGATCACCGGCGCCTTGTGGCGCCAGCAGTGCGGGTAGCTGTGGGTGATGCCGTAGGTGGCCATCAGCCGATCAGCCTGGCGCAGAGTGTCGATGATGTGAGGCACCGCCTTCCAGATGTTCTGCCCGCCAAACAGCGGAAAGTCGGGCGCGTAGCTGCCGTCGCCTTGCACTGGGTTGAGGATGTCCTCATAGGCCATGCCGTGCGCAACGCAGGAGTTGAAGTCGTCGACACCGTAAGCGGGTGAGGAGTGGACGATGCCGGTACCGTCGTCGGCGGTGGCGTAGTCGGCCAGATAGACCGGCGACAGGCGGCGGTAACCCGCATCCACCTCGTAGAGCGGGTGGCGGAACTCCAGCCCGCCCAGCGCCTTTCCGGGTGCGGTGGCCACGATTACGCCCTCAATCTCATAACGCTTCATGCAGGGTTCGACCAGGCTGGCGGCCAGCACCAGGTAGCCGCGTGGCGTATCGACCAGGGCGTATTCGATTTCCGGGTTGAGATTGAGCGCCTGATTGGCTGGAAGCGTCCAGGCGGTCGTCGTCCAGATGACGGCGAAGGCGGGCTTGGCGGCATCGGGCAGCGCGGGCAGACCAAAAGCCGCAGCGAGCGCTGCGCGATCATTCGACTCAAAGGCGACATCGAGCGTCTGCGATTTTTTGTCGGCATATTCGATCTCGAATTCGGCCAGCGATGAACCGCAATCAAAACACCAATACACCGGCTTGAGGCCACGGTAGACAAAGCCGCGCTCGATCACCCGTTTGAAAGCGCGAATCTCCGCCGCTTCGTTGACGAAATCCATGGTGCGATAGGGATGATCCCAGTCGCCCAGCACGCCCAGGCGCTTGAAATCCGTCCTTTGCTGGTCGATCTGCGCCGTGGCATAGGCGCGGCTCTTGGCCTGCATCTCGTCGCGCGGCAGGCAGCGGCCAAACTGCTTTTCGATGGCGTTTTCGATCGGCAGACCGTGACAGTCCCAACCGGGAATGTAAGCCGCATCAAAGCCGCTCAACTGACGCGCCTTGACGATCATGTCTTTCAGAATCTTGTTGACCGCATGCCCCATGTGAATCTGGCCGTTGGCATACGGCGGGCCGTCGTGCAGCACGAATTTCGGCGCCCCGGAGCGCGCCAGGCGCAGCCTCTGGTAGAGACCGTTTTCGTTCCAGTCTTTGATCCATTGCGGTTCGCGCTTGGGCAGATCGCCGCGCATGGGGAAGGTTGTGTCTGGCAGATTCAGCGTGGCCCGGTAATCGGGTTTTTCGGCTGCGGAGGAGTCGGCGTGATCCATGGAATTGCAGTGCTGTGCTGGAGCCCCGAGCAAAGGGTCCAATGAGAAGGAGTGAGCGATGAAAAAGTGAACGGCGATATCACCCGAAGCAGCCGATCGTCAAAGTTGGGCGAGTCGGGCGCCTGAGGGCGAGCGCCGTCAAATTCGATCGCGGGTGGTTTGTCTGGCGAGCTGAGCAAACCAGGCGCGCGCCTGGTCGCTGTCGTTCTGAATCGCCGCGATCAATTGAGTCAGGTCGGGGTAATGCGCTTCGTCGCGCAGTTTGTGCAGGAGTTCCACCCGGATGAGTTTACCGTAGGCCTCTCCCTGCCAATCGAACACATGCGTTTCCAGCAACACCCGCCCGTCGGTCTCGACGGCCGGTCGCGTTCCCAGGCTCGCCACGGCGGTCAGGGGCGCCAACTCCAGCCCGTGCACCCGGGCGACGAAAACACCGCCAAGCGCGGGGCGTGCACGATCAAAACGCAGATTCAACGTAGGAAATCCCAGCTTGCGGCCAAGTTTGACCCCGTGCAGCACATGCCCCGAAATGGCATAGGGGCGACCCAGCAAAACCCGCGCTGTCTCCATGTCACCCGCCTGCAGCGCTTGCCGCACAGCCGAACTCGAGATTCGTAGCGCGGTTTCCGTGACCACAGGCATCTGCCGTGCTTCGCCACCGATTTTGCGCATCAAGGTATCGAGCTGGATGAAATCTCCCGCGCGCCTGGCGCCAAAGCGGAAATCATCGCCGACCAGGACGAATTGCGCCTTGAGTCCCTGCCACACGATCTGCGCCACAAACTCTTCTGGAGACAGTGCGGCGATGCGGGGATCGAAGCGCAGCACGACAACTTGCTGCACTCCGGCTTCACGCAAGGCGCACAGCTTGTCGCGCAAGGTCGAAATATGGCTGGGTGCGGAGTCGGGCCGACCCTGGAGTGTTGCAAAAAAATCACGCGGGTGCGGCTCGAAAGTCAGCACCGTCGGCACCAGCCCACGCGACCGGGCGACTTGCACCAACTGGTGCAACATGGCGAGATGCCCCCGGTGCACCCCATCGAAATTGCCGATGGTCAGTGCCGTTTGCGAGGCCAACGATTTGTGATGAATTCCTCTAAAAACATGCATAAAAACAATTTGTTAGAGTGTTATTTTGAGAGAATTTCTGAGGTGTTGCAGCGATCCAAACAATAGGTGTCTGCTTTGAGGGTACGCACCAATGCGATGCGCTCGCCAGCGAATCGCTGCGACCCTGCCCGTATGAAAAACGTCTATTGTCCGCGTTATCCAACGCCACACCGTTTGCTGTAGTGCACAGAGGGTTTGCCCTGCGCTGAATTGTCGCGCGCGCTGGTTTTTTGCGTGTATAGTTAATGCGCAGTCGAAACAAGAGCCAAGGTTCTCATTTTTTTGAGGGTTGGCTTGTGGCGGTTTCACAGTAGTGATTTGCCGGGCTTGTTGAAGATTTGCACTTATCTATATTTTCTTTAAAGGTTGATTCATGGCTACCGGTACTGTGAAATGGTTTAACGAGTCCAAGGGCTTCGGCTTCATCAAGCCTGATGAAGGCGGCGAAGATCTGTTCGCGCATTTTTCTGAAATTCAGGCCAAAGGTTTCCGCACTCTGCAGGAAAACCAGCGCGTCGAATTCACGGTGAAGGCTGGCCCGAAAGGTCCCCAGGCTTCTGCCATTCGCCCCATCTAATTTAGGTAGGGCGGCTGCTTCCTGATCAAAAGTCAGGGCGTTGCAAAATCAACCGGCCGCTGGCCGGTTTTTTTGTGCGCAACTATATCGAGAGACTCGTAACTCATGGTCGAGGATTTCGTTCGACATTACGGCTATGCCGCAGTGGCTTTAGGCGCCCTTGCCGAGGGAGAGACCGTACTGCTGCTTGCGGGGTACGGGGCCCACCGTGGCTGGCTGGACTGGCCCTTGGTTGTTTTGGTGGCTGCACTGGCCGCTACTCTGGGGGATCAGTTTTTTTTCTTTCTGGGGCGTTGGTTTGGGCCGCGGTTGGTCCAGCGTTTCTCCAGCCTGGAAAACAATCTGCCCCGCGTTCAGCGCTTGCTGCATCGAGGGGCGCCTTGGGCGATTGTCAGCGTGCGCTTCCTCTATGGCTTGCGCATTGCCGGGCCCGTGCTGATCGGCATGGCGGGCGTAGCGCCCTGGCGGTTTGTGTTTTACAACGCCATAGGTGCCGCCTTGTGGGCCCCGCTGGTCACGGGGCTGGGATGGTTTTTCGGCGCAGGCGTGGCGCAGTTGGCGTCTCGCTTGCAATGGGCCGAGGAAATCCTGCTCGCTATCGCCATCGTCGTCGTGTTGATCGTCTGGCGTCTGTGGAAACGCCGACAACGCGCATCTTCAAATCTTTAGGCCCATTGCGTCCCGGACGGCGTGCATGGTTTGTTGTGCCGTGGCGCGCGCCTTGTCGCTGCCGTGCGCCAGGATGTCGCGTACCAGCGCGGGGTTGTCGAGGTAGGGCTGCGCCCGCTCGAACATGGGTTGCTGTTCACGCAGGATGGCATCGATGACGGGCTGCTTGCACTCCAGGCAGCCGATGCCTGCCGTGGTGCAGCCGTGTTGCACCCAGTCGCGGGTGGCGTCGTCGGTGTAGGCTAGGTGAAATTGCCAGACCGGACAGAGTTCGGGCGTGCCGGGATCGGTGCGCTTGACGCGCGCGGGATCGGTGGGCATGCGTTTGATTTTGTGCTCGACGCTCGCGCGTTCCTCCCGGATGGCGATCGAATTGCCGTAGCTCTTGGACATCTTGCGGCCATCCAACCCGGGCAGCTTGGACTCGGGGGTGAGCAGCGCTTCGGGTTCGCGCAGGATTTGCCTGCGGCCACCGCTGAGTTGCGCTCGCAGGGCGTCTTTTTCTGCACGCGATAGTTTGCTGGCGGCGATGAGCTCGCGGGCTTGTTCGCGTTTTTCAGTCAGCCCCTCCTGATCGGCGGCGCGACGCAGGGCAGCAAGTTGTGCGCGAACGTCCTCGGGCAATTTGGCCGTAGCGGCTCGCGCCTGCACCTCAACCGCGGGGTCTTTGCCATAGAGATTGTTGAAACGGCGCGCGATTTCACGGCTCATCTCGATGTGCGGCACCTGATCTGCCCCGACGGGCACATAACGCGCCAGATAAATGAGGATGTCTGCGGCCTGCAGCAGCGGGTAGCCGAGAAAGCCGTAGGTGGTCAGGTCTTTGTCCTTCAGATTGGCGATCTGATCTTTGTAAGTGGGCACCCGCTCCAGCCAGGACAAAGGGGTGCCCATGCCCAGCAGCAGAAACAGCTCGGCGTGCTCCAGCACCCGGCTCTGCACGAATAAGGTGGCCTTGTTCGGATCGACGCCAGCGGCCAGCCAGTCGATCACCATCTCGGTGGTATGCGCATAGATGGTTTCCGGCGTTTCGTAATGGGTGGTCAGCGCGTGCCAGTCGGCGACGAAAAAGTAGCAGTCGTGCGCGTTTTGCAGCTGTGCCCAGTTTTTCAAGGCGCCGTGGTAATGCCCCAGGTGCAGCGCACCCGTGGGACGCATGCCGGACAAAACGCGATCATCGGCGCCCGTTGCGCCAGCGGCCTCTGCAGGGAGAGTCATAGGGAAAGAGTCGGGTGAGGAAGAGAGGGCCGGGCTCAGAGGAGCATCTGAAAGGGGCTGAGCAGAACCTTGAGAACTTGCATGGACAGTGCCATGAGCGGGCTGAGCCAGAAGTTGGTGACGATGCCGGTGAGCACCAGTGCCATCACGATGAAAAAGCCGTAGGGTTCGACCCGCGAAACGGCGATGGCTTGCCGCACGGGCAGCAGCCCCACCAGAATGCGGCCGCCATCGAGTGGCGGCAGCGGAAACAGGTTGAACACGAACATCACCAGATTCACCAGAATGCCGGCCTGGGCGACATCGTAGAAATAGATCTCGTTGACGGCGAAGGCGTGCAGGCCGACAAGCAGCAGGCCCCAGAGAAAGGCCTGAAAAAAGTTGGAAGCCGGGCCGGCGAGCGCAACCCAGATCATGTCGCTCTTGGGGTTGCGCAGTCGCCCGAAATTCACCGGAACCGGCTTGGCATATCCAAAGAGGAAAGCCCCGGAGGTAGCGAAATACAGAATGAGAGGCACGAGGATGGTGCCGATCGGATCGATGTGCCGCACGGGGTTGAGCGATACGCGGCCCATCATGTAGGCGGTGTTGTCGCCAAAGTAGCGCGCCGCATAGCCGTGCGCCGCTTCGTGCAGGGTGATGGCAAAGAGCACCGGCAGGGCGTAGACGGTGACAGCCTGTATGAGTTGATCCATGCGGGAATTGTAGAAAGGGCGTTGTGACAGGGCGGGCCAGGGGCGGCTTGACCCGCCCTGCGCCAAGGATGAAGAGGTTGATTGCGGGGTTTACTGCAGGGCCGGGAGGCCGAGCGCATCGAGCGGGCCGCGGCCGATGCGAATGACCACGGGCTCTGCGCCGCACAGATCGACCACGGTCGTGGGCTCGCTGGGGCAGGGCCCGGCGTCGAGCACCAGATCGACTTGATGCTCGAGTTGGTCGCGAATGTCGGCGGCGTCGTTCAGCGCGTGTTCGTCTCCGGGCAGAATCAAGGTGGTGGCGAGCAGGGGCTGGGCCATTTCCACCAGCAGGGTGTGGGCCACGGCGTTTTGCGGTACTCGCAGGCCGATGGTCTTGCGCGAGGGGTGCGACACCCGGCGCGGCACTTCCTTGGTGGCTTCGAGAATGAAGGTGTAGGGCCCTGGCGTGCAGGCACGGATGAGACGGTATTGCCGGTTGTCCACGCGGGCATAGTTGCCCAGCTCGGACAGATCGCTGCACAGCAGGGTGAGGTGATGCCTCTCATCCACCTGGCGGATTTGTCGCAGGCGTTGCACTGCGGCTTTGTCGTCGAGATGGCAGACCAGGGCATAAGACGAGTCGGTTGGAATCGCAGCCACGCCGCCTCCGTGCAGTACGGCGGCGGCTTGCTTGATCAGCCGAAGCTGCGGGTTGTCGGGGTGCAGGTTGAAATATTGCGCCATGGCGGAGGGGTTCAATGGATCAGGTCCCAGACGGGAGCGAGGTCGGCGGGCAGGGGGGCGAGACGCCCGAGGTCGCAGATGCTTTCTCCTGGGCTGTGAAAATCGGAGCCGCGCGAGGCGTAAAAGCCGAACTCCAGCGCGAGCTTGGCGTATTTCCGGGCCTGCGCTGCGGTATGGCTGCCGGTCACCACCTCGATGCCCTGACCCCCCAGCGACTTGAAGCGTTCCAGCAGGGCCCACTCTTCGGTTTCGGTGAAGCGGTAGCGTCCGGGATGGGCGATCACGGCGATACCTCCGGCGGCGCGAACCCAGCTCAGAGCCTCGTCGAGTCGGGCCCATTCGTGTTCGACATAGCCGGGCTTGCCGGGTGTGAGATAGCGGCTGAACACCTCGTGGGTCTGACGGCACACGCCGAGTTCCACCAGCAAGCGGGCAAAGTGCGTGCGCGACATCAGCGCCGGGTTGCCCGCATAGCGCAGCGCGCCGGCATACACGTCGGACAGACCCAGATGCTTTTCAAGATCGGCCGCCATGTCTCTTGCACGCTGGTCGCGACCGGCGCGAATCTGTTGCAGGCCGCCTTGCAAGACCGGATGAGAGACATCGAAATTCAGCGCCACGATGTGCACGGTCTGCGCGGCAAAAGACACCGAGATTTCCACCCCGGGCACAAAACGCAGGCCCAGCGACTCGGCGCTTTGCCGCGCCTCGGCCAAACCGCCGAGTTCATCGTGATCGGTGAGCGCCCAGAGATCGACCCCATTCGCATGGGCCCGCTGCGCCAGCGCGGCAGGCGCCAGTGTGCCGTCTGAAACCGTGGAATGACAGTGCAGATCGGGGTTGCGCGCAGAAGAAGCAGACATGATGCGACATTGTAGGGAGGGCGTCTAAACTGCGCCGGATGGGCAAATCTTCACGACACATCAGCCTGACCCCGGCCACGCAATGGTTGCACGCGCAAGGCGTGGCCTACACCGAGCATGTGTACGAATACGTCGATCATGGCGGAGCCGCCTGGGGCGCGCAGAGCCTGGGGCTGCCGGTGCACGCGGTGATCAAAACCCTGGTGATGCAAGACGACGCATCGCAACCGCTGGTCGTGCTCATGCATGGCGACCGTGAAGTTTCGACCAAGCAGTTGGCCCGGGCGATCGGTGCGCGGCAGGTCGAACCCTGCAAGCCTGAGGTGGCGCAGCGGCACAGCGGGTATCTGGTCGGCGGAACATCGCCATTTGGTCTGCGCAAGGCCATGCCGATTTATGGCGAGCAATCGGTGCGGACGCTGGAGCGCATCTACATCAATGGCGGGCGGCGCGGTTATCTGCTGGGGCTTTCCCCCGACGTGCTCGACGCGGTTTTGCAAGTGCGTTGGGTAAACTGCGTTCAATAGAATCACGAAGCATGAATACATCGAACGTTGTGGCCCTGATCTTCGCCGGGCTGGCCTATCTGTTGGGATCGCTGTCGTTCGCCGTCTTGGTCAGCCGCGTCATGGGCATGGCCGATCCGCGCACCTACGGTTCGGGCAACCCGGGCGCAACCAATGTGCTGCGCAGCGGCAACAAGCTCGCCGCCATCCTGACCTTGCTGCTCGATGCCTTCAAAGGCTGGCTGGCGGTCTGGCTGGCCCTGGTGATCGGCCCTGGCTTCGGGCTCGGCGCGCCGGGTGTGGCCCTGGTGGCTGTGGCCGTGTTTCTGGGGCATCTCTACCCTGTGTTTTTTCATTTCAAGGGCGGCAAAGGCGTGGCGACGGCTGCGGGCGTGTTGCTGGCCGTCCAGCCCTGGCTGGGGCTGGCCACGCTGGCGACCTGGCTGATCGTGGCCGGATTTTTTCGCTACTCTTCTTTGGCGGCGTTGGTGGCTGCGGTGTTCGCGCCGTTTTATTACTGGTTTGGCGGCGGGCTGGCCTGGAACGCCGACCCCGCGCTGCTGCTTGCCCTGGTGATCATCAGCGCGCTGCTGATCTGGCGGCACAAGAACAATATCGAGAAGCTGATGCGCGGCGAAGAAGGCCGCATCGGCCGAAAAAAGTAAGACGGAAAATGCGGGTTCTTCCCGTTCAGTAGCGCGGACTCAGGGTCATGCGGTCGCCGTCGTGCTGCATATTGACCCGCTGCAGGAAGCTCATGCCGAGCAGGGCGTAGGGCATTTGGGTGTTGATCACCACGGCGGGTACGTTGTGCAACTCGATATGGCCCACGCGCACTTTGTCGAGATCAATCAAGGTTGCAGGGATGGTGCCATTGGCGGTGTTGACGGCCGAGGCTCTTCCATTCTGGAGATTGAGGCCCAGCCGCTGGGCTTGTTCTCGGCTGAGGGTGATGCGGGTGGCCCCCGTGTCTACCATCATGCGCAACAGTTCGCCGTTGATGCGGCACTCTGTCACGAACTGTCCGTTCGACTTCGCAAACAGAACGGTGCGCTGCGCAGCCGTCGCCCCCACGCTCAGCGGCGCGGCGCCCAGGCCCAGTTGCATTTTCTGTCCGCTGACTTCCACCGTGGCCTGTTGGCCCGAGAGGGCCAACAGTTTCACGCCTTGCACAGTCTGACCGATGCGCAGCGTGCGCGGCGCGCCCCCGTCGATCACCAACAGCGCCAGATCGCCAAATTTTCCGGCGAGGCCCACGCTTGCAGTCGCTGCAAAGGCCGGGTTGCCGCAGAGCGCAAAGGCCGTGCAGGCTGCGATCCAGCGAGCAGTGCGCGCGGCAAACGAAGGGCGCAGCAGCCTGGCGGATTTGTTCACGCCAGCTCAGTCCCGAAAATTGTTGAATGACAGCGGCGCTTCCTCGATGTCTTTGCGCAGCACCGCCATGGCCGCCTGCAGATCATCGCGTTTGGCCCCAGTGATACGCACGACGTCGCCCTGAATCGCGGCGGTCAGTTTGAGCTTGGAGCCCTTGATCGCTGCGGTGATCTTTTTCGCCAGCTCCTGCGGAATGCCGGCCTTCACCGTGATGACCTGTTTGACCTTGTCTCCGGAAATTTTTTCGATTTTCCCGGGGTCGAAAAAGCGTGGGTCGATCTTGCGCTTGGCGGCCTTGGTCATGAGCACATCGCGCACCTGTCCGAGCTGAAAGTCGCTGTCGGCCGTCAGCGTGAGGGCCTTGTCGTTCTGCTCGACCTGGGCGGAACTGCCCTTGAAATCAAAGCGGGTGGCGATTTCCTTCGCCGCTTGATCGCAGGCGTTGCGCACTTCGACAAGATCGGGTTCGAGAACGGCATCGAAAGAGGGCATAAGAGAACCTTGAAGATAATGAGCATTTGATATCTGTGAGATTCTATGAGCCTGGAACTCGAAACCGATGTGCCCCTGCGCGCATTCAACACATTTGGCATCGACGCAACGGCGCGGCGTCTGGTGCGGGTGCGCAGTGCGCGCGATGTTCGCCTGGTGGTCGATCATCCGGAATGGGGGCGTTCGCCCAAGTTCATTCTGGGCGGCGGAAGCAATGTGCTTTTCACCCGTGACATCGACGATGCGGTGGTGGTGAAGACGGAAATTCGCGGTCTGCGCGTGCTCGAAGACGACGCCCGTTCCGCCCTGATCGAAGTGGGCGCAGGCGAGCCCTGGCATGAAGTGGTGATCTGGGCGCTGGAGCAGGGCTTTGCCGGGCTGGAGAATCTCGCCCTCATTCCCGGCACGGCAGGGGCGGCGCCGGTACAGAACATCGGCGCGTACGGTCTGGAGTTGTCCGACCGGCTGGAGTCGGTCGATGTGGTCGACTTCGTCACTGGCCGCAGCGCCACCTTGCCTGCGGCACATTGTCGGCTGGGCTACCGCGACAGCATTTTCAAACGCGAACTCGCGGGCAAGTCGATCATCACCGCGATTCGCTTGCGTCTGCCCAAGCCCTGGGCGCCTGTGGCGGGGTATGCGGACGTGGCGCGGTGGTTGCAGCGCGAGCACATCTCCGACCCATCGCCCCACGACGTGTTCAAGGCGGTGTGCGCCATCCGAACCAGTAAATTGCCGGACCCGGCCAAGCTGGGCAACGCCGGAAGCTTTTTCAAGAATCCGGTGGTCAACCGCACCATCCGCAATGAAATCCTGGAAGAGCATCCCGACATCGTCAGCTACCCGCTGGACGACGGCACCTACAAACTCGCCGCAGCGTGGATGATCGCCGCCTGCGGCTGGAAAGGGCAAACGCTGGGCAATGCGGGAGTGCATGAGCAGCAGCCCCTCGTTCTGGTCAACCGTGGCGGGGCCACGGGCGCCAACGTGCTGGAACTGGCGCGCGCGGTACAAGACAGCGTCGAGCAGAAATTCGGTCTTCGCCTTGAGCCCGAGCCGGTCATTCTGTGATGCAGACGATTGTCGATTTTTTCGCTTTCCGCAGCTTTGTCAGCCTGGACGTGCTGCGCGTGGTTTACGCGCTGGGCGCCATCGGCATGCCGATGCTGGCCTGGGCGGTCTGGCTGTGGCTCGATCGTTTCGCGCTGTGGCGGTCGATGCGCGGCGTGTCAGCGTCTGCGGTTCGCCAGGTCGTTCCCAAGCGTTGGCGTGTGATCTCCGTTTTGTTGTTTCTGCTGTGTTTTTTCTGCATGGAACTCATGTGGCGCATGATGTTTGAATTCATCATCGCCTATCTGCAGATGCACGATGCATTGCAACTGCTGTCACAACGCGCGGGCCTGCCGGATTCATTCACACCCTCTGACTGAAAATAGCCAATGACTCTGCACACCATTTTGCGCATGGGCGACCCCCGGCTGCTGCGCGTCGCCAAACCGGTGGTCAAGGCGGACACGCCCGAACTTCATGCCCTGATCGCCGATCTGTTCGAGACCATGCAGGCGGCCGGTGGTGTTGGCCTTGCCGCGCCGCAGATCGGGGTTGACC
>DZDA01000058.1 GCA_022730375.1 Thiomonas intermedia
CTCCTCCTCCACTTTGTGGGGGAGGTTGGGAGGGGGAAGTGCGTTCGCTCATTTGCCTTTGCGCGTCTTGGGCGCGAGCAGGGTGCCGCGGCAGTTGGGGGCGCCGCAGCGGCAGGCGTAGTCGCGCTTGAGTTTGGCGGTGTAGCGGGCGTCGAGTTCGAGGGCGTAGTCGAAGAACAGTTCTTCGCCGGGGGCGATGTCGCGCAGGGCGTCGATGAACACGCGGCTGCCGAGCTGCTGCGCTTCGCAGTTGGGCGCGCAGGAATGGTTGATCCAGCGGGCGCTGTTGCCTTGCACGCCGCCGTCAATCACGGTGTCGTCGCCCAGCGAGAAGTAGAAGGTGTGGTTGGGCTGGGCCGGGTCGCGCGGGTGACGGCGCAGGGCTTCGGGCCAGTCGATGCGTTCGCCCTTGTATTCGAGCAGGCGCTGCCCGGCGTGGATGGAGCGGCGGGCGAACACGCCGCGGCCGTGGATGGGCGAGTCTTGCACCTGGGTGTAAGGGCCAGATCGGGGGCCGGACTGGGGGACGCTGGCCGGCAAGCCGGGCGGCACAGGGGTTTGGGCAGGGCGGCTTTTGGGCATGGGGCGTCAGCGCGGAGGGTGCGTGGTGTTGCACAAGCGTGCGTGGAGCACAAGAAACTGGGTAAAGTAAAAAAAGAGAACGCGAGAGGTGGAGGAGACAAACCGCCCGTGATCGTTCTCGTCGTCGTTGAAATCGAGGCATTCTAGGGAGCCGTCATCATGGATCAATCGCGTCGTACTCAGTTGAAATGGTTTGGCTCCGTGCTGGGCGCTGTGGCCGTGCCTGCCTGGGCGCAAAGCGTGGCCGAGCAGGCTGGTGCGCTGGAGAAAAAAGACAAGAAGGCGGTGCCGCTACCGAAAGAGGGCAGCGTGTTTGCGTTGCCGCCCACGGTGGAGTTGCTGGGCGGCAAGACGCTGCACACCAAGGACTGGGCGGGCAAGGTCATCGTGCTGGAATACTGGGCCACCTGGTGCCCGTTCTGCGCGCGGCAGATGCCGCATGTCGAGGCGTTGTATAAGAAAGAGCACAGCCGCGGGCTGGAAGTGCTGGCCCTGTCCATCGACAAGAGGGCGGCGGATATTGCGCCGTTTCTCAAGAGCAAGAACTACACCTTTCCGGTGGCGTGGCTGTCGCCCGCGCTGGCCAAGGTGCTTCCCAAACCCGCGGGTCTGCCGGTCACCATCGTCATTGGCCGTGATGGCCGGGTGAAGATGGCCGATTCGGGCGAGTTGTTCGCCGAAGACATCGCGGGCATCGCCAAATTTCTTTGATTGCATCCATTCCGTCCTATGAGTAAAACCCTGGTCATCGCCGAAAAGCCCAGCGTGGCGCAAGACATCGTGCGCGCGCTGACGCCGCAGTCGGGCAAGTTCGACAAACATGATGAGTATTTCGAGAACGAGCAGTATGTCGTGACGTCGGCGGTCGGCCATCTGGTGGAGATCAAGGCGCCGGACGACTTCGAGGTCAAGCGCGGCAAGTGGAGCTTCGCCAATCTGCCGGTCATTCCGCCGCACTTCGATCTGAACCCGATCGAGAAGACCAAGAGCCGACTGGCGGCGGTGGTCAAGCAGCTCAAGCGCAAGGACGTGACCGCGCTGGTGAACGCCTGCGACGCGGGGCGCGAGGGCGAGCTGATCTTCCGCCTCATCCTGCAATACGCCGAGGGCAAGAAGGCGCTGGACAAGCCGGTGCAGCGGCTGTGGCTGCAGTCGATGACGCCGCAGGCCATCCGCGACGGCTTCGAGCGTCTGCGCGGCGATGCCGACATGCGGCCGCTGGCCGATGCCGCGCGCAGCCGCAGCGAGGCCGACTGGCTGGTGGGCATCAACGGCACGCGGGCGATGACCGCGTTCAACTCGAAGGACGGCGGCTTTTTTCTCACGCCGGTGGGCCGGGTGCAGACGCCTACGCTGTCCATCGTGGTGACGCGCGAAGAACAGATCCGCAAGCACATTGCCCGCGAATACTTCGAGGTGCACGCGCAGTTTGGCGCGCCTGCCGGGGCGTATGCGGGCAAGTGGTTCGATCCGGCATTCAAGCGAGGGGAAGATGCAGACGCCCGCGCCGACCGGCTGTGGGACAAGGCGCGCGCCGAGGCCATCGTGGCTGCTTGCAACGGACAGCCCGCCACGGTGCGCGACGAGTCCAAGCCCTCCACCCAGCTCTCGCCCGCGCTGTTCGACCTCACTTCCTTGCAGCGCGAGGCCAACGGGCGCTTTGGCTTTTCCGCCAAGACCACGCTCGGATTGGCGCAGGCGCTGTACGAAAAGCACAAGGCGCTGACCTATCCGCGAACCGACTCGCGCTATCTGCCGGAAGACTATCTCGCCGTGGCGCGGCAGACCGCGCAGGCGCTGAGCGAGGCGGGCGGGGCCGTCGCGCCGCATGCCCGCCGCGCGCTGCAGGCCGATTTCATCCGCCCGAGCAAGCGCGTGTTCGATAACGCCAAGGTGTCGGATCACTTCGCCATCATCCCCACCACGCAGACGCCCGGAGCGCTGACCGAGGCCGAGGCCAAGATTTACGACCTGGTGACGCGGCGCTTTCTTGCGGTGTTCTTCCCGGCGGCGGAATCTCTGGTGACCACGCGCATCAGCACCGTGGGCGCGCATCAGTTCAAGACCGAGGGCAAGATTCTGGTCAAGCCCGGCTGGCTGGAAATCTACGGCAAGGAAGAGCAGGGCGCTGATGACAATCTGCCCGCCGTGAAAGAGGGCGACGCGGTGCAGGCCGAGACCGTGGAACTCAAAACCCTCAAGACCCGCCCGCCCGCGCGCTACTCCGAAGCGACCTTGCTGGGCGCGATGGAAAACGCGGGCAAGATGGTGGAAGACGAGGAACTGGCCGAGGCCATGTCGGGCAAAGGGCTGGGCACCCCGGCCACGCGCGCCGCCACCATCGAAGGCTTGCTGGCCGAGGCGTATATGGTGCGCGAGGGCCGCGAGCTGATTCCCACCGCCAAGGCCTTCCAGCTTATGACCCTGCTGCGCGGCTTGCAGGTCGAAGAACTCACCAAGCCCGAGCTGACCGGCGGCTGGGAGCACAAGCTGGCGCAGATGGAGCGCGGCCAACTCTCGCGCGAAGCCTTCATGCGCGACATTGCCGGCATGACCGAAACCATCGTGCGCCGCGCCAAGGAGTTCGACCGCGACACGGTGCCCGGCGACTATGCCACGCTGCAAACGCCCTGCCCGCATTGCGGCGGCGTGGTGAAGGAGAACTACCACCGCTTCGCCTGCACGCAGTGCGATTTTTCCATCGGCAAACATCCGGGCGGACGCAGCTTCGAGCTGGCCGAAGTGGAACAACTGCTGCGCGACAAACACCTCGGGCCGCTCACCGGTTTTCGCAGCAAGATGGGCCGCCCGTTCGCGGCCGAACTCAAGCTGGCGCAGGAAGACGGCAAAGGCCAGTGGAAGCTCGAATTTGACTTCGGCGACAGCGCCCTCGGCGGCGATGGCGGCGAAGCGCCGGATTTCAGTACGCAGACGCCGCTGGGCGCCTGCCCCAAATGCGGCAGCGCGGTGTATGAGGCGGGCAACAGCTATGTGTGCGAAAAGAGCGTGGGCCCGGCGCCGAGCTGCGACTTCCGCAGCGGCAAGATCATCCTGCAGCAGCCCATCGAGGCAGAGCAGATGCGCAAGCTGCTGGAGGTCGGGCGCACCGATCTGCTCGACGGTTTCGTCTCGGCGCGCACCAAGCGCAAGTTCAAGGCGTTTCTGGTGAAACAAACGGGTGGCAAAATCGGCTTCGAGTTCGAGCCGCGCCCGGCCAAGGCGCCGACGAAAAAAGCGGCCGCGAAAAAAACCTCCTGAATTCAGACCTCCTGAATTCACGCAGCGCACGCTCGCACCGGCCCGCCTCACTGACCCTGTGAGGCGGTTTTGCATGGCATCGGAGATGGACATGAGCCTTACTTGCCCGACCCCTCCTCGTCACTCGATCAAGACCGCGCTCGCAAGTGCTGCGTTGGCCGCACTGCTGGCTGTTTCACCTCAGGCGGGGGCGCAGACCCTCACCGCGCCGACGCCGGGCTTGTGGCAGACGCAAACCCGCCTGCACCTCAACGGCCAGGATTTTTTCGCTGCCCTGCGAAAAATGCAGCAAGATGCGCTGCAGTCTTTGCCCCCGGCGCAGCGCCAGCAGATGCAGGCCATGATGACCGACCCAGGCGCGCCCAGCAAAAACTGCCTCACCGCACAGGAGGCCGCGCGCTCGCGTGATCCCAAAACCCTGCTCGACGATCTGTCCAAAGACTCACCCGGCTGCCGCTTCGATACACCCACGGTTTCGGGCAACGTCATGCGCTTCAAGGGGCGCTGCACCGATCCGCAAGGTTTCACCGGCGACCTGGCGGGCGACATGCAGATGTTGTCCGCCAAGGAGTGGAAGGCCACCTATGTCGGCAAAGGCAAGATGAACATTCCCGAGGGCATGAAGGGCTTTGGCGCACCCGGCGGCCTGGTGGAAATGCGCATGGAGACCCATTCGCGCTGGATCGCGGCCAGTTGCGGCAACACCGCTCCTTGACCCCTCGAACGTGACGGCCGCAAAGCTGTCATGCTGGCGCGGCAGGATGCGCGCTAAATGCTTTCTTTCTCCTTCAGCAAAATGACCCAGACCGACGCTTCGTTTGACACCCGCTGGTTCGCTCACCGCGGCGGGGGCGATGCCGCCCCCGAGAACACTCTGGCGGCGTTTGAAGTCGGCTTCAAGGCGGGTTTTCGCGCGTTTGAATGCGATGTGAAACTCAGTGCCGACGGCGTGCTCTGGCTGCTGCACGACGACACGCTCGACCGCACCACCGATGCGCGCGGCCCGGCGGCGCCCTGGCGCTGGGAAAACCTGCAACTGGTGGATGCCGGAAGCTGGCACAGTGCGGCCTTCAAGGGCGAGCCTCCGGCCTCGCTCGATCAGGTGCTCGACTTCGCCGCGCAGCACCGCGCTTGGCTGAATCTGGAGATCAAGCCCAGCCCGGACGAAGACGTGCGTACCGGCGAGGCCGTGGCGCGCCGCGTGGTGCAGTGGCTGGCCGATCAGCCTTCAGCTCCGCGACCCTTGCTGTCGTCGTTTTCAGTTGCCGCGCTGCAGGCGGCCCGCGCGGTGCCGGGCGTCCTGCAGGCCGATGTGCCGTTGGCCTATCTGGTCGAAACCTACGACGATGGGGCGCTGGCGCAGGCCGTGGCGCTGGGCGCCGAAGGCCTGCACACCGACTGGCAGCAGGTCACGCCTGCGGTCGCGGCAGCAGTGCATGCGCGCGGACTGAAGCTGCGCGCCTATACGGTGAATGACGCAGACCAGGCTAGAGCGCTGCTGGCTGACGGGCTGGACGGTCTGTTTACCGACCGACTTAATCTGCCTTCTCGTTTGTAATTCCGGCGCGCCGCAACTCGGACAGCAGCGCCCGGCTGTACTGGCTGGCCACGGCGTGGATGAAGCGGCCGAAGTCGATGTGCGCGGTGTCGTCGGCGCGGTCGGAAATCGTGCGGGCCAGCGCGAAGGGCACGCCGTAATCGTGGCAGACCTGCGCCACGGCGGCGCCCTCCATCTCCACCGCGAGCGCGTCGGGCAGTGCCTGGCGCAGCGCGTCGCTGTCGGCGCGGGTGGAGATGAAGCGATCGCCGCTGACGATCAGCCCGCGATGCACGCGCGGGGCGTGCAGCCCGAAGGACTGGCGGGTCTGGGCATCGATCAAGGGCTTGGCCTGCGGTGACAAAAGCCGCTGCGCAGCGGCGTGCAGGCGGTCGGTGAGCGCGCGGTTTGCAACGAAGTGCGTCAACCCCGTGTCGGGCACTTCGTATTGCGGATAGAGCGGTCGGGCATCGAGATCGTGCTGCAACAGACGGTCGGCAATCACCAGATCGCCCACCGCCACGCCGCCTCCCAGGCCGCCGGCCACGCCTGTGAACAGCAGGGTGTCGCAGCCGAATTCGACAATCAAGCTGGTGGTCGTGGCCGCCGCCGCCACCTTGCCGATGCCGCACAGCACCAGCACGACGTCGCTGCCCCACAACGTGCCCAGGGTGTAGTCGCGGCTGCCGTGGCGCACGCAGCGCGGCTGCTGCAAACATTCCAGCAAACCCTGCTGTTCCTGCGCAATGGCGCTGACGATGCCGAAACGGGCCGCGTTCATCGCTTGCGCCCGATGCGGCTTAGCCGGGTCAGGCCGAACACTGTTTGTTCTGTGTCAAACCGTAAACTGTGTGGCGATTTATTCTCGCAAATGTTCAACAACAAGGAGGAAGGCATCATGGGATCAGTTTGGCATGGACTGTTTGGCACGGATTATGGGCTGTTCAGCCTCATTGGCAGCATTTTCATGCTGGGTATGGGGGTGTTTTTCATCTGGTTTTTCAGCCGCAAGATTCAGCAGAGCGCCGATGAGCACGCACGTGAACTGCGCGAAGGCGGCAACAAACCCTCGGCCAACAACAACGGCCACGCTTGATTGTTGAGGTCGGCGCTGCGACCACTGACCTTGCGTCGGAAAGGTCGCCTTGTTCTGGCGGCAGATAGGGGCGCTGGCGTATGCTTTCGCCTGTTACAAAAAAGCACGTTTTATTTCACAACACAACATATCCACGGAGATCGCCATGCATCGTCGTCAAGCCGTCATCGGGTTGGGGCTGGCCGCAGCGGGGCTGGGTTTGAGCCCGCTCGTGCGCGCGCAGCAGCCCATCGTCATCAAGTTCAGCCATGTGGTGGCGCCCAACACGCCCAAGGGGGCAGCGGCCGAGCATTTCAAGAAACTCGCCGAAGAGCGCACGCAGGGCCGGGTGAAGGTGGAGGTTTATCCCAACAGCCAGCTCTACAAAGACAAGGAAGAGGTCGAGGCGCTGCAGCTCGGCTCGGTGCAGATGCTGGCGCCGTCGCTGGCCAAGTTTGGCCCGCTGGGCGCCAAGGAGTTCGAGCTGTTCGACCTGCCTTACATCTTCGACGACTACACCGAGTTGCACAAAATCACTCAGGGGCCGATCGGCAAGGAATTGCTGGGCAAGCTTGACTCCAAGGGAATTCTCGGTCTGGCCTACTGGGACAACGGCTTCAAGGACATGAGCGCCAACAAGCCGCTGAAAAACCCGGCGGATGCCAAGGGGCTGAAAATGCGCATCCAGTCGAGCAAGATTCTGGATATGGAAATGCGGGCCATCGGCGCCATTCCGCAGGTGATGGCGTTTTCGGAGGTGTACCAGGCGCTGCAGACCGGCGTGGTGGACGGGACCGAGAACCCGCCGTCCAATTTCTACACCCAGAAGTTCTACGAAGTGCAGAAATACATGACCCAGACCCGCCACAGCTATCTGGGCTATGCAGTGATCGTGAACAAGAAGTTCTGGGAAGGCCTGCCGCCCGATATTCGCAAGATTCTGGATCAGGCCATGGTGGAGTCGACCGAATTCGCCAACTCCGTGGCGAAGAAAGACAACGACGATGCCACCGAAGCGGTGCGCAAGTCGGGCAAGTGCCAGGTCATCGCGCTCACCCCCGCCGAGCGTCTGGCCTGGAAGAAGGCCATGGCGCCGGTTTACAAGCAGGCGCAGTCGCGCGTGCCCAAGGCGCTGATGGACGAGGTATTCAAGATCACCGGCTTCGATCCCGCCAAGCTGTAAGGCCCGCTTTGTAAGGGTCTCCTGCCCCCTCTACTGCCCAAGCCGCAAGGCTCGGGCAGTTTTTGTTTTGACAAACGCCCCGAGGCCGCCGCCATGAACGCCTTCTCACTGTTCAACCGTCTGCTCGACCGCCTGGAGGAGACGCTGATTGCGCTGCTCATGGCTGCGGCGACGTTGATCATTTTTGTCGCTGTCGTGCATCGCTATCTCGCCGGGTTCGCCATTCCTGGCGTGCAGGACTGGCTGCTCTCGCTCAACCTGAGCTGGGCGCAGGAACTGACCATTTTCATGTTCGTGTGGATGGCCAAATTCGGCGCCGCCTACGGGGTGCGCACCGGCATCCACGTCGGGGTGGATGTGCTGGTGAACCGTCTTTCGCCGCCGCGCCGCAAGCCGGTGATTCTGTTCGGCCTGCTCGCCGGGGCGCTGTTTACCGGGGTGATTGCCTCGTTTGGTGCCAACTTCGTCTGGCATCTCAGCCAGACCGAGCAGACCACGCCCGATCTGGAGTGGCCGGCTTGGATGGTCTATCTCGCCATTCCGCTGGGCTCGGGGCTGATGTGCTACCGCTTCCTGCAAGTGGCCTGGCGTTTTCAGCGCGATGGCGAATTGCCGCATCACGATCCGGGACAGGTGGAGGGTCTCGATGAGCCGCTGCCCAACGATCCTCATGGCGACGGCATGCATCCGCGCTATCCGCAAGGGGGTGCGCAATGAACGCGCTCATCATCTTTGCTCTGCTCATCGCACTGATGCTCACGGGCATGCCGGTTTCCATCGCCCTCGGGCTGACGGTGCTGGGCTTTTTGTTCACTTTGACTGATGTGCCGATTCAGGCGGTGGCGCTCAAGCTGTTCACCGGCATCGAGAAGTTCGAAATCATGGCGATTCCGTTCTTCATTCTGGCCGGCAACTTTCTCACCCACGGCGGCGTGGCGCGTCGCATGATTGCGTTTGCCGCCAGCATGATCGGCCACTGGCACGGCGGGCTGGCGATGGCCGGGGTGATGGCCTGCGCGCTGTTCGCCGCGGTGTCGGGTTCCAGCCCGGCGACGGTGGTGGCCATTGGCTCCATCCTCATACCCGCGATGGTCAAGGCCGGTTTCCCGCCGCGCTTCGGGGCCGGTGCCATCACTTCGTCAGGCGCTCTGGGCATTCTCATTCCGCCATCCATCGTGATGGTGATGTACGCGGTCTCGACCAACTCGTCCATAGGGGCGCTGTTCATGGCGGGAGTGGCGCCGGGGCTGATTCTCGCGGCCATGCTGGGCGCGACGACTTGGTGGCGGGCTTGGCGCGGCGGGTATCCGCGCATGCCTCGCGCCACATGGGCGCAGCGCGCCAAGGCATTGCGCGACAGCATCTGGGGGCTGATGCTGATCGTCATCGTTTTGGGCGGCATTTACACCGGCCTGTTCACCCCCACCGAAGCAGCGGCGATGAGCGCGGTGTATGCCTTCATCATCGCCGTGTTCGTCTACAAAGACCTGCGGCTGCGCGACGTGCCGCGCGTGCTGCTGGCCTCGGCCAATATGAGCGCCATGCTGCTCTACATCATCACCAACGCGGTGCTGTTTTCGTTTTTGATGACCTCCGAGCAGGTGCCGCAGAGCATGGCGCAGTGGATGATCGACGCGGGCCTGGGGCCGGTGGTGTTTCTGCTGCTGGTCAATCTGTTGCTGCTGGTGGCGGGCAATGTGATGGAGCCGTCGAGCATTGTGCTGATCCTGGCGCCGATTCTGTTTCCGGTCGCCGCGCACTTGGGCATTGATCCGATTCACTTCGGCATCATCATGGTGGTGAATATGGAAATCGGCATGCTCACCCCGCCTGTGGGGCTGAACCTGTATGTGGCCAGCGGAATCGCCAAGATGGGCATCACAGAACTCACCATTGCCGTATGGCCCTGGCTGCTGACCATGCTGGCGTTTCTTGGCTTGGTGACCTACATCCCGGCGATCAGCCTGGCGTTTCCGCGCTGGCTGGGCATGGTGCAGTGAACCTCAGCCCGGCTCAGGCCGCCTGCGCTTCGTCGGGCTGGCTGCAGGTCCACTTCTCGCCCATGTCTGACGAGAGATAGTCGACCAGACGGAAGTTGTCTTGCGTGGCGATATCCGGCCGGGTGCGATAGATGGCGACGCCGTAGGCGCCCCGCAGCCGCGCGTGCTCTGCCTTGGCCAGCGCCTCGACGACTGCGCGGTCGCCGACGGCCACGACATAGTTGTGTTGCTCGGCCTCGCCGTGGTGGAAGGCCTGGGCGAAATGGATGAATGCGTTGGCGTCTGTCATGGAAAACCTCCTTGCGTAAGCCGAATGGTCAATGCGAAAAGCATAGGACGTTCTGCGCTGGATCAGATGATGAAATCGTGACAAACGATAACGGGGTGGGGCCGTTGAGCGGCCCGGCTGCGATCAAGATAGATGCGCTTCGCTGCTCGCGGAGCGCATCGGCTTTGCGTCAGCTCAGTTCGCCGATCAGATCGCAGTCCACAGATAGAGATAGAGGGTATTCATATCGCTTGCGTTGGCGCCGGCGCCATCAAAATTGGTTTTGGCCCCGAGATATTTGTTGTACAGGGTGTACTGCAAACCGATCCGCAGATTTTTCTCGGGGTTGACCCAGCTCTTGCCAAACGGATTCCAGTCGATTTCAAAAATGGCGCCGTTGGTATTCGGGCTGTTGGTGCGCGAGCTGTAACCGTTGCCATAAACCGCGGCATCAGAGGAGCCTGTGGTTTCAAACAGCCCAAGCGTTGCCCCATAAGTATTGTCAAGCCAGTAGGCCACGTTCAGATTGGCTGAGTTCAGTGTGTTGCTGCCGTTGCTCGCGTTGCCTTGCAACAGCGCTTGGTTCAGGCTCTGGCGTTCGTGCATATAAATGGCGTTTGCGGTGATGATGTTTGGGCCGCCATTGAGGAATTGATAGGTCGCGTCCAAACCGATGTCGTGATAGTCGTCTGTGGGCAGTCCGGGCAGACCGCTGGTGTTGATGCGGGCGTCAAATCCCAGCAGGCCAGCCTCGAATACATGGGGGCCGACGGTTTTGGAGTACCACAGCCGCCAGTAGGGCGCTTCGCCTTGTAGGGAGGCGTTGCCCGCATGCAGTGCATTGGCCCAGTAAGTCGAAAGGTTGTGATAGGCCCCAGCCTCTGCATACCAGCTGTTGTCAATCATCGTGTACGCCGTGGCGCCCACGACACTTTGCCCCAGGTTGTAAATGACGGGGGATACTGGCGGGCCGCTGTTGCCAAATGGCGGCGCCATATAGCTGTATTGCCAGGCGGGTGTGGTGTTCCACACGTCTGACAGGGTCGGGTTGTTGTTCAGACTCATGCCGAACAGGCCGCTGGCGGAACCGAGTGTGTAGGAGTGGGCGTAGCGCAACTCCGTGTTGTCCCAGGCTAGATTTTGCGAACCTGGGTCGGAATAGGTGGCTTGCCCCAGTATGCCGAGGTGGTCGGTGATGCGACCCGCCAAAAAGAGGGATGCCTGCTGCAATGCCGTGAAATTGTCGTTGGCGCTGAATCCTGCGGGCGGCGGGCCGATGTAGGTGTTGTTGCCGTAGTCCTGCGCCTGGTGGGTGTACGAAGCCACCAGCATGGCCGACAGCGGAATGTGTTTTTTGCCGTCGCTCAGGGTATAGCCATCGAGCTTGAACGCACGGCCAAAAGCCGTGAGCTGCGGGCCGAATCCGCCGACGTGACAGGCGATACAGTCTTGCCCGGTCTGGCGGGCAAAGGCGGGCACGGCTTGCGCATTGGGTGCCCACGCCAAGCAGCCGATCAAGCCGGTCAACGCCGCGAGGCTGTATTTCAATCGGCGCGCAGACTCACGTTGCCGGATGAAGAACTGGCAGGAAAAAACATTTTGTGAACAAAGGGTGAGAGACATGACGACCTCCATGTTTTTCCTTGCGACAATGTGCGACAAATTGGCGCACATCGCTGAAGGGGTTTTGTCATGTCTGCATTCTGGGCGCCCTGTGTTTCGTGAGATTGACTCAAGTCAACCACATCTAAATACTTGAATGTAATTAGATGCAACGTCTGAGCGCCTCAGGATGGTCTCTGCGCAGGCGTTCAGATGGGCAGGGCGCTGATCTGATCGATATAAGCCTGCATAGCCTCGGCGCGGGGCGTGCCTTTGCGTGCGGCCCAGGAGTCCCATTTTGCGCGGGCGACGAAATCAGTCATGCCGGGGCGCTCGCCCGAGACGTCGCCCGCGCTGCCTTGTTTGTACAGGCCGTAGAGTTGCAGCAGGGTTTGGTTGTCGGGGCGGGTGGTGAGGGTTTTGGAATGGGCGACGGCGGCGTCGAAGGTGGCCTGAAGTTCGGCGGAAAGGGTGGTGTCGGTCATGAGAAAAAGCACGGTCGTTCGAGAGTAGGCCATCATACGTTCGGGCGGGCCGAGGCCTTAAGCCGATCCTCAGGCAGCGTCGCTAAGCTGCGACAACAGAGTCATGTCCGTACTGTGACAACGGCCGCGCCCTCGCAGGCACAATGCCGCAGTTTTCGCGTTTTCGGGAGCCGTTTGCCTCATGCCGCCTCAAGCCTCTCCACAGTCGTATCGCTTCGCCCTCAAACATTTCTATTCGCTCGCCAAACCGTACTTGGTTTCAGAAGAGAAGAAGAAGGGCTGGGGTCTGCTTTTGCTGGTGCTGGCGATGAATCTGGCGCTGGTTTGGGTGAACGTCAAGCTCACGCAGTGGAACGGTGATTTTTTCAACGCGCTGCAGGCGAAGAATTTCGGCGCGTTCAAGCAACTGCTGCTGTATTTCACCGGCTACGCCTTTCTCTACATCGCGCTGGCGGTGTATTCGCAGTACTTTTTGCAGATGCTGCAGATCAACTGGCGGCGCTGGATGACCGAGGTGTTTCTCAAAGACTGGCTGGCCGGCGGCACGCATTACCGCATGTCGCTGCGGCAGGGCAACACCGACAACCCGGACCAGCGGATCGCCGACGATATCGGCGGTTTCATCAACGGCAGCCTGAATCTGTTTTTCGGCTTCGTCTCCTCGCTGGTCACGCTGCTCTCTTTTCTGGTCATGCTGTGGATGCTGTCGGGAGCCATCACCTTGTTCGGCATCACCATTCCCGGTTATATGGTGTGGGTCGCCATTCTGTATGCCGGCGTGGGCAGCGTGCTGGCGCATTGGGTGGGCAAGCCGCTGATCCGGCTCAACTTCTACCAGCAGCGCTACGAGGCGGATTTTCGCTTCGGTCTGGCGCGCACCCGCGAACATGACGAAGGCATTGCGCTGTACAACGGCGAAGAGCGCGAACTGTCCGGGCATCGCGACCGCTTCGCCAATGTGTGGAGCAACTGGTGGGGCATCATGAAGCGGCAGAAGCTGTTCACCTGGTACAGCGCGTTTTACGGCCAGCTCGCCATCATCTTCCCCATACTGGTGGCCGCGCCGCGTTACTTTGCCGGGCAGATTCAACTGGGCGGCCTGACGCAGACGGCGCAGGCCTTTGGCCAAGTGCAGGGCGCGTTGTCCTGGTTCATCGGCGCGTACACCGGCATTGCCGACTGGCGCGCCACCGTCGAGCGTTTGCAGACCTTTGTCGAGGCCATGCAAAACGCGCAGAGACATCCGCCTACCCCCACGACGCCGGCTCCCGCAGGTCTGCCATCAGGCCTGCCATCAAGCGCTGCGATCACGTCGGCCGGTGTGGTGCCGCTGCGCAGCGCACGCGAGTCGGTGGCGCTGGGCGATCTGCTGCTGCTGGCGCCCGACGGACGGCCGCTGCTGCAATGCGCGGGCGAGCACATCAGCCGCGGCCAGCACACCCTGTTCACCGGGCCGTCGGGCAGCGGCAAGAGCACGCTGGTGCGCTGGCTGGCCGGCATCTGGCCCTACGCGCTCAACACCGCGCACGCGCACGCGCCCTCGGGCCGCACGCTGTTCCTGCCGCAAAAGCCATATCTGCCGCTGGGCACGCTCAAGCAGGCGCTCTCCTATCCGCAAAGCCCGGAAGATTTCAGCGCCGCGCAGATCAGCGAGGCTTTGCAACTCGCCCGTGTGCCCTATCTGGAAGCCGCGCTGGAGCAGACGGATACCTGGATGCAACGCCTCTCGCCCGGCGAGCAGCAGCGTTTGGCGGTGGCCCGCGCACTGCTCATCGCCCCGGACTGGCTGTTCATGGACGAGGCCACCAGCGCGCTCGATGCACCGACCGAACGCGCCATGTACGCGCTCTTGCAGCAGCGTCTGCCCGACGCCACGCTGGTCAGCGTGGCGCACCGTGTGGGCGTGATCGGATTTCATGCGCAGATTTATGCGGTCGAGGCCGACCCCTCCGGCGAAGGCCCGGCGCGCATGGAAAAACGCGATGCCGAGCGGGCGCAAAAGGCAGCGCTGGGCGACGAGGGCGCACCGGGTGCGCCAGCGTTCGCATCGTGATGAGGCTGTGATGCTGCTTTCTGACGATCTGACCGCCGCCGGGTTTGACCAGCCCTTCGAGCTGCTGCGCGGCTGCCATGCCCGCATCACCCGCATGGACGCTCTGCTGCTGCGGCTGATCGATCATGTGGCGCAGCAAGGCACGGACGCGCAGGCGCAGCAGGCGGCCGGCAAAGTGCTGCGCTACTTCGATGTAGCCGCGCCGCTGCACCATGAGGACGAGGAGCTGCATGTGTTTCCGGTGCTGCGCGTTTCGGCGGCAGGGTGGGATGGCGACGACACGGTGCTGGAGACGCTTGAAAGCGATCACCGCGCGCTGGCCGTGCTCTGGGCCGAGCTGCGCGGCTGGCTGCTGCAGGTGAAAGCCGCGCAGGCCCTGCCCGCGTCGGCGCCCGTCGCCGAAGCGGCGCAACGCTTCAGCACCCTGCATGCGGCGCATATTGCCGTCGAAAACACGCAGATTTTTCCGGCCGCGCAAGCGCGCATGAATGCTGCACAAATCTCGGCGATGGGCCAGGACATGGCTGCGCGCCGCGGGGTGCGCTGGCCGTCGGATTAGGGACTGTTCACGCTATTTGAGCGAGAAAGGCGTGATCGCCTGTCGCGGTTTCGCAGCGCTGCGCGTTACTTCAGAACCTGCTCTCACGACACACGAGGTCATTGCCATGTCTCAGCCGCCCATTCCCGTTGCACTCAACACCCCGAAGCGTCGCCTCGCGGCCCTGATATTGCCTGCTGTTGCCGCGCTGGGTCTGGGCGGTTGCGTAGTGGCGCCCGTGCCGCCGCAATATGGCTACGGCGCGCCTGCGTATGACGTGGTCAATGTGCCGCCTCCCGCCCCGCAGTACGAAGCGGTCGGCGTGGCGCCCTACCCCGGGGCGGTGTGGATCACCGGCTATTGGGGCTGGGCAAACGGTCGCTACGCGTGGAACCGGGGCTATTGGCACGCGCCACGCCCCGGCTACCGTTGGGTGCCGCATCGCTGGGTGCAGCAAGGCGGCGGTTGGCATGGTCAGGGCGGCCGCTGGGAACGGCGCTGAACCCACCCTGAGCCACTCCCGCCCCAAGTTTTCTTGTCCACCTCGCAGCTTGCAAGCTGCTCGGATTCGGC
>DZDA01000059.1 GCA_022730375.1 Thiomonas intermedia
CGCTGGATGACGCCATAGGCCAGCCAGAGCGCCACGCCCGCGGTGAACAGCGTGTACATGCCGAGCGAAATGCCCGAAACGTCGCGCGTGCGAACCGTCAGCCAGGCCTGCGGCACGAAAGACACGGTGGTGAGAAACGCCGCGCCGTAGCCGATGAGATCGGTGAGGTGAAAGGCCATGAGGGACTCTCGAAAAAAGGGAAGGTCGGCGGAGTGCGCGCTCAAGCCGTCTGCATGAAGCCGTTGACGAAGGCTTCGAGCGCGGGCCAGGCGCCGCCGGCGCGTGGGTCGTTCACCAGCGCGGCGAAGGTGTAGCGCTGCCCGGCGCGGGTCTGCGCATACCCGGCGAGCGAGAGCACGCCGTCGAGGCTGCCGGTTTTGGCGTGGATGCGCCCTGCCGTGTCGGGGTCGCGGAAGTGGCGGCGCAGCGTGCCATCTTCTCCGGCCAGGGGCAGCGACGAGACGAATTCGGGCATCACCGGGCTGTTCCACGCGGCGCGCAGCAGGGCGTTGAGTTCGTCTGCCGAAATTCGCGCGGTGCGCGACAGGCCGCAGCCGTTGTCCAGCGCCAGGCCGGGCATGGACAAGTTGTGGGTGGACAGCCACTGCTGCACCGCCTGCTGCGCCAGGCCCCAGGTGGCGCGCTGCGCACCGGCCTGCAGCGCCAGGGTCAGAAACACCTGCTGCGCCATGACGTTGTTGCTGAATTTATTGATGTCGCGCACCAGCACGGCGAGCGCGGGGGACTCCCACACGGTCAGTTCGGTGGCGCCCGCAGGCAGGTTAGCGGTGCGAACCCGCCCCTTCCAATCGATGCCCACCTGTGCAAACAGCGCGCCCAGCAGTCGCTGCACATAGGCGTTGTCGCTCACCTCGGGGGCGATGTTCCAGGTCTGCGGCCCACAGGCGGCGGCGTAGCCCCCGGAGAAACGCGGCGCGAAAGGCTGTTTCCAGTCGGCGCGCAGCTTGTCCTTCCAGTTGCCGCAGGCGCTGGCGGTGAGCTTGGGTGCTTCGCGCAGATCGAAGCCCGCCACCGGCGGCTCCACCGTGACGCGCACCTGTTGCGCCACGGCGTCGGGCACGAAGCCCAGGCGCAGCACGCCGAAGTTCACCAGAAAGGGGTCGGGGCCGACGTTGTAGGGGGCGGTGGCGTCGCCGTCGAAGGCGCCGGGGTTGTGCGGCGGAAGGTCGAAAGCCTGACGGTCGATGCGCACGTCGCCGCGGATGCGGCGGATGCCCAGATCGCGGAGCCGTACCGCGATGCTCCACAGGTTGTCGGCCATCAGATGCGGGTCGCCGCTGCCGACGAAGGCCAGATCGCCCTGCAGCACCCCGGCGCGGATCGGCCCCGTGGCGTACACCGGCGTCTTCCACACATAGGCCGGACCGAGGATGCGCAGCGCGCTGTAGGTGGTGACGAGCTTGAGCACGGAGGCCGGGTTCATCAACGCGGCGCCGTTGAACGCGATCTGGGGCGACGGGCTATCGAGCGGTTGCAGGACAAACGCGCAAGACTGCTGCGGAATACGCGCCGTCTCCAGCGCCTGCGCCACACTGGTTGGCAGCGCCCCTGCGCCCAGTCCGACCTGCTGTGCCCTTGCCAGAAGCGGCATGCCGGTCAAGGCCAGTGAAGAGATCAGAAAACGGCGGCGGCTGGGTTGCATGGCATGGGGGGCGAAGAAGAACAGCGGAATGGTAGAGGCTTGCCGTCAGGCTAGGCTCAAAACCCCTGCCTACAATGCGCCGCATCATGACATCCCGCCCCCCCTTCATCCGCCAGTGGCAAGAGGCCGCCGAGCGCAACAATTCGGCGCTGTGCGTCGGTCTCGACCCGGAGCCCTCGCGCTTTCCGGCGCCGTGGACCAACGACCCGCTGCGGCTGTTTGACTTCTGCGCCGCCATCGTCGACGCCACGGCCGATCTGGTCTGCGCCTACAAACCGCAGATCGCCTACTTCGCCGCGCTGGGCGCGGAAAGCCAGCTCGAACATCTCATCGCCCACATCCGCAAGGTTGCGCCGAGCGTGCCCGTCATCCTCGACGCCAAACGCGGCGACATCGGCGCCACCGCGGAGCAATATGCCCGCGAGGCCTTCGTGCGCTTCAATGCCGACGCCCTGACGCTGTCGCCCTATATGGGCTTCGATTCGGTCGAGCCCTATCTGCGCTTCCCCGAGCGCGGGCTGTTCGTGCTGTGCCGCACCTCCAACCCCGGCGGCGCCGATCTGCAGACTCTGCCTATCGCTGACTCAACCGCAAGCGCCTCGGCCCACCTCGGCTTTGAGTTGCTGTTCGAGCGCGTGGCGCGGCTGGCTGCGCTGGACTGGAACCACCACGGGCAGAACGGGCTCGTGGCAGGCGCCACCAACCCGGCGGACATCGAACGCATCCGCGCCGTCGCCCCCGAGGCGCCGCTGCTCATCCCCGGCATCGGCGCACAGGGCGGCGATCTCGCTGCCACCGTGCGCGCGGCGCGCGGCAACTTTCTCATCAACGCCTCGCGCAGCGTGCTCTACGCCAGCAACGGGCGCGATTTTGTCGACGCCGCAAGACGCGAAGCCCGCCGCCTGCGCGACGCCATCAACCAGGAAGCGCACGCCGCCTCCACCGCACCGAACGCCCCATGAGCAAGAGCAGCGCATCCACCACCAGCCTCACCCACTTCGACGCCGCCGGCCAGGCGCATATGGTCGATGTCGGCGCCAAGGATGAAACGCATCGCGTGGCCGTGGCCACCGGCTGCATTCGCATGCAGCCGGCCACCTTCGCCTTGGTGCAGAGCGGCAGCGCCAAGAAAGGCGACGTCATCGGCATCGCCCGCACCGCCGCCATCATGGCGAGCAAACGCACTGCCGACCTCATTCCCCTATGCCATCCCATTGCCCTCAACCGCGTGGCGGTGGACTTCGAGCTGCAGCCGCAGGACTGCAGCATCCATTGCACCGTCACGGCCGAAACCCGCGGCCGCACCGGCGTGGAAATGGAAGCGCTCACCGCGGTGCAGATCGGCCTGCTCACCCTCTACGACATGTGCAAGGCGGTGGACCGCGGCATGACCATCGACGGCGTGCGCCTGCTCGAAAAACACGGCGGCAAATCGGGCGACTGGGCCGCCTCGGCCTGAACGCCCGACTGAGAGCGCCCCCAGACCTGCCGCGTTCGCGTCATCCCCCCCCCGAGGGGGGGATGAGAAAACTTGGGGCGGCCCTGCGTTTTCTCATGAGGCCGAGGCGCGCCTGAACCGCCCTGCGCGCAGGGACATGCCGCTGTTCCTACAATCGGGCGCATGAACATGATGACCGAACCCGCGCTGTTGCGCCTCGACGAGGCGCGCCGCGTCTTGCTCGACCCCTATCAGATTGATGAGTCCGCCTTGCAGCGCGCGCTGGGCAAGGTGTTCGAGCACAAGCTCGACTACGCCGACGTCTATCTGCAATACACCCGCTCCGAGGGCTGGAGCCTGGAAGAAGGCTTGGTGAAATCGGGCAGTTTCGACATCGAGCAGGGCTTTGGCATCCGCGCGGTGCAGGGCGAGAAGACCGCCTTCGCCTATTCCGACGATATTTCCGAGCTGGCCCTGCTCGAAGCCGCCGACACGGTGCGCAGCATTGCCCGCGCGGGCAATGGCGGCGCCAAAGTACCCACCGACACCCGGCGCAGCGCGGCGCGCGTGCTCTACGGCGCGACCGACCCGCTGGGCGCGCTCGATTCCAACGCCAAGGTGGCGCTGCTGCAAAAGGTGGACCGGCTGGCGCGCGCCAAAGACCCGCGCGTGGTGCAGGTCATGGCTAGCCTGGGCGGCGAACACGACGTGATGCTGGTGCTGCGCTCCGACGGCCTGCTCGCCGCTGATGTGCGCCCGCTGGTGCGCCTGAGCGTGAACGTGATCGTCGAGCAGAACGGGCGGCGCGAGTCGGGCTCGTCCGGCGGCGGCGGGCGCTACAGCCTGGGCTACTTCGACGATGCGCTCATCGCGCAGTATGTCGATGAGGCGGTGAATACCGCGCTGGTCAACCTCGAATCGCGCCCCGCGCCCGCGGGCGAAATGAGCGTGGTGCTCGGCCCCGGCTGGCCCGGCGTGCTGCTGCATGAGGCGGTGGGCCACGGGCTGGAAGGCGACTTCAACCGCAAGGGATCGAGCGCGTTTGCCGGCCGCATGGGCCAGCGTGTCGCCGCCAAGGGCGTGACCGTGCTTGACGACGGCACCCTGCCTGACCGGCGCGGTTCGCTCAATGTTGATGACGAAGGCAACCCGACGCAGCGCAATGTGCTGATCGAAGACGGCATTCTGGTGGGCTATATGCAGGACATGCTCAACGCCCGGCTGATGGGCCGCGCACCCACGGGCAATGGCCGTCGCGAGAGCTACGCCAACGTGCCCATGCCGCGCATGACCAACACCTACATGCTGGCGGGCGACCGCGATCCGGCGGAAATCCTCGCCAGCATCGACCGCGGCCTGTACGCGGTGAACTTCGGCGGCGGGCAGGTGGACATCACCAGCGGCAAGTTCGTGTTCTCCGCCAGCGAAGCCTGGTGGGTGGAGAAGGGCAAGCCGCTCTACCCGGTGAAAGGCGCCACCCTCATCGGCAACGGCCCCGACGCGCTCACCCGCGTGAGCATGATCGGCAACGATCTGCGCCTAGACAGCGGCGTGGGCACCTGCGGCAAGGAAGGCCAGAGCGTGCCCGTTGGCGTGGGCCAGCCGACCCTGCGCATCGATGGCGTGACCGTGGGCGGCACGGGCTGAGCGCTGACCGATCACTCCTCGGCCACAACAGCCGGTTCGCAGCGATGCGTTTCGGCTGTTTCATTTTTTACCTCCGGTGACATCGGTGAAATGTGGTTTACGGTGCATGATGGATGGGTGAACACTGATTACAGTGCACCCAAGCCGGACGCTGATCCGGCCTTCCCTCTCACGCTGCTGAAGAAAGGTTTGCTCCATGAAACACACCACCCTGCTCGCCGTCGCGCTGGCCAGCGCCGCTCTGGCCTTCCCCACGATCGCCTCGGCCGGTCTGCTGAAAGGTCATGAAGAAAAAGTGCAGTGCGAAAAACAGGCCAAGGAACAACACCTCAAAGGCAAGGATCGCACCGAGTTCATCAAATCCTGCGTGAGCAAGGCCAAGGAATCCGCTGCACCCGCAACGCAAGAAGCCCATCACGAAACCAAGAAGGAGGAGAAACAACACTCAGCGCAAACCTCTGGCGCAGGCATGGCCGCGGCGGCGGGCGGCGGCGCGGGCAAGGTGTGGGTGAATGCCTCGACCAAGGTTTATCACTGCCCGGGCGACAAGTACTACGGCAAGACCAAGCACGGCGAATACATGAGCGAGTCGGCCGCCAAGGCTGCGGGCGATCATCCGGCGCATGGCAAGACCTGCAACTAAGCGGGTGTGAACGGTCTCAGCCCGCGCTAAGTGAAGCCGGTTAAGTTGTGGACATTCTGATTTTCAGCAGCCTCCCCGTGCGGCCTTGCTCGCTATGTCCACAATCGCCCTGCCCGAAGCGCGCTACCACCCTGTCTCCCGCCTGCTGCATTGGGCGATCGTGGCGCTGATCCTGCTGGAATATCCCCTGGCCTGGCTGATGACCGATCACCGCGGCGCGCCTGAAGACGCGCTGGCGGCCTGGCATATCGGCGTGGGCACGACCGTCCTCACCCTTTTCGTGCTGCGCCTGCTGTGGCGGCTGTTCAAGACCCCGCCGCCGCACCCGCCGATGCCCGCCTGGCAGGCGCTTGCGGCCCAGGCCGCTCACGCGCTGCTCTATGCCGGATTCGTGCTGCTGCCGCTGCTGGGGTGGCTGGCCGCGTCGGCCCGCGAGTGGCCGGTGCATTGGCTGGGGCTATGGCCCCTTCCCGCGCTGTTTCCGGCCAACGCCACATGGGCTGGCCTGCTGGGCGACGCGCATCAAGTGGTCGCTTTGGGGCTGCTCGGCCTGATCGGTCTGCACGTCGCTGCAGCGCTGTACCACGCCTTCATCCTGCGCGACGGCAGCCTGCGCCGCATGCTGTAAAAAACTCAGACGTCAAACCACCTTCAGCCCGGCCAGTTCGGGCTTGGGCTCGGGCGCCGGAGTCTTGAGCGCCTCGAGCGCCTGCACCACCAGACGCGCCACGATGAGATTGCGCACCGGCTTGCGGTCGGCCGGCACCACATACCAGGGCGCCTGTGATGTGGAAGTGGCCGCCAGCGCCTGGCTGTAGGCGGCCTGATAAGGCTTCCAAAACTGTCGCTCTTCGAGATCGGACGGGTCGAACTTCCAGTGTTTGAGCGGGTTGTCGATGCGCTCCTGCAAGCGTTCGCGCTGCTCGCCTTCGCTCAGGTGCAGAAAACACTTGACGATGGCCGTACCCGATTCCGCCAGCATCTGCTCGAAATCGGCGATCTGCCGCAGATAGCGCTTCATCTCGCCGTTCTTCAACTCACCGTGCACCCGGCGGATGACTGGTTCTTCGTAATGACTGCGGTTGAACACGCCGATGCAGCCCAGCGGCGGCACCTGCGCATGCACCCGCCAGAGAAAGTCGTGCCGCCGTTCCTGCACGCTGGGCACGCTGAACGACGCGGCGCGAATGCCCAGCGGGCTCACCCCGGTGAACACCGCCTTGGTGGTGCTGTCCTTGCCCGCCGAATCCATGCCCTGCAACACCACCAGCAGGGCTTGCTCGCGGCGGGTGAACATCGCGTCTTGCAGCTCGCCGATCTGGCCGCGCAGACGGTCGAGCTCAGCCTCGACCTCGTCTTTGGAAGGATCGCCCGGCAGATCGATCTGCGTGGCGCGGTCCGAGAGGTCGAGGTTGCCTTCGGGGTCCACCCGCAGACGGCGCAGATCGGTCAGTAGGGGCATGTCAACGCCTCACGCCCTTGGCCAGCAGCGCCAGATTTTTACGGGCGCGTTCTTCACCCTGCGCGGCGGCCAGCGTCCACCAATGTCGCGCTTTCTCGACGTCAGGCAGCTTGCCCAGCCCGCGGTAGTACAGCACGCCGAGACTGAACTGCGCCTGCGCATCGCCCAGTTCCGCCGCCCGCTGGCACCAGCCGGCCGCCTGGGTGTAGTCGAGACTGCCGCCCCGGCCCATCGCCAGCAGGGCGGCGAGCTCGCGCTGCGCCTCGGGCACATCCATCTCGGCGGCCTTGCGCAGCCAGGCTACGGCCTGCGCATCGTCCTGTTCGACGCCTTTGCCGGTGACGAACAGATGTCCGTAGCGGTAGCAGGCTTCACGATGGCCCTGATGCGCAGCAAGAGAGAACATCGCAGCAGCGCCTGACGGATCGCCTGGGCCGCAACGTCCGTTGAGCAAAAAAATGCCCAGATTGCACTGGCCTGCAGCGTCGCCCGCCTCTGCGGCACGCTGATACCAGACCTGGGCCTGCGCGTCGCTGCGTGGCACGCCGCGCCCATGCTCGTACAAAAATCCCAGACCATTCATCGCCCGGGCCAGGCCCGCTTCGGAGGCCTGCCGCCACAGATCCAGCGCCTGCGCATCGCTTTGTTCCACGCCGCGTCCGTGAACGTAGAGCCAGCCCAGGTTGTACCTGGCCCCGGCAGACCCCTGATCGGCCGCCTTGCGATACCAGTGCGCCGCATGAACAAAGTCCTTGCGGTCGTGATAGTGCGCGCCCAGCCACTCTTGCGCGGCCGCATCTCCCTCATGCGCCAGGACTTCGAGCGGATGCTGCGTCTCGCTGAAGTCGAGGTGCTGGGGCGGTTGGGTGTGAATGCCGAGATCGAGCTCGGCGGAACGTGGGGTACTCATGGGTGCGGCGATTTTTTGCAGGGATGCAGCATACCCCTGACTCGCCCCGGAACGGAACATTTCGGCGATATGCTTTGCACTCTTGCTTCAACGTGCTTCTTCCCGTGTTTGTTCCTTTTTTCCGGAGACTCTTTCATGCGCCGCTGGATATCCCTCATCTTGCTTTCCGCCGCCCTGCTGAGCCTGAGCGGCTGCGGCTACAACGCCCTGCAGTCGTCCGACGAGCAGATCAAAGCGAGTTGGGCCGAAGTGCTCAACCAGTATCAGCGCCGGGCCGATCTGGTGCCCAATCTGGTGAACGTGGTCAAGGGTTACGCCGCGCATGAAAAAGACGTGTTCGTGCAGGTGACGGAGGCGCGCGCCAAGGTCGGCCAGATCCAGGCCACGCCCGAACTCATCAACGATCCGGCCGCCTTTGCCAAGTTCCAGGAGGCGCAGGCGCAGATGACCAGCGCGCTGTCGCGCCTGATCGCGGTGTCCGAAAACTATCCGCAGCTCAAGGCCGATGGCGTGTTCCGCGATCTGCAGGCCCAGCTCGAAGGCACGGAGAACCGCATCGCCGTGGCCCGCATGCGCTACATCGAAGCCGTGCAGAAGTACAACAACCTAGTGCGCCAATTCCCCAGCAACCTCACCGCCATGGTGGTGGGAATGAAGGTCAAGCCGAGCTTCACGGTGGAGAACGAGAAAGCCATCTCGGTGGCGCCCAAGGTGGACTTCGGCGGCGCGGCCCCCGCGCCTGCCGCATCGAAGTAAGGCCGCATGACGCTGTTGCGCGGACTCTGGAAGCGCTGGCTGCTGGCCGCGCTGCTGCTGTGCGGCCTTGGCACGCTGGTCTGGGCCGCGCTGGCGCCGGTGCCCGCGCTCACCGCGCCGGTCACCGACCTCACCGGCACCCTCACCGCTGAGCAGACCGCCACGCTCGATCAGGAGCTGCGGGCCTTCGCTACGCGCAAAGGCAGCCAGATCGCCATCCTCATCGTGCCCAGCACCGCGCCGGAAGCCATCGAGCAATACAGCATTCGCGTGGCCGAGGCTTGGAAGCTGGGCCGCAAGGCGCAGGACGACGGCGTGCTGCTGCTCGTCGCCAAGGACGACCGCGCCATGCGCATCGAAGTCGGCTACGGGCTGGAAGGCGCCATCCCCGACGCCATCGCCAAGCGCATCATCGCCGAGGTCATCACCCCGCAGTTCAAGCAGGGCGACTATTTCGCCGGACTGCAGGTCGGCGTGCAACAACTCATGAAGCTGATCGACGGCGAGCAACTGCCGCCGCCGCAGGCCACCGCGCCAGGCGCGGACCGATCCAGCACGCAGGAAATCGGCTTCATGGTGTTGATCGGCGCGGTCGTGCTGGGCTCGGTGCTGCGCAGCGTGCTCGGCCGCACCGTCGGCGCCGGGCTGAGCGGCCTGATTGCGGGCGGCGTGGGGTGGTGGCTCGTCGGCTCAGTGCTGTTGGGGCTGACCTTCAGCGCGCTCGCCTTCCTCGCCGTGTTCAGCGGCATACGCATGGGAGGTGGGCCGGGCGGACTGGGTGGTGGCGGCTTCGGCGGCGGCGGATTCGGCGGCGGCAATGACCGCGGCCCGGGCGGATTCAGCGGCGGCGGCGGCGGTTTTGGCGGAGGCGGCGCTTCGGGCCGGTGGTGAGATGCGTTGGTCCCGTCTGCTGCGACACCTGCGCTTTGCGCCCTGGCAAACCCGCCGGGCGTTTCCGCAAGCTACGCTGGGCGCCATTGCCAAGGCCATCCACGCGGCTGAGCAGGCGCACGGCGGCGAAATCTGCTTTGCGGTTGAAGGCGCACTCGATCTGCCCGAACTCTGGCGCGGACTGAGCGCCCGCGAGCGCGCCATCGAGGTGTTCTCGCACCTGCACGTCTGGGATACGGAGCACAACGACGGGGTGCTGATCTACCTGCTGCTGGCCGAGCGGGACGTGGAAATCGTGGCCGACCGCGGCATCCACCAACGAGTGCCGACCGACGCTTGGGAGCAGGTGTGTCGCGGCATGGAAGCGCTGCTGCGCCAGAGCCGCTTCGAGGCCGCCGCGCTGCAGGGCGTGGCCGAAGTCAGCGGCCTGCTCGCCCTGCATGCGCCGCCGCGCAGCGGCGAAAAACGCAACGAACTGCCCGACTGGCCGGTGGTGCTGCGGCTTTAGGATCGGCTCTTCGCCCCCCGTGGGGGTCAAGGAAACAAACCTTTGAACAGACCAGGAACCACCTTCTGCAGCGGCTGGGCCTGGGCGGGTGCGAGCTGTTTCTGCAGTTCGTTCTGCAAGGTGTTTTTCAAGGTCTGCTTCAACAGATTCCCGCCCGCCTGCGACCACAGCACGGTGTAAGTCGGCTGGGCAAAACTGCCCGCGATGCGCACCGGCACGGTAACGCCGCGCAAGACTGCAAGATCGGCCCCGCCCTGCCCCTGCAGCGAACCGACGACGGTCGGCAACAGCAGATAGTCCAGACGCTGCCGGGGCAGATCGAACCAGCCCTCGCCGCCCACGCGCAACAACGGGCTCTGCACCGACAGGTCGCTGTTCTTCGCCACCCCGTTCTGCAGCGCAAAGCTCGCGCCGAGCGCGGTGAAATCGGTTTGCTCTCCCGCGGCGGCGGCAAACTGACCGTCCTTGCGCGCGGCCAGCAGAGCGCGGGCGTTGCGCAGCATCTGCGCCAGATTGAAGCCCTTCACAGCGCCGTTGCGCACATCGAGCCGCGCCTTGCCCGAAAGGCTGGCGATGAGCGCGGGCAGCGTCTTGCCCTGTGCCGTCAGGCTCATCGTCCAGTTGGCCTTGCCGAGCAGAAAATCTTTGCCAACCAAGGCCTGCAACACCGGCTGCACGCTGACATCACGCCCGCTTTGCTGCAGGGTGTATTGCTGCTGCGCCAGATTCACCCGCAGATTCGCGTCCACACTGCCGCCAAAGCCCTGCGCACTGAAAGGCTGCAAGGCCAGCGTCTTGCGGTCGCTGGTCAACTGGCCCTGCACCGCGCTCCATTGCATGCCCTTGAACAACAGACTGCCAATCTTGAACTGCGCGTTGAGCCCGAGTTTTTGAAAGGCCGACAGGTCGATGACAGCAGGCGCGGACGCGGCGGCCTTGGGCTGGGCCGCGGGCGGCGCCAGCCAATCGTCGAGGTTGAGGCGGTCGGCATTCACATCAACACGCAGGGTGTCGGGCTGCGCCCATCCGCCCGACAGCTTCACCCCGCTGCCGGTCACCAGGCCTTGGAGCTGAAACTGCGCAGTGGGGCCGTTCGCGCTATTGTCGTATTGCGCATTGCCCTGCAGCGCCAGGGTCTGCGGTTTGGCGCCGGGGGCGAGCTGGCCCGAGAGCTTGATCGCGGGCAGAACATAGTGCGCATGAGTGAGATCGAGCTGCAGCGGCGAGGCCAGAGTCAGGCGCATCGCCCCCGTCTTTCCGGCCACGCCGCGCTGCACATCGCACTGCGCCACGGGAACGCGCAGCGCGCTCCAGGCGCCCGTGGCCTGCTGGGTCTTGCACTGCAGCTGCAGCGCCTGCGCCGCGCCGATCTCGGCGCTGGCATCGAACGGCCCGATCTGCACGGCGTCGCCTTTGGCATCGAGCGTTGGCAGGCTGGCCTGCGCACTCAAGGTTTCGCCGCTCTCGGTGCGGCCCGTGGTCTTGATGCGCCATTGCCGCGCCGTCAGCGCCCACAATGAGCCGGTGCGCAGCCCGAGTTGGTCGGCGCTGAGCTGGGTCTGCATCGCCTTCAGTCCCGGCACGTCGCCCTGCGCCGACAGCGCCAGATCGGTCAGCGCCACACTGTGCTGCGCCGGGTCGGCCAGCAGCTTGCCGCGCAGGGCGATGCGGGTTGCCAGCGCGGGCTGGACAAAGCGCGCCGTGGTCTCCAGATGGAAGGCCCCGGCGTTGCCGCCGTCCAAGCCGGAAAGGCCGACGTCGAGGCCGTCGAGCTGGCCGTGGAGCTTGGCCTTGTCGTCGTCGTAAAAGAGCACGCCCTGCTCCACCTGCAGACGGTGCACCGACAGGCCCAGCGGGCTGCGCGGGGGCGCGGATTCGGGCTTGCTGTCGGGCAGCAGGTCGGCGAAGTTGAAACGCCCCTGCGCGTTGCGGGCCACATGAATCTGCGGCTTGATCACCACCACCCGATCGACCACCAGCTTGCGCCGCAGCAGCGCGAACAGATCGAGGTGCAGCCGCAGGTCGTCAGCCCGCGCGAACACGGCGGGAGAGTCGCGCTCGCTCAAGGAGAACGGCCCGGTACGCAGCGTCAGTGGCGGAAGCAGCGTGAGCTCGATCGTGCCCGGCAACGTCAGCGTGCGGTGCTCGCGCTCCTGCACCACCTGGATCAGCGTGGCCTTGTACTGGTTCGGATCGAAGGTGAGCAGCAGAATGCTCAAGCCGCCCACCACCAGAATGACCGCGGCCAGCAGCGCCGCCAGCAGCCCCTTGAACAGACGCATTGGCCAGCGCCTGCGCGGCGCGGGCGCGTCGGGCTGCGGCGCAGTGACCTCAGTCATGGGCAGGAATTACGCCAAGGCGCCGACGCGCCGGGGGCACAATGCGGGTTTTGTCGGTCAACATGGAGCTGATTCTAGGAGCCTGTCGGGCTTGAGTCGCGTAGAGCGAAAAAAGGGTGTGGGGATGGCCTGCGGCGGCGGATTTGCCGCCCCATAGCCGAAGCTATGGGGCAAAAAGTCGCTGCCGCAAGACGCCGCACAGCCTTTTTGCAGCCCGCGACCCTCAAGTCCGGCAGGTTCCTGGGCAGCTTGTCTGACAGCCCGAAGTCCTCAGAAAAACGGCGCCTCAAGCGCAGCCATTCCATCATGTTCTCCCCTTCTTCCGACCTTCTGATCTGCGGCGGCGGCATTGCAGGCAAGGCCTGCGCGCTGGCGCTGGCGCAGATCGGGCTGCAGGTCACCCTGCTGGGCGCGCGCCCGGCCGCCGCCCTGCCGACCCAGGGTTATGCCCAGCGCCTCTACGCGCTCAACGCCGCCTCAAGGCAATTGCTCGAAGAGCTGCGGGTGTGGCCGCAGATGCCGCCTGAGCGCATTCAGCCCGTACAGGCCATGCACATCCGCGCCGATGGCGCCCAGCTCGCCTTCGATGCCCGCGACGCCCGCAGCGAAGCGCTGGCCTGGATCGTCGAATCCGACGCCATCGAAACCGCGCTCGATCTGGCGCTGCGCTTCGAGCGCCGCGTTGTGATCGACCCAGCCCAGGCCGCGCGCCTCAGCCGTCTGACCGACCCGTCTGGTCAAACGGTCTGGCAGGTGCAGACCACCGATGACCGCACCCTGCAGACCCCGCTGCTCATCGGCGCCGACGGCGAACACAGCCTTGTGCGCAGGGTCTCGGGCATCGCGATGGATACGCACGACTACCTGCAGCGCGGCGTGGTGGCCAATTTCATCTGCACCGCGCCGCACGAGGGCGCCGCCTTCCAGACCTTCGCCGGCGGCGGGGTGATCGCCCTGCTGCCGCTGGCGCCGCTGCAGGGTCAGGCGATGGTGTCGCTGGTCTGGTCGGCCCCCGAGGCGCTGGCGCTGGAACTGCTCGCCTTGTCGCCCGAAGCTCTGGCGCAGCGCGTCGATGCCCATCTGCCCGCCTTGCGCGCGCAACACCTCGGGCCGCTGCAGGCTACGGGCCCCGCGGCGGCCTGGCGCCTGCAGCGGCAACTGGCCCGCCGCACTGTGGCCGACGGCCTGGTGCTGATTGGCGACGCCGCGCATCGCGTGCATCCGCTGGCCGGTCAAGGTCTCAACCTGGGTCTGCAAGACGTGCAGGTGCTGGCCCGCACCCTGCAGCAGCGCGGCGTCGGCCAGGCCGTGCACGACCCGCGGCTGCTGCGACGCTATTCCCGCGCCCGGGCCGAACAGGTGCTGGCGCTCGCCACCACCACCGACGCCCTCGCCCGGCTGTACGGTGCGGGCAGCCGCGTGCCCGGGCCGCTGCGCGCGCTGGGCCTGCAGACCGCCAATGCCCTGCCGCCCGTCCGGCAGTTGCTCACCCGGTATGCTTCGGGTCTTCCCTATCTTGCGTGAGAGGGTGTGAACAAATCCGCCATGCCCGCTCATCGCGCCCAAAGCGCCCCACTCAGCGTTGCAAATGCTCGCCGTGCCGACTGGCACGACTGTGCTTTGCGCCTTGATTGGAGCACTTTGGGCACGTCGCTCGGCCACGCCGGATTCATTCACACCCTCTGACGCGCGTTTGTGCGCTTTCCCGCCTACATGAACTCCTTGATCTCCCGCTCCGCTCTGCGCGTTCTGCGCGGGGTCGCGCTGTCCGCGGCCTTCCTGTCTCTGCCGGTCATGGCGCAAACCCTGGCCGACACCCGCGCCGCACTCGAAAAAGCCATGCCCGGTCTGCCCGCCGGCGCCAAGATCATCAAAACCCCCTATGCCGGGCTATATGAAGTGGACGTCGGCAGCAAGATTTTCTACACCGATGCCAAAGCCACCTTTCTGTTTGCGGGTGAGATTTTCGACACCAAGACCCAGACCAATATCACCAAGGCCCGCATCGACGATCTGCGCCGGGTGAACTGGAAGGATCTGCCGTTCAAAGACTCGTTCAAGCTGGTGTTCGGCAACGGCAAACACCAGATCGCGATCTTCGAAGACCCGTACTGCCCGTACTGCCACAAGATGGAAACCACGCTGGAGAAGGTGAGCAACGTCACGCTGCATGTGTTCGTCGTGCCCATCATCCGCCGCGAGTCCTTGCCGCAGTCGCGCGACATCTGGTGCGCCCCCAACCGCAGCAAGGCCTGGCTGGACTGGATGAATAACCAAGTGCAGCCGCCGAAGGCCGCCGCGACTTGCGTCGATCCGCTCAAGGCCAATGTGCAACTGGCGGAGAAGCTGGGTATTTCGTCCACCCCCACGCTGATCTTCATGGACGGCAGCCGCATGGAAGGCGCGCTGCCGCAAGAAGAAGTCGAGAAGAAGCTGGCCTCGATCAAGTAAATCGTCAAGCAAGGGAGCCTGTCGGACTTGGGAATCGCGGGCTGCAAAAAGGCTGTACGGCGTCCTGCGGCAGCGGCTTCTTGCTCCATAGCTTCGGCTATGGAGCGGCAAATCCGCCGCCACAGTCCATCCCTACACCCTTTTTTCGCTCTACGCGACCCAAGCCCGACAGGCTCCTAGGCCAAAGCGCCACAGCAGATACACCGCCATGCCGC
>DZDA01000060.1 GCA_022730375.1 Thiomonas intermedia
GAGCGCAAAAAAAGCCCGGCTGAGCCGGGCCTGGAAGGGTGGATCGGGCTACTTCGTCGTGACGAGTTTGCGGATCTTCGTCACCTCGTCGGCGCTGACGTTCGGCGCGTCGTTGCCCCAGCTGCTGCGCACATAGCTGGCGATTTCGGCCACCTGCGTGTCGTTGAGCGTGGCGCCCAGATCGGGCATGGCCATGGGCGTGGGGTTGCCCTTGGTTTCCACCGTGTGCCCACCGTGCAGCATCATGCGGATGGTGTTGAGCGGGTCGGGCGTGTTGACCGTGGGGTTGAGCGCCAGGGCGGGGAACACATTGGGAATGCCCTGGCCCTGCGCCTGATGGCACATGGCGCAATGCGCCGCATACAGCGGATCGCCGGCCTTGGCGCTGGCGGTCATCACCGGGGTCTGCGGCTTGTTGATCGCGGCATTCGGGTGGATGGGCGACAACGTCTTGAGGAACACGGCAATCGCCCCCAGATCGCCGTCATTCAAGTGCTGGGTGCTGTCGTGCACCACATCGGTCATGCTGCCGACGATGGTGAAGTGTGCGGTGCGTCCGGTCTTGAGCAGTTGCACCAGTTGCGCAGGCGTCCAGCGGCCCAGACCGTCGGACTGGTCGCCGCGCAGATTGGCTGCGTACCAGTTGTCGATGCGCGCGCCCGATAGATAAAGGCTGCCGTCCGGCCCGCCGGGCGCCAGTGCCTTTTCCTGCAGGAAGGGGCCGCGCGGGGTATGGCAAGCGCCGCAGTGCCCCAGTCCTTCAACGAGATAAGCACCGCGGTTCCACTGCGCAGTCTGCTTGGGGTCGGGCTTGTAAACGCCGTCGCTGGCGAACAGCCAGTCCCACACTGCCAGCGGCCAGCGCATGTTCAGCGGCCAGGGAATGTCTTCGGGCTTGTTGGCCTGCGCCACCGGCTGCACGCCGTGCATGAAATAGGCGTAGAGCGCGTGCATGTCCTGCGGATCGATGCGGGCATACGAGGGGTAGGGCATGGCCGGGTAGAGATAACCCAGACGCGGCGACTTGCCGTGCCGCACGGCTTCGTCGAACTGCGCGAAAGTCCAGTTGCCGATGCCGTCCTTTTTATCCGGCGTGATGTTGGGCGAGTACACCTTGCCGATGCCCATGGGCAGATTCATCGGCAGGCCGCCAGCAAAAGGCTTGTCTTTCGGCGCGGTGTGGCAGGCGATGCAGTCGCCTGCGCTGGCGAGATAGGCGCCGCGCAGCACTTCAGGGTCGTTCGGGGTGGGCTGCGCGGCAAAGGCGGCCTGGGCCTGCAGGCCAAGCACGCAGCCAGCAAGCAGGGTCAAAAGGGGTAAACGCATCGAGAGTCTCCTGGTTGGAATGGGGCGGTGCAATCTGCCTATCTGTTTTCTGCTGCACTGCAGTATGGTTCAACAAACGCCTCAGTGCAAACCCGTAGCGTCCGATTCCCGGCGGTTTGCATACCAACGGTTGCGGCTGTAGCAGGTGGGTACAGCGGGATGACGCAAAATTGCCGTTCTTACTCCAACGTCACAAATCCAAAAAGAGCCCGCCATGAATGATTCCCAGGTCCACGTCGTCTCGCATCCGCTGGTGCAGCACAAGCTCACGCTGGCGCGCAGCCGGGACACCACCACCGACAACTTCCGCCGCCTGGTGCGCGAGATCGCCGCCATGCTGGCGTATGAAGCCACCCGCGATCTGCCCACGGAACTGGTCGAGGTGACCACGCCGGTGGCGCAGTGCCGCATGCCCATCCTCGCGGGCAAGAAGCTGTGTCTGGTTTCCATCCTGCGGGCGGGCAATGGCATGCTCGACGGCATGATCGACCTGCTGCCCAACGCCCGCGTCGGCCACGTCGGCCTCTACCGCGACCCGGCCACGCTGGAGCCGGTGGAGTATTACTTCAAGGTGCCCGAAGATATGGCCGAACGCCTGGTGATCGTGGTCGACCCCATGCTGGCCACCGGCAACTCGGCCGCTGCGGCGCTCACCCATCTCAAGCGCGCCGGAGCGACGTCGCTCAAGCTGGTGAACCTGCTGGCCGCGCCCGAAGGGGTGCGAACCGTGCGCACGGCCCACCCGGACGTGCCCATCACCCTGGCCGCCATCGACGAGCGGCTCAACGACCACGGCTACATCGTGCCGGGTCTGGGCGACGCGGGTGACCGCATTTTCGGCACCAAGTAAGCCTCTGCTTGCCTGAGTTCGCCGCCGCCTCAGGGGACTGACGAGACTGACCACCCATTCGGGTGGGGCGGTTGAGACCTTCTGTTACCGACATTTCAGGCACTTACAGATGTGCGCGGACATCGGTCGCACACTTGCGCGCAAGACATCCCCCATCACCCGGCGCGTAGCGACACTACGCGTTTCGGATTCAGGGCGAGGAGACGCGCATGAGTGTGACCGCACAACCCCTGTCCAATCTGCAGAAGGGCGAACAGGCGCCCCCGATCCATAAGGGGGCGATCTGGCGAGCCGATGGACAGCCTTTCGATCCGCTGCAGGTGGCGAAAACGCAGCATGCCCTCAGCGCGCACCCCTTGCTGCAGCTGCCGCGCCTGCGCCAACTGGCCTTGTCGCTGGCGGGAACGCCGCATGTGAAATATGCCCTGCCCAACCGCAAGCCGGGCTCGACCTTTCACACCTTTTCCGAGGCTGACGCGAAGAAGGGCATCGCCTCGACTTTCGATCACCTCGAACAGTCGGGCAACTGGGTGGCGTTCTACTTTCTTGAGGACGATCCCGAGTACGGCGCGCTGCTGCGCCAAACGCTCGATGGCCTGAAGCCCTGGGTCGAACCGCGCGATCCGGGCATGCATGGCTACAGCCTGTTCATGTTCATCGCCTCACCGCCCACGGTCACGCCGTTTCACATCGACCGTGAGAACAATTTCAACGTGCAGGTCATGGGGCGCAAGCGCCTGCGTATCTGGCGCGAGGATGACCGGGCCGCGGTGCCCGACGTGGCGATCGAGGACTACTTCGTTCACGATACTCTGCGTGCGCTGCACTATCGGGAGGATCTGGATGCGCGGGCGCAGGATTTCGACATCGGCCCTGGCGAGGGCGTGTACATCCCGAGTACCGCGGGCCACTATGTCGCCACTGAGGAGGGAGGCTGGGCGCAGCCCGGCAACCGGGTGTCGGTGAGTCTGGCCATGACCTACTTCACCACGGCGTCGGCGCGCCGTGCCCGCACGCATCTGCTCAACGCCTTTCTGCGCGAACGCTTCTCCGCCACGCCGCTGTCGCCAGGGCGCTCGGCGCTGATCGATCAACTCAAGCAGCCGCTGGCTCAGGCGCTGCTGCTGGGACGCAAGCTGCGGGGCCAAGCCGTACCGCGCGGCATGCAAGGGCATTGACCGACAGGGCGGGTTGGCGCCAAGAGTCGCCCGGTCTGTTTTTTGCATGCTTGCACGGCGCATTGCAAGGCGTATTCCAAGGCTTGCCAAGCGCGCACAAATAGCGTGCATTCAGCGTGCATTCCTCCCGTTCATACTTCCTACTTCCCATGCAAACCCCCACTGAAACCTTGAGCCTGACGCCCGGAGCCGGGCAGGGCGGCATTGAACAGCGCGGCATCGAGCGCGTGATGCCGCATGAGCGCGCGCATGTGCGCGTGTTCGACAACTTCACCATGTGGCTGTCGGCCAATCTGGTGATTTCCACCGTGGCTTTGGGCGCGCTGGCGGTGCCGGTGTTCGGGCTCGGGTTCTGGGACAGCCTGGGCGTGATCGTGCTCTTCAATGTGCTGGGCGTGCTGCCGGTGGCGTTTTTTGCCACCCTCGGCCCCCGGCTCGGTCTGCGGCAGATGACGATTTCGCGCTATTCCTTCGGCTGGCACGGCGCGAAGATCATGGCGCTGTTCAATGTCGCGGCGTGCATCGGCTGGTCGGCAGTGAACGTCATCGTCGGCGCGCAGATCGTCACCGCCATCAGCGGCGGCGCGGCGCCCACCTGGGCCGGCATTCTGCTGATTGCGGTGCTGACCACGGCGGTGAGCCTCTATGGCTATCGCTATGTGCACCGCTACGAGCGTTATGCCTGGATGCCGATGGCCGCGATCTTCCTCATCGTGCTGTTCACTGCGGGTGGACAGATGCAGGCGCTGCCCACGCCGGTGTGGACCATGGCGCACGTCGCCTCGCTGGTGTCGTTCGGCGGCGCGATCTTCGGCTTCGCCACGGGCTGGAGTTCCTACGCGGCCGACTACAACGTCAACCAGCCGGAAGACACCTCCGCGGCGCGGGTGTTCTGGCTGACCTTCTTCGGCGTGATCGTTCCCTGCATGCTGCTGGAGTCACTCGGTCTGGGGCTGACCACGGTGACGGCCTTCGGCAAGGCGGCGCAGAGCGGCGGCGGCGCGCTGCTATCCGCCGCGCTGCAGCCGCTGGGCGGCGCGGGCAAGTTGCTGCTGTTTCTACTGGCGCTCTCGGTCATCGCCAACAACATTCCCAACGACTACTCGGCTGGCCTGTCGATGCAGGTGCTCGGCCGCGGTTTCCAGAAAATCAACCGCGCGGTCTGGACGCTGATTGGCGCCGTGGTCTATGTGCTCATCGCCATTCCCTCGGCCGCGCACTTCAACGCCACGCTGGAAAACTTCCTGCTGATCGTGGCCTACTGGCTGGGGCCGTGGGCCATCATTCTGATTCTCGAACACTTGCTGTTCCGCCGCGGCCGCTACAACCTCGACGACTGGAACTCCCAGCACAAGCTGCCCGTGGGCTGGGCCGCGGTGATCGCCATGGTCGCGGGGCTTTTCGGGGTGTATCTCGGCGCGGCGCAGTCGCTGTTCGTCGGGCCGATTGCCGGGTTGTTCAATCCGCCCTACGGCATGGATATCGGCTTCGAGCTGGGCGTGGTGTTCGCTGCCATCGTTTATCTCGTGCTGCGGCCCATCGAGTTGCGCGGCGCGCGCCGCTGAGTTCGCGCCCGCTCAGCGATTCGCTCCGCTCGGGCGGGCTTCGCCGCGCAAGTCGGCCTGTCACTCCCCGTAGCATTGTCATGTGGCAACACGCCACAGACGCGGCAGGAGGGCTTGCCGCGCCATGACAACACGACACGCGGAGCGCAATATGGCCGAAGGCTACTTTCCAAATTGGCAACTCAAGACCAGCGGGGTGATCGCCCCGGATGAACGCCTGCCCGGGCCGCAAACCCTGGTCATGGGGCTGCAGCATGTGGTGGCCATGTTCGGCTCGACGGTGTTTGCGCCGCTGCTCATGGGTTTCAGTCCCAATATCGCCATTCTGATGAGCGGCATCGGCACGCTGATTTTCTTTCTGGTCGTCGGCGGCCGGGTGCCGAGTTATCTGGGCTCGTCGTTTTCCTTCATTGGTGTGGTCATCGCGGCCAGCGGCTATTCCGGCAGCGGGGCGAACCCCAACATTGGCGTTGCCCTGGGCGGCATCATCGCCTGCGGTGTGGTGTATGCGGTGATCGGCCTCATCGTCATGGGCGTGGGCGTGAAATGGATCGAGCGGCTCATGCCGCCGGTGGTGACCGGCTCGGTGGTCGCGGTGATCGGGCTGAATCTGGCGCCCATCGCCATCAAGAGCCGCGGCGCGAGCAACTTCGACGACTGGATGGCGCTGATCTCCTTCGTCAGCATCGGTCTGGTGGCGGTTTATACCCGCGGCATGGTGCAGCGGCTGCTTATTCTGGTGGGTTTGCTGATCGCCAGCGTGCTCTATGCGGTGCTCACCTATGGCCTGGGGCTGGGTACGCCGATGGATTTCTCCGGCTTGGTCAACGCCGCCTGGTTTGGCATGCCGACGTTCGCCACGCCGGAGTTTCAGCCCAAGGCGATGACGCTGATCGTTCCGGTCGTGGTCATTCTGGTGGCGGAGAACCTTGGCCACATCAAGGCCGTCACCGCCATGACCGGCCGCAACCTCGATCGCTACATGGGCCGCGCCTTTCTCGGTGACGGTCTCGCCACGATGGTTTCGGGCTCGGCCGGCGGCACGGGGGTGACGACCTATGCCGAGAACATCGGCGTGATGGCCGCGACCAAGATCTACTCCACGCTGATCTTCGCCACCGCCGCGGTGATCGCCATTGTGTTCGGCTTCAGCCCCAAATTCGGCGCGCTCATCCACCTCATTCCGCCGCCGGTGTTGCGCGGCGTGGCCATTGTCATCTTCGGCTTGATCGCGGTTTCCGGCGCGCGCATCTGGGTGGACAACAAGGTGGACTTCTCCGATAGCCGCAACCTCATCATCGTGGCCATCACCCTGATGCTGGGCACGGCGGACTTCACCCTGAAATTCGGCGACTTCGCCCTGGGCGGCATCGGCACCGCGACCTTCGGCGCCATTCTTCTGTACGCCTTGTTGGGGCGTCGACGGGTGGGCTGAGCGACTTGTTCTGTTCCTATTGACGGCAGGTTGAAGTTTGAGATTGCGCCCCACCCCGGCCCTCCCCACAATTGAGGAGGGAGCAAACACGGGGCGCCTGTCTGAGCTTGGGTTGGCGCTTTTTGGCTTTTCATCCTGCTGCAGCCAGTCCCGAGGCGACTCGAGAATTTATTCGGCCCCGCCCTGACGGCGAGGGTATTCGGGCTGCTGCGCCTCGCGCAGCTTGCGGTAGAGGGTACGTTCGCTGATGCCTAGCGCCTGCGCCGCGCGGCCGCGGTGGCCGCGGTGCGAGGCCAAAATGGCCTGAAGCTGTTCCGGGTTCAAGGCGCCGATCCGGGCCGCATCCTCCGTTGGCGGCTTTGATCGGCTGTCGTGCGTCGGTACGTCATCGACCACTGCGGGCAGCAGCAGATCGCCTGCGTCGATCCGGCCATTCACCGCGAGTGCGGCCGCGCGCGCCAGGATGTTGCGCAGCTCGCGGACATTGCCCGGGAACGGATAGGCCTCGAGCCGATGCAGGGCGTCTGGCGTCAGTTCCCACCGGGTCGCGCCGCAGCCGCAGACCGGCCTGATGGCATCGGTCTTGCGGCCCAGCAGCGCGGCGGGCGCGGTGTGATGCGGCCGTAGCGCCATGCGGGAGAGCAGATGCCGGGCCAGAATGGCGATGTCATCCGGCCGCTCGCGCAGGGGCGGCAGAGTGATGCTGAACACCGACAGCCGGAAGTACAGATCGCTGCGGAAGCTCCCCTCCTGCACCATTCTTGCCAGCGATCGGTTCGTGGCGGCGACCACGCGCACATCAGCGCACCGCAGCGCATTGCTGCCGACGCGGCGGAACTCCCCGCTTTCGAGTGCCCGCAGCAGCTTGCATTGCTGCGGTAAGGCGAGTTCGCCGATTTCATCGAGAAACAGGGTGCCGCCGTCGGCCAGCTCGAACAGCCCAGTCTTGCGGGCGGAGGCGCCGGTGAAGGCGCCGCCTTCGTGGCCGAAGAGTTCCGACTCGAACAAGGATTCGGGAATGGTCGTGCAGTCCACCACGATGCAGTCCCGTTCCGCTCGGGCCGAGGCCTGATGCAGCGCCTTGGCCGCCAGCTCCTTGCCCGTGCCGCTTTCGCCTTCGATCAGCACCGGTTCATCGGTCTGCGCAGCGATGTCAAGATCATGTCGCACCTGCAGCATGCGCGGGGATAGTCCCTGCAACAGGGCGTGGCCCGCGGCGGGCTGCTCGGGCGCGGGAAGGCGATGGATTTCCTCCCCGAGCAGCCTGTTGCCCTGGGCGTCCTGGATGGGATAACCCTTGAGGCGCACGTGCTCGGGCTGGCCCTGCGCGTTGAAGTGGACATGCACGGTTTCGTCGGGCTCCCCGCTGCGCATCACATGCAGATGCGGGCAGTGCTCGCCGTGCATATGACAGGGCGTGGCCGAATGGTGCGACAGCTCGTGGCATTTGCGGCCCGTGATGTCGCCTGCCTGCAGGCCATAGGCCACGCGGTACGCGCGGTTGGCGGCAATGACCGTGTAGTTGCGGTCGATCAGCACGAAAGGATGCTCGCGCGCATCAATCAGCGACTGGGCGTCGTAATCCATGACTTTGTCTCCTCTGCCGCCGTGTTCGGCGGTCTGCGGTACCCCAATTGTGGAATGTGTCAGGACGCTTTGGCAGAACCAGGCTGCCAAATGTGCAACAAATCATTACAAATCAAATGAAATCAATGACTTGGGAGTTGGTTCGGATTTTGCTACAAGAGCTTGCCCACGCCCAGCGTGGTCTGTCAAAACAACTACGGAGGATGACATGCACTCGGATTCACCGGACAAACCCGCAGCCAACCCGGCGCGGAGGCGTTTCATGCGCGACACCACCCTGGCGACGGCCGCGGCTGCGGCTGGCGCTGCGGGGCTGGGCGCGGTTCTGCCTCAGACGGCGCAGGCCGCGCCCATGATCGGCGGCGGCGGCTGGCTGCCCGTGCCCAAGGCCAAAGGGCCGCGGGTGGTGGTGGTGGGAGGTGGCACCGCCGGCCTGACCCTGGCCAAGTATCTGAAGAAGGAGAATCCCAAGTTCGATGTGCTGCTGCTGGAGAAGCGCAGCCAATATCAGAGCTGCTTTTGCAGCAATCTCTGGTATCCCGACGTGGTGAACATGGAGTATCTGGCCAACCACAGCTACATCGACGCGGCGCAGACCAATGGCTACACCTACTACAACTGCACCGTCACCGGGGTGGATCGCGACGCCAAGCGGCTCTATACCAATATGGGCCAGGTGATGTACGACTTTCTGGCCATCTGCCCGGGTATCGACTACGACTTCACCCGCTTTGGCATTCCGGCCGACGACTACGACACCCAGTTCGCCATCCGCCAGATGTACCCCGGCGGCTGGATTCAGCCGACCGAGCAGGTGTCGGTGCGCAACAAAATCCAGGGTTTCGCCGGGGGGACGTTCGTGGTCACCGTGCCCACGGGCAACTACCGGTGCCTGCCGTCGCCCTACGAGCGCGCCTGCATCGTCGCCGGTTGGATGAAGAAGACCGGCGTGAAGGGCAAGGTGCTGCTGATCGATCCGAACCCCGACATCATCATCAAGGCCAAGGGCTTTCACGCCGCTTTCAACGAGTTGTACAAGGACATCATCGAATACCGGCCGTCGTCCACCATTCGCGGCGTCGATCCGTGGAAAAAGATCATCAAGACCGAGACTGAAGATATCCATTTCGACGACGCCACGCTCTACCCCGGCGTGCAGGGCGGCTACATCATTCAGCAAATGGGCCTGGTCTCGCCCGACAGCACCCAGCGCGAAGCCAATATCGACCCCTTTCACTACAACATCAAGGGCGATCACTACGTCTATGCCAGCGGCGACGTGCGTCCCATGGGTTACTCCAAGAGTGGCAACACCGCCAACACCGAAGCGCATTACGTCGCCAAGGTCATCGCCTCGCGCGCCAACGACAAGGACGCGAAGATCCCCTGGCAAAGCCCGGAGACCCTGTGCTACTCCATGGTGGATCTGCAGCCCAACAAGGCCATCTACGTGGACGCCCATTACAACCCCAAGACCTTCGGTTTCGCCAACGTGAAGGAGGACGACACCCGCAGCAAGGCCAATGCCGCAGCCTATCTGGCCTGGGGCAATGGCCTTTACACCGACATGTTCACCTGAGCTTGTTGCAGGCAGGTTTGCGCCAGACCGCGACCTGCCGTCCGTTGTGGTGGCGGCGCGGTGTTGTCTCCACTGCGCCGCTTGCCTTTCTCGGGGGGGCCTCCTCACCTCCCGATTTTTTCCATTCCAAGGAGTCTGCGCCGATGCAACGCCGACGCTTCATTCAAATCTGTTCCACCGCCGCGGCCGGTTGTGCCGCGCTCGACCTGTCCACCCTCACACTGCCCGCCTGGGCCGCTGATTTGCCCGATGTGCCCCAGCCCCCTGTGCTGCTGACCGACGCCCAGGGCGCGCCGCTCAAGGCGTCCCAGCTTGGCACCAGCGAGGCCTATGTCTTTAGCTATCCCTACGCCAGTACTCCAGCTTTTCTCATCCGTCTGCAGGCCGCGGCCGCGCCTGCCCAACTCAGTGCGGAGGGTCAGAGCTACGACTGGCCTGGCGGTGTCGGGCCCGACAAGACGCTCGTGGCCTACACCGCCATCTGCGCTCACCAACTGTCGTATCCCGAGAAAGACAGCAGCGTGATTTCCTACGATCCCAAAGCCACCCAGGTGTCGGGCAAACCGGGGATGATCGTGTGCTGTGCCCATCAAAGCGTGTACGACCCCTCCGAAGGCGCGAAGGTGATGAGTGGCCCGGCGCCGCATCCCCTGGCGGCCATCACCCTCAAGCACGACGCGCAGGCCGACACCCTCACGGCCACCGGAGTGATCGGCCATCCGATGTTCGAACATTTCTTCAAGCTCTACCGTTTGCAACTCATCCGTACCTACGGCGTCGCGCATTTCCAGGCTACCGCCCCCACGCATGCCGCTGCAGTGCCGCTGAGCCAGTACTCGGCCTACGTGGCGCATTGCTGAGTTGCCCGGCAGGCATGCGGGGATGTGTCATCTTCGGTTGCGACTCTGACTTTCGCTGACTCCTTTTTGCCACCGATTTGACGTGAAATAGACCTCTGGCAGAGACGTACGAAAGGTGAGGCATGGATATTCAGACCATCGATCAGCAGTATCAGCAATTGCAGAGCGAGGCGCAGCAGGTCGGGCAGCAGTTGCAGGCGCTGGCCGCCAAGCTGCAGACGGCGGCCCAGGGCGGCAACCAGGACGCGCGCGAATGGTTGCTCGATCTGCGCGAAGTCGCGCTGGGCGTGCAGACCGAGCAGCAGCAAATGGGGCAGGTGCTGCAGGCCATCCATGGCATGTGGCAGAACCAGGCGCAGCAGATGCAGTCCATGCCGGCCGCCATGCAGCCGGGTTACATGCCGCAGGGCATGATGGCGCAGAACGCGGCCATGCCCATGCAGCAGCAGGGCGGCGGCATCATGGGCGCGCTCGACGGTTTTCTCAACTCCGGTTTTGGCCGCGCGATGGAAATGGGCGCGGGCATGGGGCTGGGCGACGATCTGATCAACAAGATTTTTTGAGCAAGTTCTATAGGGCCAATACTGTTCGGAGAGATGACTATTTGTCATCATTCGCCCTCATTGAGACCTGGATGACGTCGAGGCATGGCCAGAACACGCAAGGCACTTGCAGTGCAGGTGAATGTGGTCCATCTGATCAGCGCTGGCGTACTCGCCAGCATATGTCCGCGGGCAACTGCGCCAGTGTCTGGTACTTCGCGTCTTCTATGTCCATGAAAACGGGGGGGCCGTAAACACCAGAAAGTTCTATCCTCATAGGGCCGGATCAATAGTAGGACGCTACTGGCTCGAATCGTGACTGACTCATTCTGGCTGGCCGGGGCACAAGACTGCCAATCCCTGTGCACCGGGTGGCAAGAAGGCCATAAATCCGTGCTTCCAACGCCATAACGATCCACGAGGAGCGAGCGATGAACCCGACAACCAGAAGCGCGCCGCGCCGATCCAGCCAGCTCGCTGGTGAGACGGTTGCAAAGTCCACGTTGCCGGGCCAGATCGTTCTGGTGTTGCAAGGCGGTGGTGCGCTTGGCGCTTACCAGGCGGGTGTCTACCAGGCACTCTCCGAAGCTGGCATCGAACCGGATTGGGTCATCGGCACCTCGATCGGCGCCGTCAATTGCGCGCTCATCGCTGGCAACCCGCAATCAGAGAGGGTCAAGCGGCTGCGAGACTTCTGGCATGCGGTATCGCGCGGCGGCGGGGCTCGATTCAGCGGCAACTGGGCGAGGTTCGGGGCTGTCTTGCAAGGCGTTCCGGGGTTTTTTCGCCCCAACCCTGCAGCATGGATCTACCCCGACAACGAACTTGGTGAGGAAGCTGCCGGGTATTACCGCACCGACGCACTGCGAAGTACCCTGGATGGCTTGATCGACACACGGCGAATGAGCGCTGGCGAGATGCGTCTGACCCTCGGCGCCGTGAATGTTCGGAATGGGCAGTTACGGTATTTCGATTCGCGCGATGAATCCATCACTCTCGATCATGTGCTGGCCTCGGGTGCGCTGCCGCCAGCCTTCGCACCTGTGCGCATCGGCGAAGACTTGTTTTGGGATGGCGGCATTGCATCTAACACGCCGATTGAAGCCGTGTTTGACGACCGCGAGCGGCACGACGCGCTGATTTTTGCCGTGCAGGTCTGGAATCCACAAGGCGAGGCACCGACCACAATGAACCAAGTCTTCGCACGACACAAAGATATTCAGTACGCGAGCCGCGCAGAAAGCCATGTGGCACGTCAGAAGCAGCTACACACCATGCGTCACATCATCCGCCAACTCGCCCAGCGCCTGCCCGCAGCAGAGCGTGACCGCCGGGATGTTGCACGGATGTTGAGCTACGGGTGCGGCACAACGATGCACATCGTCAGGCTACTTGCGCCTGCGCTTGCGGGCGACGACCACACCAAAGATCTGGACTTCACCCCCGATGGTATTGAGGCCCGCTGGCTGGCTGGTCATGCAGACACCCAGCGCGCACTGCGGGCAGAACCCTGGCGCAGGCCTGTCGATTCGATGCAAGGCGTGGTGGAGCATGACGCATCTTTGCTGTAGCCGCAAACCACGGGGGTTTTGCGCAGAAGTTGAAAGGATCGGATGCCTCGGTGCGAGGCGCAGCATGACTCTCCGCAGTCAGCAGCGGCCACGGCTTGGAAATCACTGGCTTGTGAAACGCAATCAGGCCAGCCTCGCATCATTGAGATCCTTGTCCCTTGGGCGATGAGCTCGCAGCATCCTTGTTCATCATGCCCTCCTTTTTCATTTTTTTCTCCCGCTCCATCATTGGCTTTTTCATGCGCATCGGCTCGCCTTGCTTCATCATGCCTGCTGCGGCTGAGGCAGGGTGGTGCATCCCGCCCATGACTTCACTTCCCGCGGGCGTCTGCGCCGAGGCACTCGCGGCAGACATAGCCAAAGACATTGAGACGAGCAGCGTTGACATGGTGGTCATGTTTTGATCCTCATTCCAAATGATGGCAATAACGCTCACTTATTCTGAGCCTTCACTTCGGCAACAAGGATCAGGAGCCGCCGAACCAGTTGTATCCCTGGTCATCCCAGTATCCTCCAGGATATTTGTTCGTGATTTGCATGGCGGTGATCAGCTTGGGATTTTTATAGCCCAATTTTGTCGGCATGCGCAATTTCATCGGGTAGCCGAATTTCACCGGCAACGTCTTGCCGTTGTAGGTGAAAGCCATGATTGTTTGCGGATGGAGCGCGGTCTGCATGTCGATGCTCTCATAATAATTGTCCTCACATTGAAAGGCCACGTATTTGGCTGAGAGGTCGGCGCCGATGAGTTTCAGGAAAATGTGAAATGGCGTGCCGCCCCAACGGCCAATGGCACTCCAGCCCTCAACGCAAATATGCCGCGTGATCTGATCCACCTGCGGCAGCGCATAAAGCTGAGGCAGACTCCAAGAGCGTTTATCCCTGACTAGCCCGCCAACCTGCAGTTTGTACGTACTGCCGTCGATCACTGGAGTCTGATCTTCGGGGTAATAGGCGTTGAAGGGAAAGGGGTGTGTCATCTGCGCCTCGGTATAGGTGGGCGCCAGTCGCGTTGGGTCGAACAACCAGAGTTGCACACGGTCGTTCCAGCGTGACATGCCTTGCAGGATGTCCTGCGCAGACTTGGAGTCCGTCACATCGCAACCGCTCAGCAGCGACAGCGCGCCCAGGCTCAGAAGTTGCTTGCCAAATCGTCGGCGCGCGGAAGCATCAAGCGATTGGTGCGCCTCTTTCAACAGCGCCTCGCGATCGAAAGGCCGGACGATTTTTCTCCGATAGATTGGCATGGCGAACTCCTCAGCGACCGCGAACCATGGTCAGGAATGACTTGGGCACCAGCGCCACCATGGCTATGTGCACAACAAAAAAGGCAACGACGATGCTCATGGCGACGAAATGCACGATTCGGGCGTTGTCATAGCTTCCCATCAAATCGCGCAGCAACGGGAATTGCACCGACTTCCAAACGACCAGGCCCGAAAGCACCAGCACGATCAAATCGAGCACCACCACCAGATACGCGAATTTCTGCACGGCGTTGTATCGGGACAGGTCTCCGTGCCCCAACTTGCCGCTCATGGCCTTGCGCAGGTCGATCCATATGTCTCGCGGGCGTAACGGAAAATATTTGCGTCCGATGCGCCCCGTGACGATGTTCATGAGCAGATAAAAAATCCCATTGATGAACAACAGCCACATCGCAGCGAAATGCCATTGGAGCGCTCCACCCAGCCAGCCGCCCAGGGTCATGGCGGTAGGAATGGAGAAGGAGAAGATCGGTGAGGCGTCGTAGATACGCCAACCGCTCATGACCATGAGCACCACGGCGAGAGCGTTGATCCAGTGCGAAACACGCAGCCAGACTGGGTGGATCGTTGTCGTGACGCCGCTCATGTGAGATCTCCTGGATGCCGATGGCAGATTCGTCAAACACCCAGCCGATTCCTGGCGCCGTCGGCGCCCGCATTTGCTACCGCGCGTTACTTGGCGGCTGGAAAATTTGGATTACTGAAAGCAACCAAGGGGCAAGTCCAAATTTCCTTAACTTTATGCGCACTATGAGGGCGATTTCAAGTAACGAGGTGCAACACATCTGCTGTATCACAAACCACCGATACCTTCGGGTATCGCTGTGGTTTGCGCCTTGCCCTGACGCCAAGTCCATCATTTTTGATTGTTCCATCAAGCATGCACCGCTGCACCAGGCTGCATCGCAGCCTGG
>DZDA01000061.1:0-4881 GCA_022730375.1 Thiomonas intermedia
TGCGCTGGAGCATGACGGCGATGTGATCGAGGGGCTAGAAATCCTGCACGGCCTGGCGCAGATGCCCGCAAACCCCAGCCTTGAGAGCGCGCTGCGGCGCCTGGCGAGCGATCACCCGGCGCATGCAGTGCGCGAACACGCCGCGCGCCAGCTTCAAAGCCGCTTTGCCGCATCAACCTGAGGCGCCAAACATGGCTGCGGCGCAAAACACGCCCCTCTCTGCGGAAGACCGCGACCGCGCGATTGACCGGACCCGCGTGCTCGACGCGCGCAGAAGCGGACGCCGCGGGCTGCTGATCTGGCTGCTGCTCGGCCCCGGCGTGCTCGCCATGCTGGGCGAGAACGACGGCCCAAGCATGCTGTCCTATGCCGCCAGCGGAGCCACGGACGGACTGGGATTTTTTCTGCCCTTCATCGTGGTCACCTTCGCCGCCGCTTATGTGGTGCAGGAAATGGGCATGCGCCTGGGCGCAGTGACGCACCGGGGCTATGGCGAGTTGATTTTCCAGCGCTTCGGTCCGTTCTGGGGCTGGCTGACCGTGGGCGATTTAATCGTCACCAATCTCATCACGCTGATCACTGAGATCATCGCCATCCGCGTCGGCATGGCGTTTTTCGGTATCTCCGCGTCCGCGGCCGTGGGGCTTGCAGTGATGCTGGTGGTGGCCAGCGCGCTGGGCAGCCGATATGCGCGCTGGGAGCGCATCAGCATGGGACTGGCCATGTTCAATTTGCTTTTCGTGGTGGCGGCCCTCCTGGCCAGGCCCGCCCCCGGCGCCGTGGCCTCGGCGTTGTTGACCTGGTCGCCACTGCGAACCAGCACGCCGCAGGAATTTCTTCTGCTGCTGGCCTCGAACATCGGCGCCACGGTCACGCCGTGGATGCTGTTTTTCCAGCAGAGCGCCTCGGTGGACAAGGGGTTGACGCCGCGAGACATCGCACAAGGGCGTACCGACACCGCCGTCGGCACGGTGCTGGCTGCAGTGGCGGGCTGCGGCGCGCTGATCGCCGCGGCGCCCTTGTTCACGCACCATGTGGATGTCGCGCAGTTGCAGGGCGGCGCGGGGTATGCCGAAGCGCTGCAGCCCTATATCGGCCACCTCGGCGCCTCGTTGTTCGCGCTGGGGTTGATCGAGGCGGGCGCGGTCGCCATGCTCACCATCTCCGCCAGCACCGCCTACGCACTGGGCGAAGCCTTCGGCGGGGCCGGCCACAGCTTTAACCGCTCGCTGAACGAGGCGCCGCTGTTCCACGCCGCCAATATCGGCGTGGCGCTGGTCGCCGGGCTCATTGTGCTGATTCCGCAGATGCCGCTGCTGGCCATCACCCTCAACGCCAATCTGCTGGCCACGGTGCTGATGCCACCGGCACTGGTGTTCCTGCTGGTGATGGTCAACGACCGCGCGCTGATGGGCCGCCACGTCAACTCCTGGCGCAGTAATGCGCTGGGCATCGCCATCACGCTCATCATCGCGGTGGCTGGTTCGGCCTATGCCGTGGTGGCCTTTCTCGCCACCCTGCACCCCGGACATTGACATGCACACCCCGCATCTGCACCGCACCGAAGCGCACGACGAGGCAGAGCTGATCGACGGCCTGGAGCCTGATCAGCTCGAAGCCAACGCCTCGCAGCCACTGCCGCGCATGGCGCTGTCGCGCGGCTGGACGCTGGCATTCTGGGCGCTGCGCCTGTTTGTGCTCCTGATCACGGTGCTGGTGGTGGATGTGTTCATCGCCGGTCTGAGATAGGGGCGGCTCACGACGCGTCCGCACCGAACACCTCGGCGTACAAATCGGCGCCGAAGCTGGTCTGCAACGCATCGCCCGCTTCGAGCCGGAAGCTGCGGCTGCCGTCGTCGCGGCGCTCGGCGCGCAGCATGCGCACGCGGTCCGCATCCTGCGCCTGCAGGCGCAGGGCCGCGTCGAACAGGTGCGTGACCAGCGCCACCTTGATGTCGCGCTGGCGCAGCGCATCGACCCCCTGCAGCAGCAGTTCCGAGCCTTCGCGCTCGTTGGTCGAGGCGAACGATTCGTTCGACAGCCACAGCGCGCCAGGACGTATCTGGTCGGCAATCACGCTCATGCGGTCGAGCTCTTCGTCGAGCTTGCCGCCCTGCATGCCGGCATCCTCCTCGCGCTTGTAGTGGCTGAACAGACCGCTGGCCAGCTCGCCGTCATACGACTCGGCCGCCACGAACAGGCCCGCATGCAGCATGAGCTGAGCCAGCCCGACGGAGCGCAGAAAGGTGGACTTGCCGCCCTGGTTCGCTCCGGTCACGGCGATCAGGTTCTTGCCGTTTGCATCGAGCGTATTGCCCACCGGGGCGCGTTGCAGGGTGAGTGCCAGGGTGGGATCGCGCAGCCCCTGCACGCGCAATTGCAAGGCGCCGATCGGCTTGAACGTGGGGATGCACACCGGCACGTCCAGCGCCGCCAGCCGCTGTTGCAGATTGAGGCAGGCGACGTAAAAGCCCAGTTCAGCCCGCAGCAGCTCAAAGAAACTCAGCACATGATCGGTGGCCTGCGCCATGGCGTTGGCCACGTCGTTGATGCCGCGATCCACCAGTTCAGACAGCGCCTGCGCGCCCGCCTCGTCGCGCTCGGCCAGGCGGAAGGTGTATTGCGGCGGAGCCTGGTGCAGCAGCCGCGCCAGCCAGCCGGCACGGCTGCCGTTGCCCGCATGCAGCACGTAGCCGCTGCCCGCATTGCCCGGGCCAAGACCCGAGCTGAGCAGCACGCCATGCCGGAATCGCAGCGTCTCCAGATGCTCCTGCACGGTGTCGAAATAGTCATCGCTGATGTCGCGCTTGAGGCTTTCGAACAGCGTGCCAAAGGCCTCGGAGCGGAAGCTGCCGCTCAGCGCGTCGGCCTGCTGACGCAGACGGCGCAGGTATTGCACAAAGGTCTGCAGCAGTTCGACCGCGCCGCGCAGATTGAAACTTGGATAGCGCCCGAACAGCCCCAGACCGAACAGATGCTTCTTGCGGCTGTCGATGGCTTCGACCACCAGGGCGTAGAGCGCCCTCACCTGTTCGGCATGATCGAGCGCGTCCTGCAATGCCGCCTGCCGGTAGGCGATGACGCGGGCATCACCTGCGCCGCTGGCGGCCATGAGGGTGCGTGCCGCCACATCGAGCAAAAACGCGTCGCCCTCGGTCATGGCGCCCAGCAGGGTATCGACCTCCAGGTCTTGCGCCAGCTCGGACCATTGCGGCGGCGGATCGGCCTTGGGATCGAAGTCGCGATCAGGAAACAGCAGATGGGCTTTCATGGGGAAATACGCTCAAGCAGTTGCTGCCGGGTGACGCCGAATTTCTGCGCCAGCGCCAACGCGTAAGACTTGCCATCGGCGGCGCGTCGCACCACTTTGAACGTGCGCAGGGTGGGGTCTTGTGCATCAACCGTGCCGACCATGCTCACGGTGTGCGCATCGAAAGTGGAGAGTTCGTCGAGAAAGGTGACGAACACGCAGGCCGCGCCAATGGCCGAGAGCCGCGCCATGATGTGCCGCGCCAGCCAGAGCGCGTCATCGAGCGTGGTGGACGAGAAGATCTCGTTCATCAGCACCAGGCTGTGCGGCGTGGCTGCGGCCAGAATGCGGTGCATGCGCACCAGATCATCCTGCAGCTTGCCGCGTTGGGTGCTGATGTCTTCGACCCGCTCGAAGTGGGTGAACATCTGGTCGGGCAGCAACAGGCTGGCGCTGCGGGCGGCCACGGTCAAACCCAGCGAGGCGATGTGGTGCAACTGGCCGAAGGTGCGCGCCAGCGTGGTCTTGCCGCCGTGGTTGGGGCCGGTGACGACCATCATGCGTTCGTCGCCCTGCAGCGCCATGTCGTTGCACACCACCGGCTTCTGGGCATCGAGACATAGCCAGGCCAGCGCCATGTCATAGGCCTCGCGGGCGTCGATATGGCCCTGTTCGAGGTTGAGGGTGGGAAAGCACAGCGGCAGTCCGGCGCGCTCGAGGCGCTGGGTGTAATCGATCCACGACAAATACCAAGCCAGCTCGCGGTCCAGACGCACGATGCTGGCCTCGGCAAACCCTTCCTGCGCGCGGCGAAACTGCGCCAGTCGCTCGAACACCTCCGGGTGCAGCAGGGCGACACGGTCGAGGATCTGCCCTTCCACATGGTTCAAGCGGAAAGCCGGGTTGAACTGCACACGGTAGTCTTTCACCTCGCCTTGGCGGAAGCGCGCGAAGGTGTCGGCGATGGTGGCGCTGTAGTCTGGCTCCTGCGGGTCTTGCAGCACGGTGACAGCGGTGCCGTCCACGCGAAAGGCGTAGCGCACCTGCGCCAGCGCTTCGATCAAAGCCTGCGCTTCTTTCATGCGCGCGGTATGTGCGGGCGAGGCCAGCAAGTCGGCGACATGATCGTGCAAGGATTGCAGCGCCTGCGACTGCAGCTCCGCACCGGCCAGCGTCTGATGCAGGGCTTGCAGCGCATGGCCGTAAATCAAGGCGGCGTCCACAAACCAGCGCTGTCCCTCGGCGGCGTAATCCGCCTTTTCTGCGCGACGCAGCGAGGCGCGCAGATCTTGCATACCGCGCTGAAACGCCCGCATGCCCTTGAGCAGCGGCGCCTGTTTCAGGTCGCGCAGCGCGGCCTGACGGTACTGCACCACGCTCAGCTCATGCAAGGGCGTGCCGAACAGCGCCTGCAGCAAAGCCAGCACCTCGGCGCGATACGGCGCTTCGTCATCCGCCTGATTGACCACATAGAGCGACGGTTTTTCGCGCGGGGCAAAGCTGCCGTAAGCCCCCATGAAAATCGCCTCTAAGAACAGGTCGTGAAACACATCGCGCAGATTGGGAAGAGACTGCGCGGGGCGAGACTGCGCGGCCTCCTGCTCCGGCGTGGGATGGACGATGCTGTGAAA
>DZDA01000061.1:4981-14497 GCA_022730375.1 Thiomonas intermedia
CGGGGCGAGACTGCGCGGCCTCCTGCTCCGGCGTGGGATGGACGATGCTGTGAAACCCCGGCGCACCCGTCATGCCAGGCCTCAACGGTAGGGGTTGACGAACTCGGCCCGATCACCCAGTTCGGCCTCAATCTCCATCAGCCGGTTGTACTTGGCCAGCCGCTCGCTGCGCGCCGTTGCGCCTGACTTCATCTGTCCCGCGCCCACGGCCACCGCAAAGTCGGAGAGGAAGGCGTCTTCGGTCTCACCGCTGCGGTGCGACATCACCGAACCCCAGCCCACTTTCTGACACAGGCGCACCGCGGCAATGGTTTCGCTCACCGTGCCGATCTGGTTGAGCTTGATGAGCGAGGCATTGGCCGTACCTTCGTCGATGCCGCGCTGGATGATGCGGGTATTGGTGACGAAGTTGTCGTCGCCGACGATCTGAATCTGACCGCCGAGTTGCCGCGTCATCGCAGCAAAGCCGGCCCAGTCGTCCTCGGCATGGCCGTCTTCAATCGAGACAATGGGAAAGACGTTGAGCCAGCCCTGATACAGCTCGACCATCTCCTGACTATCGAGCACCTGATTGCCGCTGCGGCTCAGGTGGTAGCGGCCATTTTTATAGAACGAGGTCGAGGCCGGGTCGAGCGCAATGGCGAGATCTTCTCCCGGCCTATAGCCCGCGCGCTCCATACCGCGAACCATCAGCTCGCAGGCCGCCTGATTGCCGCCCATCAGCTTGGGCGCGAAGCCGCCCTCGTCGCCCACCGCGGTGGAATGCCCCTGCGCGATCAGCAACTCCTTGATGGCGTGATAGGTCTCGGCGGCATAGCGCACGGCTTCGCTGAAACTCGGCGCGCCCAGCGGCACGAGCATGAACTCCTGGAAGTCCAGACTGCTGCCCGGTGCGTGCAGACCGCCATTGAGCACGTTGAACATGGGCATGGGCAGCAGGTTCGACGGCTTCTCGCATAAGGTGCGATGCAGCGGCTCACCGCGCACCAGCGCGGCAGCGCGGGCTGCGGCCATGCTCACCGCCAGCAGTGCATTGGCGCCCAGACGCGACTTGTTGGGCGTGCCGTCGAGCGCGATGAGCGCCGCGTCGATCGCGGCCTGATCGCACACGTCGCCCCCTTTGAACGCCTCGGCAATTTCGCCCTCGATATGGGCAATCACCTTGCGTACCCCTTTGCCGAAATAGCGCTTCGGGTCGCCGTCGCGCAGTTCCACCGCCTCATTGCTGCCGGTGGAAGCCCCCGAAGGTACCGCCGCCGAGGCGCGCACCCCCGACTGCAGCGTGATCGTGGCCTTGACGGTCGGCGTGCCGCGGGAATCGAGAATTTCCTGTGCGCGAATCGAAGAAATCAGTTGATTTGAACTAGGCATAGCTTCTCCTTGAAGGGTGGACATCGGCGGCGCGAAACCGTGTCGCCGCACTCGCAAAATTACGCGCAACTACGCCGTCTGCGCTTCGGCCGGCGCCGCAACGACTTGCGGTTTTTCCGCGCCTACCGAGCCTGCGCTTGCCTTGCCCGCATACTGGTAGCTGCGGTTGAACGGATACTCGGACTGCCGGGCCCGCAGCACGCGGTCGCAATCGACGCGGTCTTCCACTACGCCATTCGCATGGCTGCCGAGAATCTGGAACAGCGAAATCCATCCCTGCTCAAAGCCCATCGCCGACCCCGCGAGGTACAGGCGGTAAGCGCGCAAGGTCTTCTCCGCGTGCTCGCCCAGCACGCGGCGGGCTTCGTCGAGATGGCCTTCGAGCGCATCGACCCAGTACCACAGCGTTTTGGCGTAATGCGGCCGCAGGCACTCAAAATCCAGCGGCTCCAGGCCGCCACGGGTCATGGTCTCGGCCATCACGCTGACATGCACCAGCTGCCCGCCGGGAAAGATGTATTTCTCGATGAAGTCGCCGATGCCGCCGGCGAGCTGGCTGTTGTCCACCCCGCCCGCGGTAATGCCGTGGTTCATCACCAGCCCGCCCGGCTTGAGCAGACGGCGGATTTTGCTGAAATACAGCGGCAGATTCGGACGACCGACGTGTTCGCACATGCCCACCGAAGCCACCTTGTCGAAGGGCTGCGCTTCATCGACATCGCGGTAGTCCTGCAGCAGCATGCGCACCCGTCCCTGCAAGCCTTTTTCGACGATCAGCCGGTTCACATGGTTGTACTGATTCTTCGACAGGGTGATGCCGGTAGCGTCCACGCCATAGTGCTCGGCGGCCCACAGCAGCAGCCCGCCCCACCCTGCGCCGATGTCGATGAAGCGCTCGCCCGGCTTGAGCATGAGTTTGGTGCAGATGTGATCGAGCTTGGCTTCCTGCGCCTGCGCCAGGGTCATCGACGGCTCGGCGAAATAGGCGCAGGAATACACCCGTCGCGGATCGAGCCACAGCGCATAAAAATCGTCAGACACGTCGTAATGGCTCTGGATCTGCGCGGCGTCCTTTTCGCGGCTGTGGTGGCTGTGCTCCCACAGGGTGCGGCGCAGACCGTGCCACATCCGCGCGGTGGCGGCCGAAGGCTCGTTGCGCGGGTCGTCGTCGAGCAGTACCGGAGCGATGCGCATGAGGTCGCGCAGATTGCCCAGAATGTCCACCATCCCCTCGACATAGTCTTCAGCCAGTTTGCCGATTTGCCCGGTGGTGATGTGCCATAGCGCCCGCTTGTCGCGCAGGCGCATTTCGATTTGCGCATTGCTCGGGCCCACGCGCTGCCCGCCCGGCAGCACCACACTGCACGACAGCGGAAGATGGGACAGGCGCGCGTCAACCCGGCCAAGAAGAGAGGATGAGATCGAAGACATACGGAACTCCTTTCAGATGTTGGCAAGCACGAACAAACGCACCTGCAGACACAGGCACTGTGAACAAAGCGGGAGCATGAGTTGTTTTTGCGCTGACCGAAGTCGCTGGGCTGAAGCCCCGTCTTGCGCCTGCGGCAAGACATTACGGATCAATGGGGATGTAAACATCCGCAACTCCTCCCTGAAGGCGGCGCCCGCTGCACGGGCAGCCGGTCAACCGAAACATGGGTAGGAGTCATCAGCCTGGGGCGAAACCCCTAATGAGGCAATTGAACGGCGAACTCCATCGCCGTTTGTTGATTTGAATTTAGGCCATGAAATGCGCAGGGTCAACGTCCGAGACACTCAAGATTGCGTCGAAATGCAATCGCGCCAACAGCGAGATGGGTTCAATACTTCTGCCGCGCCGGAATCACGCCGCGAACGCCGCCCAGCGGCTCGGCCATGTCGCCGTCGTATCGTGGGATGAGGTGCAGATGCACATGGAAGATGCTCTGCCCGGCCGCGCGGCCGCAGTTCACGCCCAGATTGAAACCATCCGGCCGATGCTCGCGCAGCAGCAGGTCACGCCCCGTAGCCGCCAGCTCGAGCAGCGCCTGCTGCTCCTGCGGGGTGCAGTCGAACCAGTCGGCCACATGACGAAAGGGAATGAGCAGCAGATGCCCCGGGTTGACTGGCATGCGGTCATACACCGCATAGCCCAGTTCGTTGTGCAGCACCCAGGGCATGTCCTGGCAAAACGGGCACTGCGGATCGCCCCCAGATTTCATGCCAATCCTCGCAGATGCGTGGTGTCGTTGACGAGTTGCAGCGCGACCTTGCCTTGTGCATCCACGCTGAACAGGTTGAGGCAGCAAGGCTTTTGCGTGATGCGCCAGTAGCCGGATAGCGGCAGATCGAGCGCGTGCAGCAGCAGCGCGCGGTTGACGCTGTCGTGCCCGACCAGCACCACGGTGTGTTCGGCATGACGCTGCAACAGCGCCCTCAGGCCGTCGGCAGTGCGCAGCGCCAAGTCCTGCAGCGATTCGCCGCCGGGAAAGCGCACCCACTGCGGCGCGCTTTTCCACAAGGCGTAGGTCTGCGGATGCGCTGCCTTCACCTCCTCGTGCGTCTTCCACTGCCACTCGCCGTAGTCGAGATCGTTCACCCCTTCGAGCACCTGCGCGCTCAGGCCGCAGGCTGCGGCAATGTCAGCGCCGGTTTCGCGGCAGCGCCCCATCGGGCTGGTGTAAACCGCCTGCGGAGAAAACTCGGCAGCAATGCGCTGCGCCACCGCCTTGGCCTGCTGGCGACCGAGTGCGGTCAGCGCCAGTTCCATACGCCCGCGAAAACGCTCGGGATGAATGCCTTCAACTTCACCATGCCGCGTGAGAATGATCTGCATCGCGTGCTCCTTGTTTGTAGATCCGCGCCATTCAACGCAGCTTCTGCTCAAACATTACGCGGCAGGCATGACGCAATCAAGAAGGACTTTGTAACGCGACGTTCCAGTTCAGCCGCGCCCACTCGGCGGCCTCTTGCCGCAGGCTGTATTCGGTCAGTGGATTGCTTTTGAGCCAGGGCTCCGGGGCGACGATATCGAGCGGCGGCCGCAGGCCCGAGAGTTTCACTCCGGTCGGCTGGTAACGCAGATGCAGTCCATCGATATCAACCGCCGTGCGGTTGCGCGCCAGAATGACCGCCAGACGCAGCGCCATGACGGCGTCGAGATCAATGTTTTCCAGATCGGTGGCGCTGAGTTTTTTCAGCTTGCCGGTGTGGGTCAACACCAGTTGCGCCAGCGCGGCCTGCTCACCGCGCGAGAAACCCGGCATGTCGGCGTTGGCCGCGATATAGGCCGAATGCTTGTGATAGGCGCTGTGCGAAATCGACAGGCCGATTTCGTGCAATTGCCCGGCCCAGCGCAGCAGACGGTGATCGGCCTCGGTGGCATTGGGGCGCAATTGCGCGTAGAGCCGCAGCGCCAGCTCCGAGACCCGTTGCGCCTGTAGGGCGTCGGCACCGTAGCGCTGAGTGAACTGCAGGGCCGTGATTTCGCGCATGTCTTGCGATTGCTCGCGGCCGAGCAGGTCGTAGAGCACGCCCAGGCGCAGCGCGGCATCCGTCACTTCCATGGACTGAATGCCCAGCTCCTCGAAGACGCCCAGCATGATGGCCAGCCCGCCGGCCGCCACCGGCACGCGGTCGGGTTTGAGCCCCTCCATGCGCAGCTTGTTGAGATTGCCCGCCCGCACGAAGGTGCGACGCAGTTCGCGCAGCCCTTGCAGGGTGATGTCGCCCGGCTGGTCAGGCGGGTTGAAGCCGCTGCCGCCGATCATGTCGGCCAGGGCGCGCGCCGTACCGCTGGAACCCACCGCATGGTTCCAGCCATTGCGCTTGAAGTCGGCGGCGATGATCTGGATTTCCTTGCGCGCCGCAATCTCGGCCGCGCGCATGGTGGTCTCGTCGACCTGATTGCCCGGAAAGAAGCGCTGGCTCATCGACACGCAGCCGATGTAAAGCGACTCCATCATGCCCGGCTCATAGGCCTGGCCGATGATGAACTCGGTCGAGCCCCCGCCGATGTCGACCACCAGGCGCTTGCCCTGCACCACCGAGACCGAATGCGCCGCACCGATATAGACCAGCCGCGCCTCTTCGCGCCCGGCGATGACCTCGATCGGAAACCCCAGCGCCGCCTGAGCGCGCTGCAGAAACTGCGGCGCATTCTTGGCCACGCGCACCGTGTTGGTGGCCACGGCCCGCACCCGGTCCGGGTGAAACTGGCGCAGGCGCTCGCCGAAGCGCTGCAGGGTTTGCAGCGCGATCTGCTGCGCGGCTTCCGACAGATACTTCTTGTCGTCCAGCCCCGCCGCCAGACGTACCGGCTCGCGCAATGAGTCGATGGCATAGACCTGCACCCCCGCCGCGCTGTCCTGCGCCCGTCCGATGAGCATGCGAAAGCTATTCGATCCAAGATCGACCGCGGCAAGGTGTTGATTGAGCAGGGTGGGCATAAGCAGCAATTGAACGTTGGTTTGATGACAGGTTTTTGAAAAATGTCATCAAGATTTCATCCGAAGCCGTCATTCTCGCTCGGTTTGTTCCCGGCACTGGCAAAATGCCAGTTGCTTCTCCGCCCGAACCCTTCATGTCCCATCCCACCACCGCGCCTCGCCTGCTCAATCGTGAGCTGGGCACCCTCGAATTCAATCGCCGCGTGCTGTTTCAGGCGCTCGACGACACTAATCCCCTGCTCGAACGGCTGCGTTTTCTCAGCATTGTGTCGAGCAATATGGACGAGTTTTTTGAAACCCGCGTCGCCACCCTGCAAGACATGCTGGAGGCCGATCCGGCCTCGCACACGCCCGACGGCATGCGGGTGCGCGATGCCCTGGCCGAGATTTCCGAACGCGCCCACGCCCTGATTGCCGACCAGTACCGCGTGCTGCAACAGGCCGTGCTGCCGGCGCTCGACAAGCAGGGCATCCGCCTGTACCGCCTGTCCGACTGGACCGATGCGCAGCGCGCCTGGGCGCAGCATTATTTCGAGACCGAAGTCTCGCCCCTGCTCACGCCGATCGGCCTCGATCCGGCGCATCCCTTCCCCCGCGTCATCAACAAGAACCTGGTGTTTGCCGTGCAGCTCGGCGGCACCGACGCCTTCGGCCGCAATATCGAACTGGGCGTGGTGCAAACCCCGCGCACCTTGCCCCGGGTCGTGCCCATGCCGCCGGAGCTGTGCGACGCGCGTTACGGATTCATGCTGCTGTCGTCGTGCATGCAGGCATTTGCCGGGCAACTGTTCCCGGGCCTCGAAGTGCTCGGCGTGCATCAGTTTCGCGTCACCCGCAACAGCGAACTGTTCATCGACGACGACGACATCACCAATCTGCGCGCCGCCCTGCAAGGCGAACTGCGCGCCCGGCACTTTGGCGACGCGGTGCGGCTGGAAGTGGCGGCCGATTGCCCGCACGCGGTCATCGACCGCCTGCTGCGCGAAAACAATGTCCTGCCGCAAGACTGCTACCGGGTGGACGGCCCGGTGAACCTGGTGCGACTGCAGGAAATTCTTGAACACGTCAACGAGCCGCAACTGCTGTTCAGCCCCTACCTGCCCGCCCTGCCGCGAGACTGGCCCGGCGTGGATACCGAGATCTTCGACCGCATCCGGGCCCGCGACATCCTGCTGCACCATCCCTACGATGCCTTCGCCCCCGTGGTCGATCTGGTGAAGACGGCCGCGCGCGATCCGTTCGTGGTCGCCATCAAGCAGACCATCTACCGCACCGGCGGCAATTCCGAGCTGATGGATGCCCTCATCGAAGCGGCGCGTAACGGCAAGGAAGTCACCGTGGTGCTGGAACTGATGGCGCGGCTGGACGAAGAAACCAATATCAACTGGTCATCGCGGCTGGAGGCGGCGGGCGCGCATGTGGTCTTTGGCGTCGTTGGCTTCAAGTGCCATGCCAAGATGCTGCTCATCGTCCGCCGGGAAGCCGCCGAAGGCACCGGCCGCAAGGTGCTGCGCATGTACGCGCATCTGGGCACCGGCAACTATCACGCCCGCACCGCGCGGCTTTACACCGACTTCGGCCTGATGACCGCCAACCCGGAAATCTGCGAAGACGCGCGTCGCGTGTTTCTGCAAATCACCGGCTCCAGCCAGGCGCAGGAACTCAGGCGGCTGTGGCAGGCTCCGTTCACCCTGCACGCCAATGTGCTGGCCGCCATCGCGCGCGAAGCCGACCACGCGCGCAGCGGCAAGCCCGCGCGCGTCTGGGCGCGGATCAATGCGCTGCTCGAACCCACGGTGATCGAGGCGCTTTATGCCGCGTCACAGGCGGGTGTGGAAGTGCGACTGCTGGTGCGCGGCGCCTGCATGCTGCGCCCTGGCGTGGAGGGCCTGTCGGACAACATTCGGGTGCGCTCGACCATAGGCCGCTTTCTCGAACATTCACGGGTGTTCTACTTCCATAACGGCGGCGAAGCCGAGGTCTATATCTCCTCGGCCGACTGGATGGAGCGCAATCTGCTTCGCCGGGTCGAGATCGCCGTGCCCTTGCTCGACAACAAGATCAAGGCACAGGTCATACGCGAAGGTCTGCGCATGCAGTGGCAACACCCGGGCAACGCCTGGGAGATGGACAGCGAGGGCAATTACCACCGCCCGCGCGGCTCACGCAGCCGTCTGAGCTGCCATCAGGTGCTGATGCACTCGCGGCTGGAACGCAAAAATTAATGCGGCGTTTCAGGCGGCTTTGAGCACGCCCTCTTTAGGTGAAACTTCCGCGGCGCTTCCGGCAGAGGGCGTGCCCGCGGGGGCCAGCCGCGCGGCCGGGAAACGCACCACAAACCGGCTGCCCTTGCCGGGCGTGCTGTGCACCAGCAGTTCGGCCTGGTGGCGCAGCAGCACATGCTTGGCGATAGCCAGCCCTAGCCCGGTACCGCCAGACTCGCGCGAACGTCCACGATCGACGCGGTAGAAGCGCTCGGTCAGCCGCGGAATGTGCTCCGCGGCAATGCCAATACCGGTGTCGCTCACGCTGAATTCTGCGTAGCGGGGCTGGCCGTCCACCAAAACGGCGTCCCATGCCAGGCTGATGGCGCCGCCGTCCGGGGTGTAGCGCACCGCGTTGCTGACCAGATTGGAGAGCGCGGAATGCAGTTCCTGCGGACTACCGCGCACCCACAGATTGGTGCGCACTTCCATCTTGATCTGATGCCTTCCGCCGGACAGCGCCAGCGCCTCGCTCTGGTACTGCGTCATCATTGACGGCATGTCGATGACCATTTCGGCGGGAGGATAGGGATCGCCCTCCAGCCGTGCCAGCGCGAGCAGATCGTCCACCAGATGCCGCATGCGGTCAGACTGGGTCTGCATCATGTCGAGCACGCGCAGGCGCTGGGTTTCGTCGAGCGGCATGTCGCGCATGGTTTCGACGAACCCGCCCAACACGGTCAGCGGGGTTTTGATTTCATGCGACACATTGGCCACGAAATCACGGCGCATCGATTCGGTGCGCTCAAGCTGCGTAATGTCCTGCGACAGCAGCAGTTTCTGCTGATCGCCATAGGGAAAGACCTGTACGCTCAGCGTGAACTGCGCCCGCGAACCTGCGCGGTGCATGTGCAAGGGCTCGTGAAAATGCGCCTCCTGCAGATAAGCGACAAACTCAGGGTTGCGAATCAGGTGCACCGCATGTTGGCGCAGATCGCGCTGCGCGTCCAGACCGAAGTGCTGCGCCGCCGTGGCGTTGCACCAGTCGATCTGGTTGTTTTCATCGAGCAGAATCACCCCGTTGGGCGAGACCTGCAGCGCCTCGATGAAGCGGTGCAGCTTGGACTCCTCGTAACCCAGACGTCCCGTCCACAATCGCAATTGACGCGATGCCCGATAGAACACTTCGGCCCAGGCGCCAGAGCCATTCGGCACCGGAGTCGCTTCGGGCGCCTTGAGCCAGCGGATCAAGCGCGACAGCGCGAGTGAATCACGCGCCACCGCACCAATGAGCACCAGCAGCGCCGCCGCCATGGCGCCAGGGCGCCCGTCGATCAGAGCCCCAACCCCTGCGGCCAGCAGAACCAGCAGCAGGATGAGGGAGATGCGCCAGGCGACAGAGATCATGGGGAAACGCGCGAAAAGCTGCGCTCAGGTGTAGTGCTTGTATCGAACCACACTGTAAAGCAGACGGAGACAATTCGACCGGGCGGCAACAAGCGGCAACAAGCGGC
>DZDA01000062.1 GCA_022730375.1 Thiomonas intermedia
GTCTCGACCACGCGGGCGCGCAGCATGGGTTCGGCGGCGGCGACTTCCTGAATGGCGCGCTGCAGCACGAGCACGTCGAGTGCGCCGTCGATGGTCACGGTCAGGCCGATGTTGTAGATGGCGCTGCCGAGCAGCTCCTGGCGCAGCAGAATGTCCTGCTGGGTTTGGCTCAAGGGCCAGCGCTCATCGCATACTCGGGGCGTTGCGGCGTCGTCAGGGGGATGGCTCAAGAGCGTGGTTGACATGCAGGAAAGGGAGTGGGGCGCGGAATGGTCAGAATTTTCTGCTGGTCAGGGCATCTTAGGAGGGTCTTGAGGACGGTTTTTTTTTACTCAGGCCGTTTTCGTGAAATATTCCACCCCTGTTTGGAGGGCGAGGTTTGCGAATTGTGGCCTGGGCAATACGATGAGAGTTTGGTTGAGCTGCCGATTTCTCCATGTCCGACTCTTTGCATGCGGTTGCGCCCCCCGGTGAAGCGGATCCGTCCTGCCACATCGGGAGGGATGGGCTTTTCTCTGACCGTCAGCAGGACGAGGTTTTCATTCGCGCGGAATGGGGCGTGATCGGCCAGCGAGTGCGGAAGATCGGGCTTTACGGCTCCTTGGCCTTTCTTTTCGCCACTTTTACCGACCTTTCCGTGCTTGGCCCAACGGTGGTGTACTGGAGCTTGCTGGCCGCGCGGTTTGGCGTTCTGGCCTGGGGCCTGTGGCTGGCGCGGGCGGGTCGGGCCAAGGATGCGCCGGATGTGCGCCGTGTGGCGACCGCGTTGCTCGGCTTCGAGCTGAGCATCATGGGGCTGTTCCTGCTGGTGGTGCTGGCCTATGGCGGCAGCGCAGACTATCACTCGATCTCGGCGCTGGCGCTGATCTTTGCCGGCTATGCCTATGTGCCCGTGATGCGACGCGAGGCGATGTGGGTGGGCGGGGTTTTTACCGTACTGTTCGCGTTCGTTGTCTGGACGTCGCTGCATTTTGACGCCAAATACGTCAGTATTGCGGTTGTGCTGTTCGGCTTTGCCAACGTGGCCGGATGGCAGATTGCGGTGTCGCTCAGCCGGGGCATGCGGTTGGCTTGGCTGGACCGACGCCGCCTCGAACAGGAGGCGCAGGCGGCCCAGCAGGCGCGCCAGCACGCCGAGCAGAGCGAGGAAAACCTCGAACGCCTGTTCGACGCCTCGCCGATGCCGCTGGTGCTGGTGCGTGTGGCGGATTCCCGGGTGTTGCGTTACAACGCGGCGGTGAAGGTGCTGTTCGACCCGCATGATCTCTCGCACGGCGACGTGTTCACGACCGATTTTTACGAAGATCCGGCGCAGCGCCTGCAGTTGCTGGAGCGTCTGCAAGCCGAAGGCGCGGTGCGTCAGACCGAAGTGCGGCTGAAGACGGTCGAAGGGCACGGTGTGGATGCGCTCTTGTCCATGCGCCCGCTGCGCTTTGCCGGGGAGGACTGCATCGTCACGGGCATGGTGGAAATTTCAGCGCAGAAGCACCTTGAACAGCAATTGCGCGCGCTGGCCTACACCGACCCGTTGACCGGGCTGCAGAACCGGCGCGGTTTTTTCGCCATGGTCGAGCACGCCATGCGGACGAGGCCCTCAGGGGAGCCAGGGCCGTGCATCATGCTGATCGATCTCGACCATTTCAAGCAGGTCAATGACCGCTACGGCCACCCGGTCGGTGACGAAGTGCTGGTGGAGTTTGCCCAGGTGGTGCTGTCGCTCTTACGCGAGGGCGATGTGTTCGCTCGCATGGGCGGCGAGGAGTTCTGCATTCTGCTCGCGCATACGCGTGCGGCGCAGGCCTTGGAGGTGGCGGAGCGTGTGCGCGAGTTTGTGGCGACGCATCCGTTCCAGACCTCGGCCGGGGTGGTGCGTTTGAGCCTGAGTCTGGGCATCGCGGGATGCGACGCTCCGGTTCAGAGCATCGACCGGGTGTTGTCGATGGCCGACCAGGCGATGTATCGTGCTAAACAGGCCGGGCGCAATCGCACCGAGCTGCATTGCGGCTAGGGTCTGTTCACGCTATTTGCGCCCCCGCGTTGCCCCCAGACGGGGAGGGATGCAAGGCGGAGGTGTGAGGCAAGGCTGGTCGCCTTGCCTCACACCGACAACACCGCAGACGCCCCGCCTGGGGGCAACCCTTCGGGCCGGGGGTCTGGGCGGCGCACTGCCACGTTGCAGTCCGCTTGTGGTGCAACACACCACGGCGCGCCCTGCGCCTCGCATTGCCTCCGCCCAGACCCCCGGCGCGGGGGCGTAAATAGCGTGAACAGACCCTAAGCCTCTGCTCCGCTTTTCCCTCTGAAGCATGAGGGCATTCGTGCAAATAAGAACCATTCGCAATAAGATGACCCCAAGGCGATGGCGCAAAGCGTCTCGCCTCGGTTGGTCAGATTCCGGGCCGACCTGACCTGGGAGATCGATCATGGGATATGCAGAACTTGGGCTCAGTCTGTTGGTGGTGCTGCTGCTGACGTGGGCGGCGATGGAGTGGTCACGATGAACCCGGTGCGGTGCGGGCAATTGCCGCGAGCTGCGAACGTAGTCGCCGCGCTGGAGCCGGGTGCGAACGCGGGGTTGACCCTGCATTCGCGCGAGCTGTTCCGGCAGGGCTCCGTGGTGCAGATTCGCCATCAGGGGCAGACTTACCAACTGCGCCTGACGCGGCAGGACAAGTTGATTTTGACCAAGTAGTTGATTTCTCGCAGCTTTGCTCGCCAGCCTTGTGTGGACTAGTTCTCCAGCACATCAGCCAGCCATGCGATTTTTTATGCCGGATACCCAGAAAACCCGATTCGATTCCGCCGAGCCGCTGTTAGCCGGAACTCTGGCGTTGATGACGTTTTACGCGGACAAACCCAGTCTGGCGGCGATGCAGAAAATCGGCCGCAATCTGCAGACCTTGCAGCAACACCCTCAACTCAGCGCCGAACTCCGCATCGTCTGCCGCCGTCTGGCAGCGTACTGGCTGACGCTGGGCTGCGAAGTGGAACGGGCCGATGCGCATTCGGCCTGCCGCTTTGCTGCCGCGTCGTCGGCGCTGCAGTAATTGCTGCAGCAGTAGCTCTACGGTTGGGCGGTATCGCCGCCGCGCAGCAGCGCGAGCAGCCCGTCAAGCTCGTCGAGCGAAGAAAATCGAATGGCGATTTCTCCGCTGTGCTGGCCTTTGCGGCCCGCCTTGCTGCGAATTTCAACCGGGGCGGTGAAGCGTTCCGACAGTTCTTCCTCCAGCCGCTTCCAGTCTTGATCTTTGGCGGCTTTGGCTTTTTTGGGCGTGGCGCCCGAGCTCTGCTCTTGCTGGGTGCGGGCCACCAGCCGCTCGGCTTCGCGCACGCTCAGGCGCTTGGCCAGAATCTGCTGCGCGGCCTGAACCTGCTGCGCCTTGTCCAGCGACAGCAGCGCACGGGCGTGGCCCATGTCGAGATCGCCCGCCAGCAGCAGGGTCTGTACGGCCTCGGTCAGTTGCAGCAGGCGCAGCAGATTGCTGGTGGCGGTGCGCGAGCGGCCGACGGCTTGCCCGGCTTGCTCGTGGGTGTGGCCGAACTCTTCGATAAGCCGGGCGATGCCGCGGGCTTCCTCCAGCGGATTGAGGTCTTCGCGCTGGAGGTTTTCGATCAGGGCCATGGCCAGGGCGGTGCGGTCGTCGGCCTCTTTCACCAGTGCAGGCACGCTGTCGAGCCCGGCAAGGCGCGCGGCGCGGGTGCGGCGCTCGCCGGCGATGATTTCATAGCGGCCATCGGGCAGGGCGCGAACGAGCACGGGCTGCATCACGCCTTGCGCCTTGATGCTCTGCGCCAGTTCGTAGAGGGCGCCTTCGTCCATTTGCGCACGGGGCTGATAGCGGCCGGGTACGAGATCGTCCAGCCGCAGTTCGCGTAGTGCGGCGGCGTCGGTTTCCGAGAGTTCGACAGAGGGGCCGAGCAGCACGTCGAGGCCGCGGCCGAGTCCTTTGGGTTTTTTGGTTGCCATGAGCGTGAGACGGATCAAGCAGGGTTGTCAAGCAGAAGAAGGGTCGGTAGGGTGCTGGTTGGGCGGCAGCATCGCGTCAAGCAGGCGACGGCCTTGGGGCCAATCGCCCAGGCCGGACGCGGTATTGACGTGCCCACAGTCGCCGAGGTTGGCGCAGCGGGCTCCCCAGCGCTGGGCGAGCTGTTGCGCGGCCTGCCAGCGGCAATAGGGGTCGTCGGTGCTGGCGGCGAGGGTGGCGGGGAAGGGTAGCGGCGTTTGACTCAGGGGGTGTTGCCAGGGGAGCAATGCGGCGGGCAGTTCATTGCTATGCATATCGGGCGGTGCGACCAGCAGTGCGCAGACGACTCGGTCGGCACGGCGCGTGCTGGCCGACCAGGCGTCGATCAGGTGGCAGCCCAGGCTATGGCCGACGAGGGCGACCGGGCCGGACTGGGCGAGGATGACGTCTTCCAGCCGCGCGATCCAGTCGCCACGGCGCGGAAAGTCCCAGTCGGTCTGTTCGACCACGGTGTCGCCGTAAAGTTTTTCCCAACGGCGGTGCCAGTGCCCGTCGCTCGAACCTTGCCAACCGGGGAGAAGCAGAATGCGGGTCATGCGGCCACGGCCAGGCGGTCAACCATTTCCTGGGCAAACTCGGTGAAGGCTTTGGCGCCGCGGCTGCTTGGGTCGAACACCACGCCGGGCAAGCCATAGCTAGGCGCTTCGGCCAGGCGCACGTTGCGCGGAATGACGGTGTTGAACACTTTGTCGCCAAAGTGGTTTTTGATCTGTTCGCTGACCTGTTGCTGCAAGGTGATGCGCGGGTCGAACATCACCCGCAGCAGGCCGATGATGCGCAGATCGCGGTTGAGGTTGGCGTGCACCTGTTTGATGGTGTTGACCAGATCAGACAGCCCTTCCAGCGCGAAGTATTCGCATTGCATTGGCACGATGACGCCGTGCGCCGCGCAAAGGCCGTTGAGCGTGAGCAGGCCCAGGGCGGGCGGGCTGTCGATGAGGATGAAATCGTAGTCGGCTTCGACAGTGGCGAGCGCGGTCTTGAGTCGGCGTTCTCGTTGCGGCAGGCTGACCAACTCGACTTCGGCGCCGGCCAGCTCGCGGTTGGCGCCGATAAGGTCATACCCAGCTTTGGCACTGCGTTGTCGGGCCTGGGTGAGTTCGGCCTGCCCGATCAGAACTTGGTAAACCGACGCCTCAAGGGCGTGTTTGTCGATGCCAGAACCCATGGTGGCATTGCCCTGCGGGTCCATATCGGCCAGCAAAACGCGCTGGCCGATGTTCGCCAGGGCGGCCGCCAGATTGACACTGGTGGTAGTCTTGCCGACGCCACCTTTTTGGTTTGCGATGCAAAAAATCTGCGCCAAGCCGACTCTCCAGAAAACGGATGTTTCACGTGAAACGGTGCTGAGTGAGGAGCCCAACAGACTTCTGGCTCAACCGAGGCTGTATTGTGCCGGAACCGATGGCTCGGCCGCGAAATCAGCGGCTAGACGTTGGCCGCAGCCACACCAGGCAACGCTGCGCATCGAGTCCAGGCACCTGCAGGGGTTCGATCTGCGTGGCCACATCAGCAGGCAACGCCGTGATTTCATCTTGAGGCGCTTGGCCTTTCATGGCGCACCACTGGCCGCCGTCGGCAAGCAGGTGCCGGGTGCTTTGAATCAGCAAGGGCAGATCGCTGAAGGCGCGGCTTGTAATGCAATCAAAACCGCGCGCATCGATTAGTGCTTCGACGCGCGCATGGTGGACGCTGACCTGCCTGAGTTGCAGACTGCCGCAGGTCTGCTGCAGAAAGGCGCATTTCTTTTGCACCGTATCGATCAGATGAACTTCCGTGTCAGGCAGGCCGATCGCAAACACGATGCCGGGCAGGCCACCGCCCGAGCCGACGTCCAACAGGCGCCGTGGGCCTAGGCGCTGCAGGGCGGGCAGGGCGGCCAGGCAATCGGCCAAGTGCAGCCGGGCCATGCCTTCAAGATCACGCACTGCGGTGAGGTTGAACACCCGGTTCCAGCGTTGCAGCAAGGCGGTGTAGTCGAGCAATTGCTGGCGCTGGCGCTCGGTAAAGTCAAGCTGGAGGGCGGCCAGAGTTTGGTGCAAAAAGCCTTCGAGGGAAAAGCCGCCAGCCGTGCGGGGGATGCTCACACTCACGCGAGGGCATCCTTTTCCAGCTTGAGCGCCTGTTTGAGGACGCCTTTGCGCAAATGAATCAACAGTAAGGAAACGGCCGCGGGGGTCATGCCAGACAGACGCGAGGCCAGACCGAGCGTCTCGGGGCGGGCTTGATTGAGCTTTTGCTGCACTTCGATGGACAGTCCCGACACTTCGCGGTAGTCGAGATCTGCAGGCAGGCGCAACGATTCCTGCTGCGCTGCGCGCTCGACTTCGTCTTGCTGGCGTTCGATGTAGCCGGCGTATTTGAGGTGTATCTCAACCTGGTCGCGCTCGGTCTCGTCCAGCGGGAATTCCGGGGCAAAAGCGGGGTGCGGGAACGCAGCCAGGGTGTCGTAACGCAGTTCTGGGCGGCGCAGCAGGTCGGCAAGGTTGTATTCGCGTTCGATGGATTTGCCCAGCAGCGCTTCAGCCTGTTCGGGCGGAAGGCTTTGCGGCGTGACCCATGTGGTGCGCAGCCGTTGAATCTCGCGCTCGATGGCGTCACGCTTGCGGCAGAACGCATCCCAGCGGGCGTCGTTCACCACGCCGAGTTCGCGGCCGATCTCGGTCAGGCGCAGATCGGCGTTGTCTTCGCGCAGACTGAGCCGGTATTCGGCGCGGCTGGTGAACATGCGGTAGGGCTCGCTCACCCCTTTGGTCACCAGATCATCAACCAGCACGCCGAGATACGCCTGATCGCGCCGCGGACACCAGGCCTCACGGCCCTGTACCTGCAACGCGGCGTTGATGCCCGCCAGTAGCCCTTGGGCGGCGGCCTCTTCATAGCCGGTGGTGCCGTTGATCTGCCCCGCGAAGAACAGTCCATCGATGGACTTGGTTTCCAGTGAGGTTTTCAGCGCCATCGGATTGAAGTAGTCGTACTCGATGGCGTAGCCGGGGCGCAGCAGGTGGGCGTTTTCCAGTCCCGGAATCGAGTGCACCATGGCAATTTGCACATCGAAGGGCAGGCTGGTGGAGATGCCATTGGGGTAAAACTCGTTGGTCTGCAGTCCCTCGGGTTCGAGAAAAATCTGGTGCGAGGACTTGTCGGCAAAGCGGTGAATCTTGTCTTCGATGCTCGGGCAATAGCGCGGGCCCACGCCTTCAATCACTCCGGTGAACATCGGGCTGCGATCGAGCCCGGCACGAATGATGTCGTGCGTCTGCTCGGTGGTGTGGGTGATCCAGCAGGCGACCTGTGCGGGGTGTTGATCGGCGGAGCCGAGAAAACTGAAAACCGGCATCGGGTTGAGGTCGCCCGGCTGCTCGATCAGCTTGGAAAAGTCGATGGTGCGGCCGTCGATGCGTGCCGGCGTGCCGGTCTTGAGCCGCCCCTGCGGCAGCGCGAGCGCCTTCAGCCGGGCAGACAAGCGCAGCGACGGCGGATCGCCCGCGCGCCCAGCGGCGTATTGGTCGAGTCCGATGTGAATTTTCCCGTCCAGAAACGTCCCAGCGGTCAGCACCACGGTGCGGGTACGAAAGCGGATGCCCGTCTGCGTGACCACGGCCGTAACCCGCTCGCCCTGGCCGGTCGATTCCACCAGCAAATCATCGGCCGCCTGCTGGAACAGCCACAGATTGGGCTGGTCTTCCAGCCGCCCGCGTATGGCGCGCTTGTAGAGCAGGCGGTCGGCCTGCGCCCGGGTGGCGCGCACCGCAGGGCCTTTGCTGGCGTTGAGAATGCGGAACTGGATGCCGGCTTCGTCGGTCGCCTCGGCCATCGCGCCGCCCAGCGCGTCCACCTCTTTGACGAGGTGCCCTTTGCCGATGCCGCCTATCGACGGATTGCATGACATCTGGCCCAAGGTTTCGATATTGTGCGTCAGCAACAAGGTGGCGCAGCCCATGCGCGCAGCGGCCAGAGCTGCCTCGGTGCCGGCATGGCCACCCCCGATGACAACGACATCAAAGTTACGCGGATAATCCACTGTGTGTCTCCTCAACCTGATTATTCTATGCGGGTTTACCCGGTGCGGCATCTTGGTCGGGCTTTGTTTCACGTGAAACATGTTCACGTACCGCACTATTTTGATCTATCGCCACAATTCCATGCAAACCCTGCGCGAACTGCAAGAGCTCTATCCCTCGATGACTACTGTGCCCACCATTGAGCTGGAGGCGGAATGGGCTGGCGGGGCGACCGTCATGCAGGTGCCGCGAGGAACGCAGCTTTTCGCGCCGGGTGCGAACTGCGGCGGGTTCCCGCTGGTGTTGTCTGGCGAGGCGCGCGTGTTTCGCATGGCGCCATCCGGGCGGCAGCTGGAGATGTATCGCCTGACGCCGGGTGAAATCTGCCTGGTGTCGTCGGCCAGCCTATTTTCGGGTGAGGTACTCACGGCCTATGCGGAAATGCAGACTGATGGGGCGCTGTGGATGATCCGTCCTGAATTGTTCGAGCATTGGCTGCAATGCGCTCCGGCCTTTCGCCAGTTCGTCCTCGGCCAGTTTGCCGCGCGCATGGCCGACCTGACTGCCTTGATCGACGCGCTCGCCTTTCATCGCCTCGATCAACGTCTGGCGCAAGCCCTGCTGGGCCAAGGGCCGCGTCTGCAGAGTACCCATCAGCAACTGGCCGACCGCTTGGGCACGGCGCGGGAGATCGTCACGCGCCTGCTCAAGCGCTTCGAGGCCGCCGGGTGGGTGGGCCTGTCGCGGGAGAAGATCGACATTCTGCAGCCTGCCGTGCTGCGCCAAGTGGCGGCCGGGGAGGTGTCGGGGTAAAACGCGTGTGACCGAGGTCACTGTGCGTCCGCACGAATCGGTGTCAAATGGCAATATTCTTTTTTCAAGGAGTGGACCATGAAATTCAACGTCGGCGGTATCGATCGCATTCTGCGCATTATTGTGGGCATCGTTCTGATCGGCCTGAGCCTGATGGGCATCATCGGCGTTTGGGGCTGGATCGGCATTGTGCCGCTGGTCACGGGCCTGTTCAAAATCTGCCCGCTGTATTCCATCATCGGCATGAACACCTGCCCGATGAAAAAATAAGCTTGGCGGCAATGTGCCGTGTTTTCAGATGAAGCGCCCCCTGGCAACAGGCGGCGCTTTTTTCATGGCAGTTCAAAAAAACGCATCGTGCGCCGTCTTGAGAATGAGCGCTGCGACGACTAGCAGAAACACGCCGCGCACGAAGTGGGTGCCCCGGCGCAAGGCGAGCCGGGTGCCCAGCAGGCTGCCCGCAATATTGCACACTGCGATGAGTGCGGCATACTGCCACATGACGTGGCCTTTACTGGCGAACACCAGCAGGGCCGCCAGATTGCAGGCCACGTTGACGACTTTGGCGCTGGCCGAGGCGTGGAGAAAATCAAAACCAAAGCCACGAACAAACAAGAAAATCAAGAAGTTGCCCGTGCCAGGCCCGAAAAATCCGTCGTAAAACCCGATCAGCAGACCGCCGCCAACCGCAAGAGCCCGCTCGGCGGCGCCGCACAAGTGAGGGGCGTGGTGATGTCCCAAATCCTTGCGCTTGAGGGTGTAGAGCAGTACGGCCAGCAGAATGAAAGGCAGGGCCTGCCGAAAATCACTCGACTTGACCAGTGTGATGAGCCAGGCGCCGCCAAGCGCGCCGACAAACGCCGCAAGAGTGGCGGGCGCCACAGTGGACCAAGGCGGCTGCACCCGGCGCACATACGACCACATTGACGCCGAGGTGCCCCAGATGGCGCCGCCTTTGTTGGTGCCAAACAGCGTGGCAGGAGCCGCGTCTGGAAACGCGGCAAACAGGGCGGGTACGAGCACCAGACCACCGCCGCCGACGATGGCATCGACAAACCCGGCAAACAATGCGGCAATGCCGAGCAGGATCAATTCCATGATGGGGGCAGGCGTGGGGAGCGGAGCGTAAAAAAGCACCGGAACGAACGTTCACGGTGCTTCGGGGTACTGCTTGCGCTGCATCTTGTGTAGCGCTGTTGTCGTGAAACAACCTGGGTTTCAGGTCGTTTGTCTCCTCGGTCCCTCTTGTTGGGGTGCGTCGGGTGAGCCCAATCGCAATACGAAGCATTGTTCGAATTTTGGGGGCTGCACGCACTAGGTGCGAACCCTGAGAATCCGGGTTAGCGTCCCAGGCCCGGAAACAGCTTGATCAGGCCGTCGCTCATCATTTCCACCGCGAGCGCCGAGAGGATCAGGCCCATCAAGCGGGTCATCACATTGATGCCGGTCTTGCCCAGAAATCGCGCGATGGGTTCGGCCGCCATGAAGCACAGCGCAGCGGCCCCGGCAATGATCACGCCGTAGCCGATCAGCACCGCGTGCTGCCACCAGTGGTGCGTGTTGCTGGCATAGATGATCACCGTGCTGATGGTGGCCGGGCCGGTGAGCAGGGGGATGGTGAGCGGCACCACGGCCACGCTGGCCCGGTCGGCGGCTTCTTCCACCTCGTCACTGGTCGATTTGGTCGCGCCGGTTTTGGCGTTGAGCATGCTGATGGCGCTGATGAGCAGCAGCATGCCGCCGCCGACCTGAAACGAAGCGATGGAAATGCCGAAGAAATGCAGCAGGTCAGCGCCGATCAGCGTGCTGACGGCGATGACCAGAAACGCCGAGATCGAACTGACGAGGATGGTCCGCTTCTTCTGCTCCTGCGAGAAACTCTCGGTGAACAGAATGAAAAAGGGAATGATGCCCAGCGGATTGACGATCGCCAGCAGGGCGATCAAGGGCTTGACCAGATTCATGGACTTGGGAGTGTGAGTGCGCGCGCTCCATTATCGGTGCCCACGCACTCACCTCGCCGCCGTGCGTGACGGCCCGGCGTTTAGATCACCCGCGAATAGCGGGGCTGCAACAGTTGCTCGCGCGGTTGATGCAGATAGCCATCGAACTGCATGGCAACCACGCGCACCAGCAGGCGGCCCTGCGGAGTGACCTGGACGCGCAGACCTTGCGGGCCTTCGCGTACGACCAGCCCGGCTTCCTCCAGCGGCTTGAGCCGCTGCAGGTCGAGCGCAAAGGTGGCGGCGGCGTCCACCTTGAATTCGTTGGCCAGCGCGGCCAGATCGAGGTGGAAATCGCACATCAGCCGCTGAATGGCGGTGCGGCGCAGGTGGTCTTCGGGGGTGAGATGCACCCCGCGCGCCGTGGGCAGCTTGCCGAAAGCCAGCATCTCGGTGTACTCGTCGATGGTCTTGGCGTTCTGCGCGTAGCAGTTGCCGACGTTGGAAATGCTGGACACGCCAAAGGCCAGCAGATCGAGTTCGGCCTGCGTGGAATAGCCCTGGAAATTGCGGTGCAGCTTGCCCTCGCGTTGGGCGCGGGCGAGCTCGTCGCCCGGCTTGGCGAAGTGATCCATGCCGATGTAGACGTAACCCGCGTCTTCCAGCCGACGGATCGCCAGACCCAGCAGGCCGAGCTTGACCTCGGCCGTGGGCAGGTCTTCGTTGTTGATGCGGCGCTGCGGCTTGAAAATGTGGGGCAGATGCGCGTAGCTGTAGAGCGAGAGCCGGTCGGGCGAGAGCTCCATGACCTGATCGAGGGTGCGGGCGAACGAATCGAGGTTCTGGAAGGGCAGGCCGTAGATCAGGTCGAGGCTGATGGAGCCAAAGCCGTTGGCGCGGGCGGCGTCGATCACCAGCCGGGTTTCTTCCACGCTCTGGATGCGATTGACCGCCTGCTGCACCTCCGGCGCGAAATCCTGCACGCCCACGCTCATGCGGTTGAAGCCGAGCTGGGCGAGATGCGCCACGCGCGCCTCATTCACCTTGCGCGGGTCGATCTCGATAGAGAATTCGCCGCCGGGTTGCAGGTCGAAATGTTGGCGCGTCATGGCCATCAGCCGCGCGGCTTCCTCGTCATTCAGGAAGGTGGGGGTGCCGCCGCCCCAGTGAAGTTGGGTGACGGGCAGACGGGTCTGCAAGATGCCGGCAATCAGCCCCAGCTCCTGTTCCACGCTGTCGAGATAGGGCGTGGAGCGGCCGTGATTCTTGGTGGGAATCTTGTTGCAACCGCAGTAATAGCACAGGGTCTCGCAGAACGGCACGTGGAAATACAGCGACACCGGCTCGTCCGGGCGCTGGGCGCGGCGTCGCAATTCCTCGGCGTAATCGCGCGGGCCGAAACCGGAGTGCATGCGGTCGGCAGTGGGGTAGGAGGTGTAACGCGGGCCGGAGATGTCGAAACGCTGGAGCAGCTCGGGCTGGAAATCGAGAGATTGATTCATCATAATGATTGAATGTTTGCTCAAAGCCAGGGGGAAGGTTTTGATCTGGCGCAAGGGTTGGCGAGGCAGCGGCACCATTGCTGCAACGCAAAACCAACAGTTGCAGGCCAGGCTGGGGCGCCGCGCGCGGAAACATGGGAGGAATGAACTATCCTGCGACGCGCATCTTCCGGCGTCGCGGGCATGGCCTCGCGCAATTCCCATGCAGACACAAACGCATTCCGCGACCGATCACAAATCCGGCATGGCGGCACTCAGTCTCGGTGCCCTGGGCGTGGTGTACGGCGACATCGGCACCAGCCCGCTGTACGCCTTCCAGACGGCGTTCAGCCCCGATCACGGCGTGCCCTACAGCCCGGACAACATTCTGGGCGTGCTTTCGCTCATCTTCTGGGCGCTCACCCTGATCGTGCTGGTGAAGTATGTGCTGCTGGTGCTGCGCGCCGATAACGACGGCGAGGGCGGCATTCTCGCCCTCATGGCGCTGGTCATGCGCCGCTATGCCAAGGGCACGCGCGGACGCACCGTGGCCATCACCTTGGGGTTGATCGGGGCGTCGATGTTTTACGGCGACAGCGTCATCACCCCGGCGATTTCGGTGCTCTCGGCGATGGAGGGCCTGAGTGTGGCCACGCCGATTTTCAATGACTGGATCGTGCCCATCACCGCGGGCATTCTGGTGGGGCTGTTCGTGGTGCAAAAGCACGGCACCGCGCTGGTCGGGCGCTTCTTTGGCCCCATCATGCTGCTGTGGTTCACCGCCATCGGCGTGCTGGGACTGGCGCAGATCGTGCAAAACCCCACGGTGCTGCTGGCGATCAACCCGTATTACGGCGCCGAGCTGTTTGTGCGCGAGCCCGGCGTGGCGCTCATTTTGCTGGGCGCGGTATTTCTGGTGCTCACCGGCGGCGAGGCGCTGTATGCCGACATGGGGCATTTTGGCCGCAAGCCGATTCAGCTCGCCTGGATCGGTCTGGTGATGCCTGGGCTGGTGCTCAACTATTTTGGTCAGGGCGCGTTGGTGCTGGCGCACCCTGAAGCCACCAAAAATCCCTTTTTCTATCTGGCGCCGTCGTGGGCGCTGTGGCCCTTGCTGGCCCTGGCGACTGCCGCCACCATCATCGCCTCGCAGGCGGTCATCACCGGCGCTTACTCCATCACTACGCAGGCGATCAAGCTGGGCTATCTGCCGCGCATGCGGGTGTTGTTCACCAATGAGAGCAATCAGGGGCAGATCTACGTGCCCTTCATCAACTGGCTGCTGCTGATCTTCGTCATTCTGCTGGTGCTGAGTTTCAAAACGGCGGAAAACCTCGCGGCGGCCTACGGCATCGCGGTGAACATCACCATGATCGTCACGACCGCGTTCTGCTGGATGATCGCGCAGCACCGCTGGGGCTGGAGCGCCGCGCGGGCCAATGCGGTGTTCGGGCTGTTCGCGCTGATCGATCTGGCCTTTCTGTCGTCCAACGCGCTGAAGATCGATCACGGCGGCTGGTTCCCGCTGCTGTTCGGCGCCGTGGTCTACACCCTGCTGGCCACCTGGAAGCGCGGCCGCACCCTGCTGCGCCGCCAGCTCGAGGAGCACGCGCTGAACCTGCAGGATTTCGTCGCCAGCCTGTCCACCTATCCGCCCACCCGGGTGGAAGGCACGGCCATCTACCTCACCCCCAGTGCGACCACGGTGCCGCACGCGCTGCTGCACAACCTCAAACACAACAAGGTGCTGCACGAGCGGGTGATTTTTCTATCGGCGCAAACCATGGACGTGCCGCATGTGCCCGCCGATCAGGGGTTGAAGCTGACGTCGATGGAAGAAGGCATCTACCTGCTGCACGTCGAGTTGGGCTTCCAGGACGAGCCCGACATCCAGCGCCTGCTCAAGGAATGCGAGCGGCTCTACGGCCTGGAATTTCAGCTCATGGAAACCTCTTTCTTCCTCGCGCGGCAGACCATCATTCCGTCCAAGCTGCCGGGCATGGCGCTGTGGCGTGAGGTGTTGTTCTCGTGGATGAGTCGCAACGCACAGGACGCGTCGGACTACTTCCGCATTCCGCCCAACCGCGTGGTGGAGCTGGGCACGCAGGTCGAAATCTGAGCGCCCCCTAGTTTTCTCATGAGCCTCCCAGGCCCCTGGCGG
>DZDA01000063.1 GCA_022730375.1 Thiomonas intermedia
CACACCCTCTGAGGTTGATCGCGCCACAACCAGGCCGCCCCGCGCACCCCGGAAGAATCGCCGTGCTGCGCGGGTAGCAGCCGGGTGCGCACCGTATCGGAAAACACCCAGGCGCCCCAACGGCGCGGCACTTCGTCGTAGAGCTCGGCCACATTGCTCATGCCGCCGCCCAGCACGATGACGTCCGGGTCGAGCAGATTGATGACCTGCGCCAGCGCCCGGGCCAGCCGGTCGGCATAGCGGATGAAACTCGCCCGCGCGGCGTTGTCGCCCGCGCGCATAGCCGCAATCAGCTCCTTGGCGCTGCGCTGCTGGGCCTGCTGTTGTCCACTCAGTTGCCCCCTCAGTTGCTCTAGCCGCGCAAAATGATCGGCGACGAACCCCGGCCCGCTCAGCCAAGTTTCGATGCAGCCCTGCAAACCGCACCAACAGCGCGGCCCCGGCAGTTCGCGCCAGGCACTCGGCAGGCGCGGCCAGGGCAGCGGGTTGTGGCCCCACTCCCCCGCCACCGCATTGCAGCCCAGCCAGTCCGCGCCGTCGATGGCGATGCCCGCGCCCGAGCCGGTGCCCAAAATCACCGCAAACACCACGCGCGCGCCCTGCCCCGCGCCGTCGATAGCCTCGCTGATCGCCAGACAGTTGGCGTCGTTGTGCAGGCGCACGGGTCGATCCAGCCGCCGTTGCAGGTCTTGCAGCAGCGGGCGGCCATTGAGCACGGTGGAATTGGCATTGCGAATCAGCCCGGAAACCGGCGACACCGAGCCCGGAATCGCTGCGCCCAACGGCAGCCTGCAGCCGAGTTGCCCATCGGCAGCCGCGACCAGCGCGGCGATGGCCTCGATGGTCGCGACATAGTCACCCTGCGGCGTGTCGCACCGCTCGCGCAGCAAAAACCGCCCATCGCCGTCGAGCGCCGCCACCTCGATCTTGGTGCCACCCAAGTCGAGGCCGAGGTAGGCCGTCGGTTTAGACCGGTCCACGTTGTTGGGTGGGTTGGTTATCACGTTTACAAAGCCGCGATGAATTCGTCAAGCATTCGAGCTTTCGGCGAAACCCGGCAAGCTTCTCTCCAGAGGCAATGGCGTCCCTGGCATGTTGATACTCGTTGTTTCGGAGAAAGGCTGCGCCTTGAGAATTGACCTCAGACACTACTGAGTCAATTTCTTCCAGAATCATCTCAAATGCAGTAGTGACTCCATCAGTGCTCATAAGTCCTCCGAAAATATAAGGTAATGTATCCCGCAATTTCTGCAAAATAATCTGGCTAGTGCGGGATATTTTGGCCGGCGTTTCCTCGGGGAAGCGGCTTGCAGACTGGGTTCCAGACCGATGGGCTGCGCAAGAATACAGGTATAAATGATTCCTGAAACCCGGCATACCTGTTCTGCTCTTTTTGACTTGTTGGTCACTATACAAGAGGGCCCGGAAGGTGGGCAGCGTGATCCGCAGAATCGACGCCCGACGGCTATGCGCGCACTGCACTACGCCGAGAGTTCCGCCAGCAACTTCAGCAGCTCCGCTTCGTCGAGCACGGTTACGCCGAGTTCCTGCGCCTTGGTGAGTTTGCTTCCCGCCTCGGCGCCGGCGATGACGTAATCGGTCTTTTTCGATACCGAGCCAGCCACTTTGCCGCCGGCCGCTTCGATGCGGGCCTTGGCTTCCTCCCGGCTCAGGGTGGGCAGGGTGCCGGTGAGCACCAGCGTCTTGCCTGCGAGCGGTTTGGTGGCGTCGCGGTCGGGCGCGGTCTCACTCCAATGCACGCCGCAGGCGCGCAGTTGTTCCACCACTTCGCGGTTGTGCGGCTGGTCGAAGAAGGTGCGAATGCTTTGCGCCACCACGGGGCCGACATCGGGCACTTCGAGCAACTGTTCCAGGGGGGCGTCAAGAATGGCGTCGAGCCCGCCGAAGTGGCGCGCCAGATCTTTGGCCGTGGCCTCGCCGACGTGGCGGATGCCCAGGGCGTAGAGAAAACGCGCCAGGGTGGTGGTTTTGCTCGCTTCCAGCGCCTGCAGCAGATTGGCCGCGCTTTTCTCGGCCATGCGGTCGAGTGCGGCGAGTTTGAGCAGGCCGAGCCGGTACAGATCGGGCAGCACGCGCACGATGCCCGCGTCCACCAGTTGATCGACCAGCTTTTCGCCCAGGCCCTCGATGTCCATCGCCCGGCGGCTGGCGTAGTGCAGCAGCGCCTGCTTGCGCTGCGCGGCGCAGAACAGGCCGCCGGTGCAGCGCCAGTCGGCCTCGCCCTCTTCGCGCACGATGGCCGAGCCGCAGACGGGGCACTGACCGCCGAGCCGCTGGTAGAGGTCGAACGGTTCGCCGACATCGGCCGGGCGGGCGCTCAGCACCACGCTGACGACTTCAGGGATCACGTCGCCCGCGCGGCGCACGATGACGGTGTCGCCCACGCGCACGTCTTTGCGGCGCACTTCGTCCTCGTTGTGCAGGGTGGCGTTGGTCACCGTTACGCCGCCGACGAACACCGGCTCGAGCTTGGCGACCGGGGTGAGCTTGCCGGTGCGGCCCACCTGAATGTCGATGCCGATGACCTTGGTGCTGCGTTCCTGCGCGGGGTATTTGTGCGCCACGGCCCACACCGGCTCGCGGTTGCGAAAGCCCAGTTCGCGCTGCAGAGCGAGGCTGTCGACCTTATAGACCACGCCGTCAATGTCGAAGGGCAGGCTGTCGCGCGCGGCGGCGATGCGGGCGTGGAAGTCGATGAGGGTTTGCGCGCCGGGGCCATGCACGCGCTGCGGCGCGACGGGCAGGCCGAAGGCTTCGAACGCATCGAGCATGGCGTGATGCGTGTCGGGCGGCTGCGCCCAGCCCTGAATCTCACCCCAGCCGTAGGCGTAGAAGGCCAGCGGGCGTTGTGCCGCGATGGCCGGGTCGAGCTGGCGAATGCTGCCGGCCGCCCCGTTGCGCGGGTTGACCAGGGTGGGCAGGCCTTTGTCTCGCTGGCGGGCGTTGTAGCGCTCGAAGTCGGCGCGCTTCATCAGGGCTTCGCCGCGCACTTCGAGCACCGCCGGCGCGTTGCCGCGCAATTGCAGCGGCACGCTGTGTATGGTGCGCACGTTCTGCGTGACGTCTTCGCCGGTTTCGCCGTCGCCACGGGTCGCCGCCTGCACCAGCAGGCCGCGCTCGTACCGCAGGCTGATGGCGAGGCCGTCGAACTTCAGTTCGGCGCAGTAGTTGACGGGCGGATCTTCGGCGCTCAGGCCGAGGCGGTTGCGCACGCGCTGGTCGAAAGCCGCCGCGCCCTCCGGCGTGGTGTCGGTTTCGGTCTGGATGGACAGCATGGGCACGGCGTGCCGCACCGGGGCGAACTCGGGCAGGGGCGCGCCGCCCACGCGCTGGGTCGGCGAGTCGGGGGTGCGCAGCTCGGGATGATCGGCCTCGATTTGCTGCAGATCGTGAAAGAGCGCGTCGTAGTCGGCATCGGGCGCCAGCGGGGCGTCTAGCACGTAGTAGGCGTGATCGAGGCGGGCGATTTCGGCGCGCAATTGCGCCGCGCGCTCGGCGGGCTGCGCGAAAAGATCGGGCTGGGTCATCAGGAAAGCAAGCGGGCCGTCAAAGTCGGCGCTTCAAGAAAACAGGCGCTGCGCGGCGGCGGAGCCAGCGGGCAGGCCGCGCTGCTCCAGCACCTCGTACAGCAGATCGAGCTGTTTTTCGATGTGATCGAGCGCGGCGTCTGGCAAGGGGGCGTTGTTGTCGTCCACCACGGCGGCGTCGAGTGCGGTCGCCAGTTCGCGCGCGGCCTGGCGCATGCGGCCAAACGGCTTTTGCGCTGCCGGAGCCTGCGGCACTTCGAGCAGCAAGGTGGCATGGCTGACGGCAGCGGCGCTGTCTGAAAGATCGGCGCGGGCGTCGAATTGCAGATGGACCAGCGGCGTGGGCGACTGCGCCACATCTTGGTAAAGCAGCACCATGCGCCCGGCCTCGGCGCCGGGAACGAAACCGGCGGCCTGTGCGCGTTGACGCAGGAAATCGATGCCCCAGGGCACGCTGCGGGCGCGCAAGGTGATGGAGAGCTGCGCGTCGTTGTCGTTGGCGAAGGTGTCGAGTGATCGGGCCTGTTCGAGGGCCTCGGCCATATCGGGCAGATCGGGCGCCACGCTCAGCGCCTCGCCGAGTTCGTGGCACTTGGCGATGAACTCGGAAAACTCGATGGCATTGATCGGCCCGGCCCGGTTGCTGAGTTGCACCGCCGCCTGCAGTTCGGCGTAGGGATGCTGCGGCTGCAGCGGCTCCCATTGCCCGGTTACGGCATGGCGCCCCTCGAACAGCATGCGCTTGGCCCCAGCGCGCGCGGTCTTGGGCAGGCGCGGCAGCAGCATCTCGCCCGAACGCGCGGGCTCGAGCAGGTAGCTGGCGATGGCGTCGATCAGCGGGTCGATCTGCAAGGGCATCAGCCGCGGCCTGGGGCCGACTTCGGGGCTGAGCGCGACGGGTTCGAACGCGTGACCGTGGGTGTCTGACGTCAGGGTGTCGAGCCCGGCCGGCTCAATCGCGGTCTGCACATCGTCTTCAACGGCGGCGCGCTGGCGCTTGAATTTGCCGGACTGCCAGGTGTTGTAGGCAATGACGGCGGCGATGATGATGGCGCCGATGACGATCAAGGCGATTTGCAACTGTCCCATCCAGGAATCCTCGGGGGTGTGTGAGTGTGTGCGGCTCGGTGTGCGGCTTAGCGTGCGACTCAAGCGGCCTGGGCAAAGCGTAGCGCCGCGTCCATTTCCACGGCAACGGTGCGCGAGACGCCCTGCTCCTGCATGGTCACGCCGATGAGCTGGTCGGCCATTTCCATCGCAATCTTGTTGTGCGAGATGAACAGGAACTGCGTGCTGGCCGACATGTCCTTTACCAGCCGGGCGTAGCGCTCGGTATTGGCGTCGTCCAGCGGCGCGTCCACCTCGTCGAGCAGGCAGAACGGCGCGGGGTTGAGCTGGAAGATGGCAAACACCAGCGCGATGGCCACCAGCGCTTTTTCGCCGCCGGAGAGCAGGTGAATCGAGCTGTTCTTCTTGCCCGGCGGCTGCGCCATGACCTGCACTCCGGCGTCGAGAATTTCCTCGCCGGTGATGATCAGCCGCGCATTGCCGCCGCCGAACAGCAGCGGAAACATGCGGCCAAAGTGGTCGTTGATCTGCTCGAAGGTCGTGGCCAGCATGTCGCGGGTTTCGGCGTCGATCTTGCGGATGGCGTCTTCGAGCGTGGTGATGGCGGTTTGCAGGTCTTCGTGCTGGGCGTCGAGAAACTGTTTGCGTTCGCGCGCCTGACCCAACTCGTCGAGCGCGGCGAGATTCACCGCCCCCAGCGCGGCGATGTCGCGCTGCAGCCGTTCATGCTCACGCGCCAGCGCCGGGGCCTGGGCGCCTTCGGGCAGGCTGGCACGCACCGCTTCTATATCGGCCTGCGCCTCGGCGAGCTGCTGGGCGAACTGCTCGGCCTGCAGCCGGAACTCCTGCTCTTTGAGCTGCAATTCGGTGATGCGCTGCCGCAGCGGATCGAGGTCGCGGTCGAGCGCCAGCCGAGCCTCTTCGCGCTGGCGCAGTTGCTGCGCGATGTCGTCGGCTTCGCTGCGGCGGGCGCCCAGCACGGCTTGCGCGCTTTCCTGCTCAGTCAGGGCCGATTGCAGGCCGGTTTGGGCGCTTTGTTCGCTCAGCCGCGCGAGTTCGGCCTGCGCCGTTTCGCGCGCGCTGGTCTGACGGGCGATCTGTTCCAGCGCCATCTGCGCCTCGCGTTGCAGATCGGCCCGCTTTTGTTGCAGGCTGCGCACCGCATAGCCGCTTTCTCCCGCTTGCGATTCGAGCTGGCGCTGCTGCGCCCGCGCATCGGCCAGCGCCTGCTGCGCGGCCATCACCTCGGTTTCGAGATCGGCCTGCAGCTGCTGCTGGTCAGCCAGGCGGGCGTCAAGCTCCTCGAAGCGCGCTTCGCTCTCGGCCTGCTGCGCCTGCAATTCATCGAGCTGGGCGTCGATGTCGCCGAGGTCGGTGGCGATGTGCTGATTGCGCGCGGCGCTTTGCTCGGCTTGCTGGGTGAGTTTGAGCAGTTCCACCTGCACGGTGTGCAGTTGCTGCGTGTCCTGCTGCTGGCGGCGTTGCAGCGCGGCGAGCTGCTCCTGCGCCTGCCCCAGATCGTGCTCGGCCTGATGAAGCTGGGCGCGGCTTTGCTCGGCGATGAGCTGCTCGGCCTTGATCTGGCGCTCCAGGTTGTCGATTTCCTGCTGGCGCGCGAGCACGCCGGACTGCTCGGAATCCGGCGCGTAAAAGCTCACGCTCTGGCGCGACACCGCATGGCCTTCACGAGTGAGCAGCACGGTCTGCGCGGGCAGCGTGGCGCGCAGCGCCAGCGCCTGCTGCAGCGATGGCGCGATGAATACGGCGGTCAGCCAGTCGTCGAGCAAGCTGGCCAGCGCGGCATCACCGCTGCGCACGCCTTCGCGCAAGGGCCGACAGCCTGCGGGCGGGGTGGACATCGCCCGCGTCTGGTCAGCCTGGGCCTGCACCGCCGCCGAATAAAACGCCAGCTTGGCCGGTGGCGCGTCGCTGGCAAACCCTGCGGCCATGTCGAGCTGGCGCAGTTCCAATGCAGCCAGACGCTCGCGCAACACGGCTTCAAGCGCGGTTTCCAGCCCGTTTTCCACTTGCAGGCGCGACCAGAGTTGCGTCAGGCCGTCGAGCCCGTGCTTGGCCAGCCAGGGCCGCAGCTTGCCTTCGGTGAGCACCCGTTCCTGCAGGGCTTTGAGCGCCGCGATGCGCGCGCTCGTGGCGGCAAGCTGCGCGGCGGCAGCCTGCTGCGCCTGCTGCGCCTGCTGCCGCGCCTGCTGCAGATCGGGCAAGGTGTCGTCGAGGTGCTCGCGCTGCGCGCGGGTGGTGTCGAGCGCATCGGTCAGGCTCTCTTGCTGCCGCTGCAGGTCGGCCAAACGCAGGCTGTCTGGCGCGACCACGGCGCGCTGCTCGGCGCGCAGCCGCTCGGCGCGCTGTTGCAACTGCTGGATCTGCTGCCCCATGCTGCGCTGCCGTGCCGCTTCGGCCTGCAGCGCCTGCTGCGCCCCGGCGGCCTGCGCGCGTTCGTCCGCAGCACGCAACTGCGCGTCGCTTAGGGCGGCTTCCAGCGTGGGCAGGCGTTCGCTTTGCTCCTGCACGCGGGCCTGCGCCACCTCGGCCTGCACCTCGGCATCGGCTAGGCGCTCGGCGGTGTCGGCGGCCTGCGCCACGGCGGCGTCGTGCCGTTGCTGCCAGTCCTGCGTTTGCGCGTCTATCGTCTGCAGGGTTGCCTGAGCGCGTTGACGGCCTTCGAGGACGAAGCGAATTTCCGCCTCCAACTGGCTGACGCGCGACTGCGCCGCATAAAACGCCGCCTGCGCCCGGTTGAGCGTGTCGCTGCTGGCGAACTGTGCCTGGCGCAGGGTTTCGATTTCGGCCTCGATGCCGCGCTGCTCGGCGATGCGGGCTTCGAGCGCATTCATCGCCTCGCCGCCGGACAGGGTGATCTGCTGGCGCCTGGCCTGCGCTTCTTCCTGACGCATCAGCCAGAGCTGCTGCTGCACCAGAGTCGCGCTGGCCTGCAGGCCCTGGTAGCGGGTGGCGACTTCAGCCTGCTGTTCGAGCCGACCCAGATTGCTGCCGAGTTCGCGCAGAATGTCCTGCACACGGGTGAGATTCTCGCGGGTGTCCTGCAGACGGTTCTCGGTCTCGCGGCGGCGCTCCTTGTATTTGGATACGCCGGCCGCCTCTTCGAGCATCATGCGCAGGTCTTCGGGGCGCGACTCCAGAATGCGGGTGATGGTGCCCTGGCCGATGATGGCGTAGGAGCGCGGCCCCAGGCCGGTGCCGAGAAAAATATCGTGCACATCGCGGCGGCGCACCGCCTGGTTGTTGATGAAGTAGCTCGACGTGCCGTCACGGGTGAGCACGCGCTTGATGGCGATTTCGGTGAACTGCCCCCACTGCCCGGCGATGCGGTGATCGCTGTTGTCGAACACCATTTCCACACTGCAGCGGCTGGCCTGTTTGCGCTGCCCGCTGCCGTTGAAAATGACGTCCTGCATGGACTCGCCGCGCAACTCGCTGGCCTTGCTTTCGCCCAGCACCCAGCGCACCGCGTCGATCACGTTCGATTTGCCGCAGCCGTTGGGCCCGACGATCCCGCTGATGCGGCCGGGAAAGGGAAGCGTCACAGGTTCGGCAAACGACTTGAATCCGGCCAGACGGAGTGAGGTCAAACGCATCGATATGTTCTAACTCTATGATTTACAAAAGAAATTGTGAATCTTGCAACGGAGGGAAATCATACCATCGCCCTTGCTCCCCACCCTCGCGTCCCTTGAGGTGGCGTGGGCGGGTGACGCCTATCATCGCGCCGCATGAAACCCGCCCAGATCCAGACCCTGTTCGAGCGCTTCGCCGCGGCCAACCCCGAGCCGCGCACCGAGCTGGAATACCGCACGCCCTTCGAACTGCTGGTCGCGGTGGCGCTTTCGGCCCAGGCCACCGATGTCAGTGTGAACAAGGCCACCCGGCCGCTGTTCGCCGTGGCCAACACCCCGCAGGCGCTGCTCGATCTGGGCGAAGACCGGCTGCGCGAGGCCATTCGCACCATCGGGCTGTACAAAACCAAGGCGAAAAACGTCATCGCCACCTGCCGCATTCTGATCGACCAATACGGCGGCGAAGTGCCGCAGAGCCGCGAGGCGCTGGAATCGCTGCCGGGCGTGGGGCGCAAAACCGCCAATGTGGTGCTCAACGTGGCCTTCGGGCAAGACACCATCGCGGTGGACACGCACATCTTTCGCGTGGCCAATCGCCTCGGGCTGGCGAAGGGCAAAACCCCGCTGGCCGTGGAGACCCAGCTGGAGAAAGTGATTCCGCCGCCCTTTCGTCTGCACGCCCACCACTGGCTGATTCTGCACGGCCGCTATGTCTGCAAGGCGCGCAAGCCGGAATGCTGGCGCTGCGGGGTGGCCGATCTCTGCGCCTTCAAACCCAAAACACCCGCACCGATATGACCCTGTTTAGTGCAGTGTTTCATGCTATCTGGAACATAAAACCGCGTCTTTGCCGCCAGGGCGGCGTTGCCAATCCGCGCGATACCTACGGGTATCGCTGTGGTTGGCGCCTTGCCCTGACGCCCAATCCATCGGCTTTATGGGTTCCATCAAGCGTAAAACACTGCACAAGATGGCTTTGGGCGCTCCTCGCCTTTGTCCTGCTGCCCTGCGCCGCTTGGGCGGCCCCGGTGCGGGTGACCGACGACACGGGCCAGGTGGTTTCCCTGCCCGCGCCGGCGCGGCGCATCATCGCGCTGTCGCCGCAGTTGCTCGAACTCAGCGCGGCGGCCGGGGCCAGCAAATTCGTCGTCGGCCGGATTCAGGGCGCGGGCAATGTGTTCTGGGCACGCAAATTGCCGGTCGTGGGCGACGCGTTCGCCCTCAATCTGGAAGCCATCGTCCGCCTCAAGCCCGATCTGATTCTGGCCTGGCAATCGGGCACGCCCCCGCGCGAAGCGGCAAGGCTCAAAGCGCTGGGCATTCCGGTGTACTGGAGCCAGGCCAACACCTTCGAGTCGCTGGCGTCCACAGTCAGCCGCATCGGCGAACTGGCGGGCACCGAGCGGCAAGCCGGGCGCTGGGTGCGCGATTTCAACACGCGTCTGGCCGCCATCCGGCAGCGTTACGCCGCCCAAAAACCCGCAATACGGGTGTTTTACGAGGTGTGGAACCAGCCGCTGATCACCGTGGGGCACAAGCAGCTCATCAGCCAGGCCATCACCCTGTGCGGCGGGCAGAATGTGTTTGGCTCGCTGGCGGTTCTGGCGCCCACCATCAGTGCCGAAGCCGTGCTGCAGGCCAACCCGCAACTCATCGTGACCGCCAGCCCCCAAGGCGCGCAGTGGCTCAAGGTGTGGAAGCAGTTTCCGCGATTGAGCGCGGTACGGCACGACCAGTTGGTCGCCCTCTCCCCCAACACCCTGCCGCGCATGGGCGTGGATGTGCTCGACGGGGTGCAGCAGCTTTGCACCGCCATCGCAACAACCCGCCGGGCGCTGCACGAGTGAACCCCGTCGTGAACCCAGCTCTGAGCCCAGTTTCCGCGAAAACCGTGCAGAAGTTGTCACAGAACAACGACAACTCTTGCCTATGATCCGGCCCAACTACCTCAGACTTGCATTCCCTGAGGCACTTGTTTGCCCCCGCTTGACGGGATTGTCTGGAAGACGGCGACGCCTGCATCATGTCGGTCGATTACCTCGAAAACGATTTTTCTGATGCGCAACGTGCTTCATCCGGCCGCGTGAAAACCTTGTCCACCCCACTGTCACAACAAGTGCGAAACGCCATGCGCCTGGGCTCCGCCGCCCGCGCGCATGACCCCGCCGCGCCGCTGTCGCGACCGCAACAACGCGACGTGCACGTCTGGGAACTCGATCTGCGCCACCCGCCGGCATGCGCCCTCGATCTGCTCGACGCGGCCGAACAGGAGCGGGCCCGACGCTTTGTATTTGCCGTCGACCAGACCCGTTTCATCGCCGCGCATGGCTGGACCCGGCAGATTCTCGGGCGCTACCTGAAACGTGCGCCGCAAGACCTGCAGTTTGCCCTCGGCCCTTACGGCAAACCGGCGCTGACCGGGCATTCGGGCGATGCGACGCTGTGCTTCAACCTGAGCCACAGCCTGGACAAGGCGCTGCTGGCCGTGAGCAACGGCGTGCCGCTGGGGGTGGACATCGAAGCCATCCGACCCGATCTGCCCGACGCCGCTTTGGCCTCCGGCGTGCTGACCGCAGACGAATTTTCGGAACTTGTGCAACTGCCGCTGAGGCAACAGACCGGGGTGTTTTTCGCCTGCTGGGCCCGCAAGGAGGCCTGCATGAAAGCGCTGGGCCTCGGCCTGGCCCTCGAACCCAAAACCCTGCACGTCGGAATGGCCGTGGCGAGGCAGCGGGTCGTCATCAAAGACCTGCTCAGTCCAGCAGACCCTCAAACCGCATCTGCAGATTTCATCGACCTTTCCGCCCTTCAGAGCCCGCCCGGCCATGCCGCCGCGCTGGCCGTGCTGGGCGGTTTTGGCAAAGTGCTGTATCGACAGGCTCTCGCTTCAGGAAGAACCCATTGACTCCCTTGCGTCTATACAACGGCAGCCGCGAACTGGTTGGCCTCTATCTCGAACCGGCTGAGGACGCTCAGCCGCAGCAGCATGCCGTGCTGCTGTGCAACCCCTTCGGGCAGGAAGGCATTCGCGCCCACCGTCTCTACCGGGTGATGAGCGACCGCCTCGCTGCGGCCGGCTATCACGTGCTCCGATTCGACTACTACGGCAGCGGCGACTCGGCCGGAAGCGATGAGGAGTGGGATGTGCAGGGCAGCATTGCCGATGCGCAGGCGGCGCTGGCGGAGTTGCTTCGCCGCAGTCGTGCGCCTCGCTGGTCGGCCGTCGGCCTGCGCCTGGGCGGCGCCATCGCCCTGGAAGTGGCGCGCCTGGCGCCCACACCGGCGCAGTTGTTGATGCTCATCGAGCCGGTGCTCGATGGCAGCGCCTATCTGCGCAGCCTGGCCGACTCCAGTCTCGAATCGCTCCACCGGGGCTATGGCGTGCGCTGGCCGCTGAGCGCCCGCCTGCGCGACACCATGCTGCCAACCCCCGAGAGTGAAGCCCTCGGCTTTTACGTCAGCCCGGCAACCCGCAGCCAGATCGACGCCATCACCCCGGCCTGCCTGGAAACCGTTCCGGCAAGCACGCTGCGACTGCTCTCGCCCGATTCCCAAGCGACGCGGCAATTTCTGCAACACGCTGGCGTGACCCTGCCGTCTGCCGTGGAGCTCGTCGATAGCGATGCCCGGATCGACTGGGCCACCGACAGCGCTGCCGCCACGTCCATCGTCCCCATGCACTGGATTCGTGATCTGCTCGACCATCTTGCCGAGGGCGCCCATGCGTGAAACCACACTGACCTTCGGCCCGCAGGCCGATCTGCTGGGCACCGTGACCTTTCCGGCCAACGACGCCGCGTCGCCGCCTCCTTTCGGTGTGCTGCTGTTCAACGCCGGGGTCATCCACCGGGTCGGCGCGCACCGCGTGAATGTCAAACTCGCCCGCGCCCTCGCCGCCGACGGCGTCGCCACCTTGCGTTGCGACTTGCACGGCATGGGCGACAGCCTGCGTGCCGACGGCAGGCTGTCTTACAAAGACCAGGTGGTGGCCGATCTGCGCGCCGCCATGGACGTGCTGCAAAGCACCACGGGCGCACAGCACTTCGCTCTCGTCGGCTTTTGCAGCGGCGCCATGCCCAGCTACTGGACGGCGCAGGTTGACCCGCGAGTCAGTGCCATCGTGATGTACGACGCGCTGAATTTCACCACCCCGCTGAGCGTGTTGCGCTACCTGGGCGTGCGGCTGATGCGCCACGGCTACGGGCCCAAGGCCTGGGCGGTATGGACGCGCGTGGGTCTGCGTGGCGTGGCCGCAGTGGGCGCCAAGGCTGCGCGAATTCTCGCCAGGGGCTCCCGATCAACCACGATGCAGGCCAGCAGCGCAGAATCGGTTGACGAAGAAAAGGTCGACCGCCGCACCCTGGGCCGAGGCCTGCTCGCGCTGGCCGAGCGCGGCGTCGGGGTGATGGTCTTCAGCGCGGGCACCGATTTCAGCGCGGTGAATTACGCCGATCAGTTGCGCGACACCCTCGGTCTGCGTCAAGCCCGCAACCACCGTCTGCTTTTTACCCACCTGCATGACATCGACCATGCCGTCACCACTCGCGTCGCCCAGCAGCAGTGGATCGACACCGTCCACCGCGGCCTGCGGCAACTCGCCCCGCTCAGTTCGCAGGCGGCCTCGCCCCCTTCCTCGCCATGATCCTGTTTGTTCTGTTCTGGGCAGCTGCCCTGTTCATCCTCTACACCTACGTCGGCTACCCGGTATTGATCGGCTTGCTGGCCAAGCGGCGCCCGCAGCTTGCCTGCCCCCTGCTCGACAACAAGTCACTTCCCCGCCTCACCGTGGTCATGGCGGGCTATAACGAGGCGGCGCGCCTGCCCGGCAAGATCGCCAATCTGCGCGCGCTCGACTACCCGCAAGACAAGATCGACATTCTGGTGGTCTCCGACGGATCGACCGACGCCACCGCCGCCGTGCTGCAGGGCGCCCCCGGCGTACGCACCCTCTCCTATGCCCAGCGGCAAGGCAAGGCGCATGCGCTCAATCTGGCGCTCGCCCAGGTGCAGACCGAATTCGTCGTGTTCTGCGACGTGCGCCAGGATCTCGAAGCCGGATCGGTGCGCCGACTGATTTCCGATTTCTGCGACCCCTCCGTCGGAGCCGTAAGCGGCGAACTGGTGCATCGTCCCAGCAGCACCCAGACCGGGCAGAACATCGGCCTGTACTGGCGCTATGAAAAAGCCATCCGCAAATCCGAAAGCCGCTTTCACTCGACCGTAGGCGCAACCGGAGCGCTCTACGCCATTCGCGCCCGCGACTTCTCCCCCATACCGCCGGACACCATCCTCGATGACTTCGAGATTCCCATGCAGATCACCCGAGCGGGCAAACGAACCCTGATGGAACCCCAGGCCCACGTCTACGACACCCTGCAAACCGAGTCCGCCGCGGAACAAAAACGCAAGATTCGAACCCTCACAGGCAATTTCCAGACGTTTTCGAGAAATTTTTGGCTGTTCAGCTCCATGCAGAACCCGGTATGGTTCCAGTTCCTGTCCCACAAGGTTTTCCGGCTCTTCGTGCCCTACGCCCTCATCATCACCCTATTCACCAGCGCCTTCATCCCGTCGGCGTTCTATCGTCTTGCGCTGCTGGCGCAGGTCGCGTTTTACCTGCTGGCCGCGGCTGGGCACTGGGCGCCCGCGCTGCGCAAAAACAAATTCGTCAGCTTTGCCCTTGTGTTTTTCGACATGAATGCCGCAGCCATGCTGGCCCTGCTGAAATTCGCCCAGGGCCGCGCCGACGCCAAGTGGGAAAAAACATGAAACGCCTGAGCATTCTGATGTACCACGGGCTTTACGCCACCGAGGCGCAGCGCCTGGCCATCGACCCGATCGACCGGCCCTACGCCCTCTCCACAGAGACGTTTGCCAGACAACTCGATCTGCTGGCCGCAGCCCACATTCCAGTCATCCACCCGCAAGCTCTCGAGCGACCCGGCGCGCCCATTCCCGGCGGCGTGCTACTCACCTTTGACGACGGCCACGCCAGCAACGCCGAACTCGCCCTGCCCTTGCTCAAGCAGCGCGGCCTGAGCGCGCTGTTTTTTGTCACGACTGACTTCATCGGTCAGCGTGCCGGTTTTTGCACCTGGGACCAGATTCGCCAGCTCGGGCAACAAGGCATGGTGGTGGGCGGGCATGGACAAACCCACCGCTTTCTCAGCGACCT
>DZDA01000064.1 GCA_022730375.1 Thiomonas intermedia
GCGCTGTTCATGCCGACATGGTAGGAGGGCGGCCTCGAAGCGCGAACTTCAGACCGCGATGCGCGTGCCGGTGGCGCGGTCGAACACGTGCAGCGTGGCGGGGTCGATGCGCAAGCCCATGCGCCGCCCTTCCTGCCAGGGCGCGTCGCCCGCGACCCGCACCACGCAGGGCTGAGCGCCGATCACGCCGTGCAGCATGGTTTCGGCGCCGAGGGCTTCGCGCAGCACGATGTCCATCTGCCACGCGCCCTGCGGATCGGGCGTGAGGGCTTCGGGGCGAATGCCCACGACCAGCTCGCGTTGCGGCGCGCTCAGTGCCGAGCTCAAGTGCAGCGGCGTGGCTTGGGCGATGTGCAGCGTCTTGTTGTCGGCGCCGAGTTCGGCGTCGAACAGGTTCATGCCCGGCGCGCCGAGAAACCCGGCGACGAACACGCTCGACGGCCGCGCATACACCTCGCCCGGCGTGCCCACCTGCTCGATGCGGCCCTGATTCATCACCACCACGCGTTGCGCCAGCGTCATCGCCTCGACCTGGTCATGCGTGACAAACACCGTGGTGGTTTTCAGGCGCTGGTGCAGCTGCTTGATTTCCACCCGCATGTGATTGCGCAGCCGCGCATCGAGGTTGGACAGCGGCTCGTCGAATAAAAAAAGTTGCGGTTCGCGCACGATGGCCCGGCCCATGGCGACGCGCTGTCGCTGCCCGCCGGAAAGCGCCGAGGGCTTGCGGTCGAGCAGTTCGCTCAGGCCGAGCAGTTCGGCAGCCCATTGCACGCGGCGCTCGGTTTCTTCCTTGCTGGCGCCGCGCAGGCGCAGGCCGTAGGTCAGGTTGTCGCGCACCTTCATGTGCGGATAAAGCGCGTAGTTCTGGAACACCATGGCGATGTCGCGCGCGCTGGGTTCGAGGTCGTTGACGCGCTTGTCGCCGATCAGAATGTCGCCATCGCTGGGGGTTTCAAGCCCCGCAATCATGCGCAGCAGCGTGGTCTTGCCGCAGCCCGAGGGGCCGACCAGCACGACGAATTCGCCGTCGGGCACATCGAGAGAGCAAGGTTGCAGTGCGGTGGTGTCACCGAAGCGTTTGGTGACGTGCTTGAGAACGAGGGTGGCCATGGTGCTTATTTGTCGGAATCGGTCAGACCCTTGATGAACCAGCGCTGCATCAGCAGCACCACGATCACGGGCGGCAGCAGGGCGAGCAAGGCAGTGGCCATGATCAGATCCCAGCGCGGCAGCGCGAACGCGGCCCCCGCATTGATCATGCCCTGCATGCCCATGACCACCGTGGTGTAGCTGGCGTCTGTGGTGGTGAGCAGCGGCCAGAGATACTGGTTCCAGCCGTAGACGAAAACCAGCACGAACAGCGCCGCAATATTGGTGCGCGACAGCGGCAGCACCATGTCGAGAAAGAAGCGGATCGGCCCGGCGCCGTCGATGCGTGCGGCGTCGGCCAGGCTGCGCGGCAGGGTCATGAAAAACTGGCGGAACAGAAAGGTGGCCGTGGCCGAGGCGATGAGCGGGAAGATCAGGCCGCTGTAACTGTTGAGCAGGTGCAGATTGGCGGTGATCTGATAAGTGGGGAAGAAGCGCACCTCGATGGGCATCATCAGGGTGAAGAAGATCAGCCAGAACGCCGCCATGCGCAGCGGAAAGCGGAAATACACCACCGCATACGCCGAAAGAATGGAGATGAACAGCTTGCCCGCGGTGATGCCCAGCGCCATGATGAAGCTGTTGAGCAGCATGCGCCAGACGGGAATCGTGCCGGGCAGGCCCTTGGTCAGCACCTCGCCGAGGTTGTCGAACAACATATCGCCGGGCAGCAGCGGAAAGTGCCCGAGCAGCGCCTGCGGGGTGTGGCTGGCGGCGACCACCGCCAGATACAGCGGCAGCGCGACCATCACCGCCATGGCAATGAGCGCGGCGTGGCGCAGCCCTGCAGAATGCAGCAGACCGACCTTCATTGGTAATGCACCTTCCTGCCGATGTAGCGGAACTGCACGATGGTCAGCCCGGCCACCAGCACCATCAGCACCACCGATTGCGCGGCTGCGGAGCCAAGGTTGAGGTTCTGGAAGCCGTCTTGATACAGCTTGTAAACCAGGGTTTGCGTGGACTCGCCCGGCCCGCCTTTGGTCACGATGTTGATCAGGCCGAAGGTGTCGAACAGAATGAACACGCTGTTCATCACCAGCAGAAAAAAGCTGGTGGGCGCCAGCAGCGGAAACACGATGGTCCAGAAGCGGCGCACCGGCCCGGCGCCATCGAGCGAGGCCGCTTCGAGCAGCGAGGCGGGAATGGCCTGCAAGCCGGCAGTGAAGAACAGAAAGTTGTAGGCGATCTGTTGCCAGGCCGTCATGGCAATCACCAGCAGCAAGGCCTGATCGCCGTCGAGGATGTAGTTCCAGTTCACACCAAGGGCCTGCAGCACCTGCGCGCCCGCGCCCACCTGCGGCGAAAACATGAACACCCAAAGCGAGCCGGTGATGGCGGGAGCGACCGCATAGGGCCAGATGAACAGCGTGCGGTACACACCACGTGCCCGCGTCAGGCTATCAGTCAACACCGCCAGCAGCAGGCCCAATCCCATCGCCAGCACGGTGGCGGTGACAGCGTAAATCGCGGTCACCCGGAAGGCGCGCAGGTAGCTGTGTTCTTCAAACAGCGCGACGAAATTGCTCAAGCCAACGAACTGCTGGCTCAGCCCGAACGGATCGGTTTGGTAGAACGCGCCCGAGAGCGCCTGCAGCGCCGGCCAGACGAAAAAAAGCACCGTCACCGCGAGCTGCGGTGCGATCAAAAAATAAGGCAGAACGCGGTGCGGAAACGGCGCCGCATCCACGACCCTGCGCGGCTTCGGGCGCTTGCGCATGCCCGAAGCCGCGCCTGTGCGTGATGCGGTCACGTTTTACTGACCCGAGGTCTGGCCGAATTGCGCCAGCAGCTTGTCACCCTTGCTCACCACGGCATCCATGGCTTGCTGCGGGGTCTTCTTGCCGGCCAGCGCGTCTTCCAGTTCGGCGCGGATGTTGTCGCGGATCTGCGGCATATAGCCCAGGCGGATGCCCATGGTGAACGGCTTGGGCGGCTTGTTGGTCAGTTCCTGAATGGCCACCATCGCGCCCGGGTTCTTCTCGTAATAGCCCTCGGCCTTGAGCAGGCCCAGGCCCGCATTGGTCACCGGCACATAGCCCGTCTTCTTCGCCCAGTACGACTGGGTTTTGGCCGAGCCGAGGAAGTCGAGGAACTTGGCAATGCCGGGGTAATGATCGGCCGCAACGCCCTTCATTACCCACAGCGAGGCGCCGCCCACGGCAGTGTTCTGCGGCGCGGTCTTCAAGTTGGCGTCGTAAGGCATCGGGGCGATCCCGAACGGGAATTTGGCCCCGGCGCTGACCGCTGCGAAAGACGCCGAGCTGTCCATGTACATGGCGCATTCGCCGCTATTGAACAGTGGTGTGGCGTTGGTGCTGGCGGCGCCGGCATACTTGAAAATGCCGTCTTTTGACCACTGCACCAGATCGGAGACATGCTGCACATAGGGCTTGTCGTTGACCAGCAGCTTGACGTTCTTGTACGACTTGAAGCCGTTGTCCTGCGTGGCGTAGGGAATGCCGTTCCACAGCGAGAACTGCTCGAACTGGACCCAGTCCGGCCAGCCGGTGGTGAACCCGCACTTCACGCCCGCGGCCTTGAGTTTCTGGCCCACTTCGCCCATGTCCTGCCAGGTCTTGGGCGGCTGCACGCCGGCCTTGGCCAGCAGATCCTTGTTGTAGTAAAGCACTGGCGTGGACGAGTTGAACGGCATGGACACCAGCTTGCCCTGCGCGTTGGAGTAGTAGCTCGCCGCGCCGCCGATGAACTGGCTGGTGGAGAAGGGAATGCCCTCTTTGGCCATCAGTTCATACACCGGCACATAGGCGCCCTTGGCCGCCATCATGGTAGCTGTGCCCACATCGAACACCTGCACGATGTCGGGCGGATTTTTGGCGCGGAAGGCGGCAACCGCCGACATCATGGTGTCGGGATAGCTGCCCTTGTTGACCGAGACCACCTCGTACTGCGTTTGCGAGGCGTTGAATTCGTCCACCACATGCTGCACCGTCTTGCCCAGCTCGCCGCTCATGGCGTTCCAGAACTGAATTTTGATGCGCTCGGCAGCGTGCGCGCTGGTGATGCCAACGCTGCTCAGGCCGCAAGCCAATGTGACAGTCACACCGGCGAGAAACTGGGTTTTATTCATTTTTCGCTCCAATAGAAAATCCTGGCGGGTTCGCCGCCAGGATAATCAATGATGACTTAAATAATCAGCAGATTTCAGAAGCTGTGCTTCATGCCGAACATCAATCCGGACGTGGTCGAGCCATTCGGGCCTTTGGGGGCATCGTTGCCCACGCCAACCGTGTAAAGAGCATTCGCATCATTGCTGATATGTGAGTAGTTCACATACAGCGTGGTGCGCTTGGACAGGTTATACCAATAACCAAGACCGATCTGCTTTGCGCCCGCATTGGCAACCGTGTCGTTCTTGATCTGGGTATAACTGGCCAGCAGGCTGCCAGGCCCCATTGGGATGCTGGCGCCAACCATGTAGTATTTTTGCTTGTTATATTTTGAAACCACAGCGCTATCCGGGCTGTTTTGGCCGTACAGGGCGCGCAGCGACATAATGCCAAAATCGTATGCGCCAGAAATGCGAATGTCCTTGGTGGTGGCGTTGCCGTTGGCGTCTTTGGCAACCGTCGATTCCAGGCTCACGCGGATCGGGCCGCCCAGATAGCGAGCGCGCAAGCCGTAGCCGCCGATGGTTCTGGAGGCGGTGCTGCTGGTCAGGCCAGAGCCGTCGCCGAAGGCCATTTGTGCGCCGACATCAAAGCCGCCAAAAGAGGGGCTGTCATAGGTGATCGACTGGCTGAAGCGCACCGGAATCCACTTTTCCGGCAGGTTGCCGACAGCGGCCACGGTATTGTCGGTGAACGGGTCGAAGTCGTACAGGTCGAGGTCGGAGTAGGTGTAGTAACGACCCAGACGCAGGGTGCCGAAGCCGCCTTCAAGCCCAACCCATGACTGACGCTGGAAGAAGCCGCCGCCGGAGCAAAAACCCCCGCTGGTCAGCGGGCCGCCTTGAGCGCACAGCCCGGTTTCGAGTTTGAAAATGGCATTCAACCCACCGCCAAGCGATTCTTTGCCCGTCAGGCCAATACGTGAATTGCTCACACCACCTTGCGACATATTGGTCACGGTGTTGGCGCCATTGTCATAATGCGCCACGCCCAAGTCCATGATGCCGTACATGGTGACTTTGTCAGCAGCGAAGGCCGCGCTCGAAAACAGGCCGAGCATTGCTGCGGCCATGAGTGTCTTTTTCATTCGGTTCTCCTGTAGGAAAAAAATTGGGGTGAGATTTGTGTCTCACCCCTCTAAATATTGCTGACGAAACAGGTTCGTTCACAATCGCCCTGGAGAGGCTGAGGAGAAATATAAAAACAAGTTTTGTTCTGCAAATGACAAAACCGTCATTTTTCGGGCAAGTTGCGCATTCGAGACGTTTTGTTTACTTCATCAATTTGTCATCTTAAAAAGATAAAGCGAAGCGTTATGAAATGTTTTCGAATTAACGAATGCCCGCGCGCATGAAGCTCTGCACAAAGTGCCGCTGAAACAACAGGAAGGCGAGCAATAGCGGGGCCGAGGTCATCAGAGCGGCTGCGCTGATGAGGGGCCAGTCGACCCCCTGATCTGCGGTGGAGAACACCTGCAGGCCCACAGTGAGCACGCGGCTGTCCGGTGAGTTGGTGACGATGAGGGGCCAGAGAAAGTCGTTCCAGTGATAGCTCACCGACACCAGGCCATACGCCACGAGCACTGGTCGGGCCAGTGGCAGATAGACATGCCAGAGCACGGCCAGCGGGCCGGCGCCCTCGATGCTGGCGGCATCGACCAGCTCATGCGGCACGCTTAAAAAGATCTGGCGCAGCAGAAAGATGCCAAACGCCGAGGCGAAGTAGGGCAGGCCGATGGCGAGCAGGTGATTGACCAGGCCGAGCTGCGCCATGGTGTTGTAGTTTTCGACGATGAGCATATTGGGCATGACCAGCAGTTGCACCATGACCAGCGCGAACAGCAGGCTGCGCCCGACGAAGCGATAACGGGCAAAGGCATAGGCCGCCAGCACGCACACCACAAGTTGAGCGGCCAGAATGAGCGTGACGACAAGAAAGGTGTTGAGAAAGTAGCGCGCGAATGGCGCGGCTTTCCAGGCACGGGCGAAGTTGTCGAGAGTCAGCGGTGCAAGCAAGCTGAAGTGCGCCACATCGGCGGCCTGATGAAAGGCGGCCCACAGCGCGAACAGCAGGGGCATGATCCACAACAGCGCCAGCGCCCAGGCGGCGAGGGTCAACAAAGAGGTGGCGGGCTTCATTGGTAGTGCGTGCGACGGCCCATGCTGGCGAATTGCACCCACGACGCCAGCCCGAGGATGGCGATGAGAACCACCGTGAGTGCGGCGGCGTAGCCGGTGTCCCAGTACTGGAAGGCGTTCTGGTAGATGTAATACAGCAGCAGGTTGCTGCTGTTGTCGGGCCCGCCGTTGGTGAGCACGAACAGGGCATCCACCAGGCTGAAAGCGCCGATGACGGCGTTGATCAAAATGAACAAGGTGGTCGGTCCGATGAGCGGCAGGGTGACGCGGCGGAACACCTGCCAAGCCGACGCCCCCTCGATGCGGGCGGCATCGATCAGGTGCTGAGGAATGTTTTGCAGCGCGGCCAGATAGAAGATCATGAAAAACCCCGCCTGCTTCCACACGGCGACAGCGGTGATCGCCCACAACGCTGTGGCGGGTTCGCCCAGCCAGTTGCGGCCGGGCAGGCCGAGCCCATGCATGAACTGGTCGAGCAGGCCATAGCCGGGGGTGTAGAAAAACAGCCAGATGTTTGCGGCGGCCACCAGGGGCAGCACCGTGGGGGTGAAGTAAGCCATGCGCGCCAGCGCCCGGCCGGGAATGCGCGCATTCACCAACAGCGCCATCAGCAGCGCGAGCGCAATAGAGGCGGGAATGGAGACAAGGGCATAAAGCAGGTTGTTGCGCATGACCTGGCGAAATACCGGATCAGCGAGCATCTGGGCGTAATGCCGCGGGCCCACGAATTGGGTGGATTGCTGGCCGCTGGGCGTGGACATCACGCTCTGCCAAAACGTGGAGAGGGCCGGGTAGAGGGTGAACGTGGTCAGCAGCAGCAGCGCTGGCGCGAGCAAGGCCCAGGCGAGCAGGGTTTGGCGCCAGGCGCGGCGGGCGCCTTGCTGAGGGTTGAGCATCTTGGAAGTGAATAAAACAGCGCTGCGGCACGACGCGGCGGCCGCAGCGCCTTGGGGACGATCAACTGTTGCGATAACGGCGCAGGATGCCTTCGGCCGTGGCCTGAGCTTCCTTGAGCGCAGCCGCCGGGGTTTTCTGCGCGGTGATCGCCGCTTCAAGCCCGTCGTTGAATACTTTGGTGACCCGCTGGTTGTCGTGGGTGGACAACTCGGGCTCGGCATACTTCAGTTGGTCGCGGGCGACGGCGGCCTGCGGGAATCCGGCGACGTATTCCTTCAGGCGCGGTGTTTCCCAGGCCGCCGGGCTGGTGGCGACGTAGCCGGTCTGGATGCCCCAGTCTGCCGCCATTTCAGGCGACGTCACCCAGCGGATGAAGCGCAGGGCTGCAGCGCGCTCGGCCTCGGTGGTGTTGTTGAACACATAGAGGTTGCCGCCGCCGGTGGGCGCGCCGCGGCGTTTGTGCTGCGGGAGCATGGCCACGCCGAAGTCGAACTTGGCGTTGGCCTTGACGTTGGTAAGGTTGCCCGTGGTCGTCCACATCATGGCGCAGCGGTGCTGGAAAAAATCTTGCGGCGTAGTGCCCCAGTTGATGATGCCTTCGGGCATGACCTTGTCGGTGCGTGACAGCTTGACCAGATAGTCGAGTGCGCCGATGGTTTCCGGCGCGTCGAAATAAGTGGTTTTGCCATCAGGCGAGGCCAGGCGCGCCTGACCGTTTTCGATGGACAGTCCCTGGAACAACCAGTAGGGAAAGCCGGAGGTCGGAATCTGCAGGCCCCAATCGGTTGGGCTGCCGGGGTTGTGCAGTTTGGTCAGGCGTCGGGCTATGTCGCGCATCTCGTCCCAGTTTTCCGGCGCCCTCTCAGGGTTCAAACCCACGGCCTTGAAGGCGGCCTTGTTCCAGTACAGCACGGGTGTCGAACGCTGGAAGGGCACGCTCCAGGTTTTGCCGGCGACCTGCGAGTTGGCCAGAAAGGCGGGATAAAAACTCTTCAGCCAGCTCTTGTCGCCGCCAGCGAGGTCTTCCGCAGAAACCAGCACGCCCTGGTCGAGCAGGGTGAACACATCCACCGCGAGCGCAACGGCCATCTTCGGCGCGCTGCTGCCGCCGCTGCGCAGCGCGGTCAGCGTTTTGGTGATGGTGTCCTGATAGCTGCCGGTATAGATGGGCTTGACGACCACGTCCGGGTTGGCCTTGTGGAACTGCTCGGCATAGCCATCGAGAATCTTGGCGATCGGCCCGCCCACGGCGACGGGGTAGTACATCGGCAGTTCGATGACTTGGGCGGCGCGCGCCATCGGCAGTGCCGCAGCGCTGAACAGGGGAAGGGCCGAAGCCTTCAGGAAATCACGACGTTGCATGGTGCATCCTCTTGAGTTTGTGAACGGTGGAGAAAATCGGTGGGCGCGGCGTTGTCGAGGCGTTTGCCGCTTTGTGGGTCGAACAGGGAGAGGTCTTGCGGGTTCCAGCCCAGTTGCAGGGTCTGGCCTGCGGCGTATTGCGCCCGGCCGGGCAGGCGGGCTGCAAGGGCGTGAGGGCCCAGATGGCCGTTCACGATGCTGTCGGAACCTTGGTATTCCATTGAATCGACGATCATCTGCCACTGGGGATGATGCGCGGCGGGGTTGGCCCACAGATGCTCGGGACGGATGCCCAGGGTGAGGCTGGCGCTGCTGTTGGTTGGCTCTGCGGGCAGCATGACGGGCTGCAGCGTGTCGGCGATGCGCAGACCGTGCGCGCTGGGTTCGAGCGGCAGCAGATTCATCGGCGGCGAGCCGATGAAGCGCGCGACAAAAAGGCTGTTCGGCTGCTCGTACAAGGTCGCAGGCGCGGCCACCTGCACGATGCGCGCTTCGTGCATGACCACCACCACATCGCCCATGCTCAGCGCCTCGGCTTGATCGTGCGTGACATAGACCACGGTGATGCCCAGCTTCACTGCGAGCGTCTTGATTTCCCGCCGCATGTCCTGCCGCAGCTTGGCATCCAGGTTCGACAGCGGCTCGTCCATCAGGATGATGCGTCGCCCGCCGATGATGGCGCGGCCCAGCGCCACGCGCTGCTGCTGTCCGCCCGAGAGCTGCGCGGGTTTGCGCGACAGCAGTTGATCGATCCCCAGCAAGGCGCTGGTCTGCGCCAGGCGCTGCTTGCGCTCGGCAGCAGGCACGCGGCGCAGTTGCAACCCGAACTGCAGGTTGTCCGCCACGCTCAGATGGGGAAACAGCGCGTAGCTCTGGAACACCATGCCCAGATCGCGGGCCCCGGGCGGCAGATGGGTGACCTCGCGCCCATGCAGATGAATGCGCCCGGCGTCGGCCTGCTCGAACCCGGCAATCAGCCGCAGCAGGGTGGTCTTGCCGCAGCCAGAAGGGCCGAGCACGACGACGAACTGCCCCTCTTCGATGTCGAGACTGAGGTCATCCGTCGCCAGGTGATTGGGAAACCGCTTGGTCAAGCCTTGCACAGAAATAGAAAGCATGGTGCAAGGCTAGGCAGCTCTTGTGACACCTGAATGACGCCATATTGAATGAAGGTGGCGATGGAGCCAACTTTGGGGCGAGCATCAAGCCCACGGCAACGCCCCTTTGGGCAGCCGCCTGGAAAGCGTCTGCAGAACCGCAAGCAGGCCCAGCACGGCCGCGATGGTGAGCACCGACAGCGCGGCGGCAGCGCCGGTGGAGCCGCCTTCCTCGAAGTTGTAGATGAGCACGCCCAGGGTTTCAGAGCCGGACGACCACAACAGGGCGGAGACGGTGAGTTCGTTCAGCGCCATGAGAAAAACCAGAATGGCGCCGCCCAGCAGCAAGGGCGCAGCCAGTGGCCAGACGATGGTGCGCAAGCGCATGAACAGACCGGCGCCGCAACTGCGTGCGGCATCGTTGAGCGCCGGGTCGAGCCGCGACAGCCCAGCCACCACGGGCTTGATGGCCAGGGTGAGAAAGCGCAGCAGATAGGCGTAGAGAATGATCCACAGCGTGCCGTAAAGGCTGATGTGCAGCACCGGCAGCGGCTGCAGCAGCATGAGGATGGCAGCCACGGCGACCACCGCGCCGGGCAGGGCGAAGGGCAGATCGGCCAGCGCCGCCAGCGCGCCGGTGATGCGTCCTTTGTCCCACACCACGAGGTAGCCCACGGGAAGGGCGATGGCTGCGGTCAGTGCTGCGGCCCATCCGGCCAGCCACAGGCTGTTGCGCAGCGCAATGCGCACCATGTCGTCACCGAGCAGGGCTTGGTAGTGTGCCCAGGTCAGGGTCTTGGATGTGAGCGGCAGGCCGTAAATCGAGACCAGCGAAGTGGCGAGCAAAGCCAGCGCCGGGGTGATGAGCACGGCGATGAGCAGCGCCCAGGCGGCTGCGGTCAACGGCGTTTTCCAGTGCCCGAGCGCGACGCGATAAGGGCTGGCTGCACCGCTGAGATGCCCCTGCCAGCGCCGTTGCAGCAGCCCCTGTGCGCCCAGGCCAAGCAGGGCCAGCGCCGCCGCGAGCAGGCTGAGCTGCGCCACGTCGGACAGCACCGAGAGCCCGAAGCCTGAGAGCTTCTGGTAGATGAGGGTGGACAGCACGGTGTAGCCCACAGGCGCCCCCAGCAATGCGGGAATGCCGAAGTTGTCGAGACAGGAGACGAAGCTCAGCGCCGCACCCGCCAGCATGCCCGGCATCAGCACCGGAAGCAGCACGGTGCGCAGCCGCCACAAGGCTCCGGCGCCCGCGCTTTGCGCGGCTTCGATGAGATCGCGCGGTAGGCTAGCCACGCCGGGCCGCAGGGCCAGGAAGACCAGCGGCGTTTGCTGCAGCCCCAGCAGCAGGGCGATGCCGGTGGGGCCGTACATCGGGTTGGACGAACCCGGCGGCGGTGCGAGGCCCAGCGGCTTGAGCAGCGCGCTGCCCGGCCCCAGCAGTTGCGCCCAGCTCATGGCGGTGATCTGCGGCGGAATCATCAGCGGCAACAGCAGCAGAAAGACCAGGCCGCGTTTGCCGCGCAGGTCGGTGAGCCCGACGAGCAGCGCATAAGCCGTGCCGAAGACCACCGCCACCGCCGTGCCGCCCAGCGAGACGACCAGGCTGTTGACCGTGGCCTGAAGCGTATCGGGGGCGATCAGCCGCGTCCACGCGGCGGACAGGCGCCAGCTGCCATCGGCCCAGAGCGCTTGCTGGCCAATGCGCAACAGGGGCAGCGCGACCAGGGCCGTCAAGACCGCGGCCACGCCCAGCGCGAGCGCGGTTTCGGCACGCCACTGCATACGCCAGTGAGCGTGCCGCCATACGCGAAAACGCATCAGGCGAACAGGGCGCTGAAGCGTTTTTTGTCGGCTTCAACGGCGTCGAGCGCGCGGTCGGCGTCCACGTTGAGCAGCTTGAAACTGCCGAGTTTGGGAAAGCCGGGCGGCGGGATGATGCCCGCGCGGGCCGGCATCATGCCCTGGCGGGCAACGAGTTCCTGGCCCGGCGCCGAGAGGCAGAAATCGACAAAGGCACGCGCGGCATCGACATTGCGCGCGGTCTTGAGCACGGCCACCGGCTCGGTGACGGCAGACACCCCTTCTTCCGGAAAGACGAAGTGGATCGGCGCGCCCTTCTGCTCGGAACGGATGGCGAGAAAGTCCACCAGGGCGGCGTAGAGCTTGGCGCCGCTGGAGACGTTTTTGAACACGCCGCCGTTGCCGCCCTGGGCGATGGTTTTTTGTTTGGCGAGCATCTCGTAATACTTCCAGCCGAGGTTGGGATGCTGCGTGAATGCCTCGACCATGACCATCGCCGCGCCGGAATAAAGCGGGCTGGGCATGTCGATCTGGCCCAGCGCTTCGGGTTGCTGCAGATCCCACCAGCGCTTGGGCGCCATCTTGGCCGCGGTGTTGTAGGCAATGCCGGTGGTGATCAGTTTGGTGCCATACCAATAGCCGCCGGGCTCGCGCAGCGAGGCGGGAAAGCCCTCGAAGGGCGCGTCCTTGTAGGGCTGCAGACGGTCTTCGCGTTTGAGTCCGGCCATTGCCAGCTCGTCGGCGATGAGCAGCACATCGGGCTGCGGCGCACCGGCGGCGAACTCGGCGCGCAGCTTGGTCAGCAGTTGCGTGGTGCCGTCGCGCACCCAGCGCACTTTGACATTGGGATAGGCCTGCTCGAACGCTGCGACGGTTTGTTGCGCGTCCTGCAAAAGCTGGCTGGTGTAGAGCACCAGATCGCCCTTGACGGCGGTATTGGCGCGGGCGATGCCCAGCGAAAAGGCGCTCAGCCCCAGGCCGAGCCCGGTGGCGAGAACCTGGCGGCGGCGCGCACTGTAGAGGATGTGTGAACGTGTTGTGTTTTGCATGATGCGACTCTTGAGTGACTGAGCAAAGCGGTGAAGCTACCCGCGCAACATGACCGTCATGTGTCAACAGACTGCCATGTTCGCGGCCTAGCATGCACCGCATGACGGCAATTTCCCTGCGGGCCTTAAGCAAGCGCTTTTCACAAGGCGCCATGGCGCTCGATCAAATCGATCTCGACATCCGCAGCGGCGAGTTTCTGGCGCTGCTCGGCCCGTCGGGCTGCGGCAAGACGACCTTGCTGCGTCTGCTGGCCGGGTTCGAGTCGCCCAGTGAGGGTCACATTCAGTTCGATGACACGGTGATCGCCGATGCGCAGCGCAGCGTGCCCGCAGAGCGGCGCGACGTGGGGATCGTGTTCCAGAGCTACGCGCTCTGGCCGCATCTGAGCGTGGCGGAGAACATCGCCTATCCGTTGCGGGTCAAGAAGTTGCCGAGCGCACAGCGGATGCAGCAGGTGGGCGCCGCGCTGGAGCAAATGGGGCTGGCGGCCTATGCGCCCAAGCGCCCGGAACAGCTCTCCGGCGGGCAGCGGCAGCGCGTGGCGCTGGCGCGCTGCCTGGTGCAACGTCCGCGCCTCACTCTGCTCGACGAACCGCTGGCCAGCCTCGACGTGCACCTGCGCGATCAGATGATGGACGCGCTGCGCGACTTTCACGCCGCTTTAGGCGGCACGCTGATTTATGTGACGCACGATCAGCACGAGGCCATGGCACTGGCCGACCGTATCGCCGTGCTCAATGGCGGACGGCTGGAGCAGGTCGGCGCCCCGCAGGAGTTGCACGACCGGCCGCAGTCGCGCTTCGTGGCGGGATTCATCGGGCGCGGACGGGTTCTGCCCGTGCAAACTGGCCCCAATGCTCTCGCCCGCTGCGCCGGGCTGTGCTTTCGCGTGGACGCGGCGCAGCCCCCGCATCCGGTTGCAGGCGCCACCGGGCAGGCGCTGGTGCGGCCAGCCGCAGTACGACTGACCGAGGGCGCCGCCAATGCGCGCGTCGTGCGGCATCGCTACCGGGGGCAGGATCACGAGCTGGAGCTGGCCTTGTTCGATGCGCCCGAGAGCCGGTTGCTGTGCGATCACAGCCAGCGGCTGGCGCCTGGCAGCGCGGTGCGGGTGGAGGTGGCGCGCGGTTGGCTCGTCGCGTAGCGCGCCCAGAAATTTATGGGCCGCAACGGTTTTTTGCAGCAAAATAAACGTCATCAATCCGTCATTTCCCGGCTTTACGCTCCGTCGTTTTCTTCGCCTACAACTTGGAGTCACCCATGACCAACCGTTCGCACGATTCCCGCCGTCAATTCC
>DZDA01000065.1:0-1111 GCA_022730375.1 Thiomonas intermedia
AGTCGTGCGGAAATGTTCTCGTTGACCTTGCCCCTGTTCGACGTCGTCACTGGTTACCGTCTGATTCTCCAGCACCAGACTCGCCGCCGCCTTCGCTGCGCGCGATGTTGTCCTTGGTCGGCAAGGTGCAACTGCACATCGGCCCCGGCGGGCATGATTCGATGGACGCCTTTCTGGACGAAATCCCCAGGGTTGCCGCCTTTCTGCAGCGGTCTTGTTTGCGGCAAGCGTAAACCTTTGCAACGCGCTGCGGACGCTCGTCCCGCACACGACACCAGCAGACATGTGCGATACACGCGCACACATCCTGTCAAAGAACGGACATGCGGCTTGCCCATCATCCGGCCATGTTGTTCTGATGGAGCCGCCTCATGTCCGCACCCGCCCACTCGCCCTTTCACCAAATAGATAAGCAGCGCTTCAACCGCTTCCACGCCCTGGCCCTGTTCACCACGGGCATGGGCGTCTTCACCGATGGCTATGACCTGTCGTCCATCGGCATCGTGCTGGCGCTGGCCTTGCACAGCTTCGGCGTCACACACCTTGCAGGCATCGAAGCCTCGCTGATGACCGGCTCCGCACTGGCCGGGGCCGCGGTCGGTGCATTGTTGTTTGGCTGGCTGGCCAACAAGGGACGCAAGCGTTTTTATGGACTGGACGTCACCCTGCTCGCCATCGCCGCGCTCGCACAAGCTTTTGTGCCCTCGGTGGCTTGGCTGATCGCCGTGCGCTTCGTGCTCGGCCTGGGCACCGGTGCAGACTATGTGCTGTCACCGCTGATCCTGGGAGAGCACGCCAATGCGCGCGACCGCGGCAAAAGCCTGGCCCTGGGCTTCGGCCTGATCTGGGGTGTCGGGGCCAGCTTCGCTGCGGTGCTCTACCTCGTTCTGCATAGCGCGGGCGTCTCGCCCGATCTGATCTGGCGCATTGTGCTGGCGGGCGGCGCCATTCCCGCCGTCTCGGTCATCTACCTGCGGCGCAAGCTGCCTGAAACGGCCCGCTTCGCTGGGCGGGTCGAGGGCAATCTGCAAGCGGTGCATGCCGCGGCGCAGAGCGCTGGAGTCGAGCAACCCGCGCAGATCGAAGTCCAGGTTGACCGCACGCCGATGGC
>DZDA01000065.1:1211-11987 GCA_022730375.1 Thiomonas intermedia
CTGGAGTCGAGCAACCCGCGCAGATCGAAGTCCAGGTTGACCGCACGCCGATGGCCACCTACTTCCAGCGCCACTGGCGCAGCTTCGCCGCAGCGTGTGCGCTGTGGTTCCTGTTCGACATCGTGATCTACGCCAGCATTCTGTTCGGGCCTTCGCTGCTGGCGCAGCGCGTGGGGCTGAACCCCGGCGTGTTCCAGTTGGTGAACTTCCTGGTCTTCACCGTGCCAGGCGCCATCATCGGCGCCATGCTGACAGACCGCATCGGGCGCAAGCCGCTGCAGGCGGCAGGCTTCGGCGGCATGGCCTTGATGCTCTTCGGCTACGGACTGTATTCAAGTTCCAGCATCGCCGCAGCCAGCGCCGGAGCCATGCTGGGCATTGCGCTGTTCGGACTGTTCAACCTGCTTTCGCAAGCCGGACCGGGCTCGGTGAGTGCTGCGGGACTGCTCGGGGTGGAGCTGGCGCCCACCAAGGTGCGCAGCCTGGTGCAGGGCTTGACTGTGGCGTCTGGGCGGATCGGCGCGACGCTGACCGCCTTCCTCTTTCCCGCGCTGTTTCACACCTACGGCGCCGGCTTCGCCTTGAACTTTCTTGCTGTGATCAGCGTGATCGCCGCCATCGTGACGCTGGTGAGCATTCCGGAAACCAAACGCCTGAGCCTGGAGCATGCCTCCGGCGAGCTGCCCATCTATCCACGAGCCATCAGCCAAGCAGCCTGAGCCTGCGCAGCAACTCGGCCCCGGCGACATCAAGCGTGGTGTCGTTCATCACGCTGATGTCCACTTCATGTGGCGCGAGACCGAGCCTGCGCGCGCGCTCCAGCCGGGCGGCAATGTGCTCGGGAGTCTCCCGTCCGCGTTGCTGCAGACGCTGGGCGAGCACCTCGGGGGACGCCATGATCTGTGCCACGATCAGATTTGGAAATTTGTTGCGGGCCTGCTCCAGCCAACCGCGCGAGCCATTCACCAACACCGTGCGTCCTTGATGCAGCGGCGCCAGTTCGGCATGGCGCACGCCGTACTCCAGGTCGTTGGCGGACCAGTGCATGACAAACGCGCCTGCATCACGCAGTGCGGCAAATGCCTGCGGGGTGAGGGCCTCATGCGATTCGCTGGCTTCGTGGCCAGGCCGGGAAATGCAGCGACGCGCCAGAGATAGATTTTCCTCCGGCCCAGCATGCTGCATCAGCCAGGCCAGCACGCTGTCTTTCCCGGCGCCTGAAGGGCCGATGAGGTAGATCAGGCGACCCGCACTCATCTCAGCGGCGCCTGAGCAACGAGTCGGAAATCCGATCCCTTGCGGGACTCGCGCAGCAGCGAGAGTGCGTCGATGGGCAGGGGCTGCGGCAACGCGCCGAACTGGGCGTGCGCGTGTGCTTGGAGCGCGGCCTGCTGCGCCGCGCTCATCCCGGACAGGTCGCCGGTCAGCGTCATGTGGAAACGAAAGCGGTGCATCACATGCGGATAACCCCAGCGGCGCAGCAGGGCTTGCTGCTCGTCGTCCAGCCGCCCTTGCGCGATGCGCGAAGCAATGTCGGCTTCATCGGGCAATGCGGCAAAGTCGTGCAGTTCGACCACGCAGCGCTGGGCCAGCGCCTGCAACTCGGCACTGGGCTGCTGCGGAACCACCGCCAGAAAATGCCCCATGCGCTGCACCGCCAGTGTCGGCAGCTTGAACCGGGGAATCTGCACGGCGAGCGCCTGCACCGCAGCCAACAGCTCGGCCTCGCTGTGTCCAGCCGCCAGACGAAAAGGCGCCTTGAGCGTGGCGTGCCAGCCGTAGCGGCGCGGCGCGCGGGTGATGGCGGCAAAGGCGGCCTCGTTCCAGCCTTGCGGCAAGGCTGGCCCGCCAGTCACGCGGGCTTCGACGGCGTCGAAATAGCTCCGCCCCAGCCAACGCGCTCCCGCCTCCCCCCAAACTGAGCCGGGTGGAGGTGAAAAATACACCGCATAGCGCGCCTGCTCAGACATCGTGCTGCACCTTGAGGGTGATGCGGTCGCCCGCGAACCAGGCCGTCGCATACTCGATGGGCGCGCCTTGCAGATCGACATTGACGCTGTGCACCTGCAGCACCGGCCGCTGGGCGGGCTGTCGCAGAAACTGCGCCACCAGCGCATCGGGCAGGATGGCAGCGATGCGGCTTTCCCGCCGCTGGTAGTCCGCCACGCCCCGCATGGCAAAGGCGCGGGTGATGGAGCCGGTCTGCTCCACGCCATCGGCCAGCCCTTCGAAGCGCGGCAGCGGAAACCAGCGCTGGCTGAAGTGCAGCGGGCGGGCGTTGGCCAGACCGAGCACGTCGATCTGCAACACGCGGCTGCGCTGCGGCAATTCCAGCGCATGCGCAATCTCGGCGTTGGCGCGCAGATGCAGCCATCGCACCACCTGCAGTTCGCCCTCAAGACCTGCGGCCAGCATGCTCTCGCTGTGGCGGGTGCGCCGCCCAAGCGCCAAATCCACAGCAAAGTCTTCCACATAGGTGCCGCTGCCCTGCACCATGCGCACCAGCCCGCGCGCAGCCAGACTGGACAAGGCCCGCCGCACCGTATGCCGGTTGGCGCCGAACTGCTGGGCCAGCCGGTGTTCAGCAGGCAAGCGCGCGCCAGGAGGGTGCTCGCCCCGGGCTATGTCCTGCGTGAGCTGCTCGGCAATGGCGGCCCACATGCTTTCACGTTCGTGCTGGAGATGATCTTGTCGGTCTTTTTCTTCGGTGTTCATGAGGGCCTTTGTCACGAAACAGACACGCGCTGCGCTTACGCTTCAATCCATAAATTTGTCTAGACAACTTTGAGGCTAACACGCTGATGTTGCACTTTCATGGCATGTCCTCCCATCCCGCGGGCCCGCCCCGCCAGCGCTGGATGGAGCTGCTGGCCCGGGCTCCGCTCGATCTGCTGGAGTCGGCCCTATCGCCTTTTTGCGGCGCGCAACCGCAATGGTTGCGCGCCCCTGAAACCGGGCTGGTGATGCTGCAAGCCCGTGCGGGCGGCACGGGTGAGCGTTTCAATCTCGGAGAAGCCTCGGTCACGCGCTGCGCCCTGCGGCCCGACTCTGCCGTAGTGGTCTGCGAGGCCGTGGGCGTGGCCTATGTGCTGGGGCGCAGCAAGCGCCACGCCGAACTCGCCGCGACCGCCGACGCCCTGCTGCAAGACCCGGCTTGCCAAGCCAAAGTGCCTGCCGATTTGCTCACCCGCATCGAGGCCAGTCTGGCCGAAGCGCACCGCGCCCGCATGGCCCGCACCCAGGCCACCAAGGTGGAGTTTTTCACCCTGGCGCGCGAGGGTCAGACGGCTGACAACGAAGAGGGCGAAGCATGAACCTTGCTCCCTCCTCCGCCCTCAGCTCCCTGGCCCCCGGCTTTTCCAACCCGGTGCAGGACAGCCAGGCCGTCTTTCGCGCCGTGCTCGATGCCTTCGCGCGTCCCGGCCAGATTCAAACCGTGCGCAGCGCGGCGCGACTACCGATTGCTCAGGCGCAGGCGGCGGCGGTCAACGTGCTGCTGGCCCTGCTCGACCAAGACTGCACCCTCTGGCTTTCGCCCGCTTTGCGGCAAGAGGCCGCCATCGCCAATCTGCGGTTTCACACCGGCTGCCAGATCGTTGAAAACGCACAACAGGCGCAGTTCGTCTGGGCCGCCAGCGGCGCTGAGCTGCCCGCACTGTCCACTCTGGCCTGCGGCAGCGAATACGAACCGGAACTCAGCGCGACTTGTCTGGTGCAAGTCAACGCGTTGGCCCACGCCCCCGGCTGGACGCTGAGCGGCCCCGGCATTCGCGGCGCCCAAGCGCTGAATGTCGACGGACTTCCCGCTGACTTCGTGGCGCAGTGGACCGACAACCACGCCCGCTTTCCGCAAGGCGTCGATCTGCTGCTGTGCGCAGGCGACCAGCTGGTCGGCCTGCCGCGCACCACCCGCATCGGGAGCTGATTCATGTACGTTGCCGTCAAAGGAGGCGAGACCGCCATTCTCAACAGCCAGAAGCTGCTGGCCGAAGAACGGCGGGGCGACCCTGCCGTGCCCGAACTCAGCCTGGCGCAAATCCGCCAGCAACTCCGGCTGGCTGTGGCCCGCGTCATGACTGAGGGCTCGCTCTACGACCCCGATCTGGCCGCGCTGGCGCTCAAGCAGGCCGCCGGCGATACGGTGGAGGCCATCTTTCTGCTGCGCGCGCATCGCACCACCCTGCCGCGGCTGGGCTACAGCGTGCCGCTGGACACGGCGGGCATGACCGTGTTGCGCCGCATTTCCGCCACCTTCAAAGACCTGCCCGGCGGTCAGATTCTGGGGCCGACTTACGACTACACCCAGCGCCTGCTCGACTTTGATCTGACCTTCGATCCGGCAGGGCAAGCGCCCAGCCCCGCCGCCGCCGAGCGGGCTGAAACGGCGCAAGACGCAGCCCACGGCCCAACCCCCAGCGTGGTCGATCTGCTCGATCAGGAAGGGCTGGTCGAAACCCACCCCATCCCCGAGGGCGACCCTGCGCCGCACGACCTCACTCGCGAGCCGCTGCGCTTTCCCGCCGACCGCGCCACCCGGCTGCAGAACCTCGCGCGCGGCGACGAGGGTTTTCTGCTGGCGATGGGCTATTCCACTCAGCGCGGCTACACCCACAGCCACCCTTTTGTCGGCGAGATCCGCTTCGGCACGGTGGACGTGGTGCTCGCCCCCGAAGAACTCGACTTCCCGCTGTCCATCGGCGAGATCGAGCTCACCGAATGCCAGATGGTCAACCAGTTTGCGGGCAGCAAGACCGAGCCGCCGCAGTTCACCCGCGGCTACGGCCTGGCCTTCGGCCACAGTGAACGCAAGGCGATGGCCATGAGCCTGGTCGATCGCGCGCTGCGCGCCCCCGAACTCGGCGAAGCCGTGCAGTCGCCCGCGCAGATGCAGGAGTTTGTGCTCTCGCACAGCGACAACCTCGAAGCCTCTGGCTTTGTGCAACACCTCAAGCTGCCGCATTACGTCGACTTCCAGTCTGAACTCGATCTGGTGCGCAAGATGCGCGCCGCCCAGGCACAGCAGACCCCGAAGGCAGACGCGCCATGACGCATTCCGCAACCGGCGAGAACGACTCGCCGATCAACTTCGCCTACCTCGACGAACGCACCAAGCGCATGATCCGCCGCGCCTTGCTCAAAGCCGTTTGCATCCCCGGTTATCAGGTGGCCTTCGGCTCGCGCGAAATGCCCCTGCCCTATGGCTGGGGCACGGGCGGCATTCAGGTCACGGCCTCCGTGCTGGGCGAGCGCGACGTGCTCAAGGTCATCGACCAGGGCTCGGACGATACCGTCAACGCGGTCAACATCCGCCGCTTTTTCCAGCGCACGGCCGGCGTGGAGGTCACCACCGACACCACTCGCGCCAGCCTCATCCAGACCCGCCACCGCATTCCCGAAACCCCGCTGCGCGAGGGCCAGATCATGGTCTATCAGGTACCCGTGCCCGAGCCGATGCAGCGCCTTGAACCCCGCGAGACTGAAACCCGCAAGATGCACGGCCTGGCCGAGTATGGGCTCATGCACGTCAAGCTGTTCGAGGACATTTCCCGCTACGGCCACATCGCCACCACCTACGACTATCCCGTACTCGTCAACGGCCGTTACGTCATGGCGCCCTCGCCCATTCCCAAGTTCGACAACCCCAAACTGCACATGAGTCCGGCCCTGCATCTGTTCGGCGCGGGCCGCGAAAAGCGCCTGTACGCCGTGCCGCCCTACACCCCGGTGGAGAGCCTGGCGTTCGACGACCATCCGTTCACCGTGCCGCGTTGGCCGCAGCCCTGCGCCTTGTGCGGCGCCACCGACAGCTATCTCGACGAGATCATCACCGACGATCAGGGCGGACGCCTATTCGTCTGCTCCGACACGCATTACTGCACCAGCCGCCAGAACGCGCAGCAGCTCAGCGCCCCAGAGGAAACGCCCCATGCCCCGCGCTGAACCCCAAGCCGCCGACGCCTGCGCCCCGCTGCTGCAGGTGCAGCGCCTGCAGCGCCGCTTCGGCAATCTGCGCGCGGTCGATGACGTGTGCTTCGATCTCTGGCCCGGCGAGGTGCTGGCCATCGTCGGTGAATCCGGCTCAGGCAAAAGCACCCTGCTGCACAGCCTGGCCGGACATGCGCCGCCCGATGACGGCTGCGTGCTGTTCAATCGGCGCGAGCACGGCCCCAGCGATCTGTACGCCCTGCCCGAAGGCGAACGCCGCGCCATCGCCCGCACCGATCTGGGCTTCGTGCACCAGCACGCCGCCGACGGACTGCGCATGAACGTGTCCGCCGGAGCCAATGTGGCCGAGCGGCTCATGGCGCTGGGCCAACGCAACTACGCCGACCTGAGAAGCCAGGCGCTGATGTGGCTGGAGCGGGTGGAAATCGACCCGGCGCGCATCGACGACACGCCCGACAAGTTCTCAGGCGGCATGCAACAGCGGCTGCAGATCGCACGCAACCTTATCACCCTGCCTCGGCTGATGTTCCTCGACGAGCCCACCTCGGGGCTGGATGTTTCAGTGCAGGCGCGGCTGCTCGACCTGCTGCGCCACCTCACCCGCCAGCTCGGGCTCGCGGCCATACTGGTCACGCACGACCTCGCCGTGGCGCGGCTGCTGGCCCACCGTACCCTGGTCATGCGGCGCGGGCAGGTCGTCGAATCCGGCCTGACCGACCAAGTGCTCGACGACCCCGAACACGCCTACACCCAATTGCTCGTTTCCTCGGTATTGCCGCCATGACTCTACCCCTCCTGCACATCGAAAACCTGAGCAAGCGCTTCGTTCTGCATCAACAGCACGGCGCCGTGATCGACGTGCTGCGACACGTCGATCTGCAAGTGCATCGCGGTGAATGCGTGGTGCTCGACGGCCCTTCTGGCATGGGTAAAAGCACCCTGCTCAAACTCATCTACGCCAATTACCGCGCCCATGAGGGCCGGGTGATGCTGCATCCGGGCACGCCGGACGCCATCGACCTCACCCGCGCCTCGCCGCGCGAACTGCTGGCCCTGCGCCAGCAGACCATCGGCTACGTCAGCCAGTTCCTGCGGGTCATCCCGCGCGTACCCGCCGTCGATGTGGTGGCCGAGCCCCTGCTCGAAGGCCGCACGGCCGAAGAAGTCGCCGTGCGCGCCGCCCGCGAGGAAGCGGGGCGATGGCTGGAACGGCTGTGCATTCCCGCTTCGCTGTGGGCGCTGCCCCCGGCCACGTTTTCCGGCGGCGAGCAGCAGCGGGTCAACATCGCCCGCAGCCTGATCAAGCCGCGCGCCTTGCTGCTGCTCGACGAACCCACCGCCTCGCTCGACGCGGCCAACACCCAGACCGTGATCGAGCTGATCAGCGAAGCGCGTGCGCGCGGTGCGGCCATCGTGGGCGTGTTTCACGACCCCGCCGTAGCCGCCGCCGTGGCCACCCGCCGCGTTTCCATGCAAACCTTCCGGAGCGCTATATGAGCCCGCCCCAAAAACCTTCGCTTCGCTCGGCTCTCCCCTCAAGGGGCGAGAAACCCTTGGGACGGCCCGGCGAGTTTCTCATGAACCGCCTGCTGTTGACCAACGCTCATATCGTCACCACCGACGACATCGTCCTCGGCAGCCTTTACGCCGAGGACGGCTTGATCCGCGGCCTGGACACCGAGCCGGCCACCTCGCCACAAGCCATCGATCTGGGCGGCGACCTGCTGATTCCCGGCCTCATCGAGCTGCACACCGACAACCTGGAACGCCACCTCATGCCGCGCCCTGGCGTGCATTGGGCGGTGCTGCCCGCACTTCTGGCGCACGATGGCGAAATCGCCGCCGCCGGCATCACCACCGTGCTCGACGCCATCGGCGTGGGCGAGGCCGACACCGACAGCCTGCGCGGCAAAGACTGGAACCCCCTGCTCTCCTGCCTGAGCGATTGCAGGGCACGCAGCGTGCTGCGCGCCGACCATCTGCTGCATGTGCGCTGCGAACTGCCCGCGCCCAACACCATCAGCCTGTTCACCCCGTTTCACCGCCATCCGCTGCTCAAACTGATCTCGCTCATGGACCACACGCCCGGACAGCGGCAGTGGGAGAACATCGAGCATGCCCGCATTTATTACACCGGCAAAAAAGGCTGGAGCGAAGCCAAGTTCCAGACCAAGGTGGCCGAGGCATCCGAGTTGCAGACGCGCTTCTCCAAGCCGCACCGCGCCTACTTCGTCGACTACGCCAGAACGCACGGCATCACCCTGGCCAGCCACGACGACACTACGCCGGATCATGTCGCGCAGGCCGCCGATGAAGGGGCGAGCATTTCTGAATTTCCCACCACCGTCGCTGCTGCGCAGACGGCGCGTGAAATGGGCCTGTCCACCGTGATGGGCGGGCCCAACGTGGTGCGGGGCGGCTCGCATTCGGGCAATGTGGCGGCAGCCGAACTCGCACGCCTGGGCCTGCTCGACATTCTGTCCTCTGATTACGTCCCTGGCAGTCTGTTGAGCGCCGTGTTCACGCTGCAACAACGAGACGGCATCGATCTGCCCCAGGCCGTGCGCATGGTGACGCACCACCCGGCCACCGCGCTGGGCTTCGACGACCGCGGCCAGATCGCGCTCGGCCTGCGCGCCGATCTGGTGCAGGTCCACCCCGTCACCCTGCCTGATGGTTCGGTGCACCCCGTGGTGCGAGCGGTGTGGCGCGAAGGGCGGCGGGTGCTCTGAACGACCGCGACGGCGTGCGGCACTTCGCCGCACCTGTAACAAAAACTTCCAAAAAGCGTCAAACCAGCGTCATACAAGGGCTGCAGACTGCCGACTTGTCTAGACAAATTTCGCACCGCCATGTCTCACGCCATCCATATCACCCAGTTGAACAAGCATTTCGCCAATGGCCGCCACGCGCTGTGCGACATCGATCTGCAGATCGGCAAAGGCGAGATGGTCGCGCTCATCGGCGCGTCCGGCTCGGGCAAGTCCACCCTCATGCGACACTTGGCCGGCCTGGTAGCTGCGGACAAAGGCTCTGCTTCTGAAATCCGCATCAACGGCGACGTGGTGCAAAGCCGGGGCCGCATCGCCCGCGACGTGCGCCGCGTGCGCGCCGGCGTGGGCATGGTGTTCCAGCAGTTCAATCTGGTGGGGCGGCTGCCCGTCATCACCAATGTGCTCGTGGGGCAGTTGCACCGCACCCACTGGCTGCGTGGCTGGACGGGCTGGTTCACCCGCAAGGAGCGCGAACGCGCCCTTGAAGCGCTCCATCGCGTGGGCATTGCGCAGCAGGCGCACCAGCGCGCCTCCACCCTGTCGGGCGGCCAGCAGCAGCGCGCCGCCATTGCGCGCACCCTGGTGCAGCAGGCGCAGGTGGTGCTGGCCGACGAACCCATCGCCTCGCTCGACCCCGAGTCGTCGCGCCGGGTGATGGAAATTCTCACCCGCATCAATCGCGAAGATGGCGTGACCGTGCTGGTCTCCTTGCATCAGGTCGAAATGGCGCTGCGCTATTGCCCGCGCACCATCGCGCTCCATCAGGGCAAGGTGGTCTACGACGGTACCTCGGCCGCCCTGACCCCCGACATGCTGCGCAGCCTCTACGGCGTGCGGGCCGACGAAGTGCTTTCTCCGGAGCAGACCGAGAGCCCCTCGCGCGTTGCCCCGGATCGACCCGAGCTGGTCATGGCGCAAGCCGCCTGAACCGGCCATTTTTTCCACCGACGACTTTTTCCAACCTCAGGGAGTTTCACCATGTTCAAAAAAATCCTCGTCTCCGCTGTTTGCGCCATCGGCCTGAGCGCCGCCGCGCAGGCCGCCACCATCAACTTCGGCATCATCTCCACCGAATCGAGCGCCAATCTGAAAAAGGATTGGGAGCCCGTGCTGGCGGAAATGGCCAAGCAGACCGGTTATGAAGTCAAGCCCTTCTTCGCCCCCGACTACGCCGGCGTGATCGAAGCCATGCGCTTCAACAAGGTGCAAGTGGCCTGGTTTGGCAATAAATCGGCCATGGAGGCGGTTGATCGCTCCGACGGCGAAGTGTTCGCCCAGACCATCGCCGCTGATGGCTCGGCAGGCTACTACTCGCTGCTCATCGTCAACAGAAAGAGTCCGATCAACACCCTCGACGAGATGCTCAAGGACGGTAAGTCGCTGAGCTTCAGCATTGGCGACCCCAACTCCACCTCAGGCTTTCTGGTGCCGAGCTATTACGTGTTTGCCAAGCACAACATCGACCCGAAAACCTTCTTCAAGGTCACGCGCAGCGCCAACCATGAGTCCAACGCCATGGCCGTGGCCAACGGGCAGGTGGACGTGGCGACCAACAACACCGAGAGCCTGGATCGGCTGAAAATGGTGCATCCCGCCGAGTTCGAGAAGATCAAGGTGATCTGGAAGTCGCCGCTGATTCCGTCCGATCCGCTGGTGTATCGCAAGGATCTGCCGCAGGCCGAGAAGACCAAGATCGGCGATTTCTTCTTCAACTATGGCAAGACCGCCGAGCAGAAAGAGGCGCTCAAGCGCCTTGGCCTGGCGGGCTTCAAGCCCTCGACCAATGCCCAGCTCGTGCCCATCCGCCAGCTCGCCCTGTTCACCAAGCGCACCAAGATCGCGGCAGACGACAAGCTGAGCGCTGATGAAAAGAAGTCCCAGATCGCCAAGATCGATGAGCAGCTCGCTGCGCTGAAGTAATCCGCAAACCGGGCATACCCGGCAGGCGATCAATTTGCCTACCGGGTACGCCTGACCGTCTTCACTGCTCCCTTTGTTTGTTCCCTTTGTTTGTTCCCTTTGTCTGCCGCCATGTCTCAACTTCCGCAAGCCGCCT
>DZDA01000065.1:12087-13738 GCA_022730375.1 Thiomonas intermedia
TCCCTTTGTTTGTTCCCTTTGTCTGCCGCCATGTCTCAACTTCCGCAAGCCGCCTCACTGCCCGCCGATCTTGCACCGCGCGGCCTGCTGCGTTGGGGCCATCTGATCGGCTGGGGGCTGATCCTCGCCATCCTCGCCGCCTCTTGGCAGGGAGCCGACATCCGCCCACTCGATCTGGTGCGAGACTCGGGCAATATGGCAGCGTATGCGGCCGGTTTCTTTCCGCCCGACTTCGCCGACTGGCGCCTGTATGCGCAGGAAATGGTGGTCACCCTGCAGATCGCAGTGTGGGGTACGGCGCTGGCCGTGCTGTGCTCCGTTCCGTTGGGCTTACTGTCGGCGGCGAACATCGTGCCTGCCTGGGTCTATCAGCCGGTCAGACGTCTGATGGACGCCTTTCGGGCCATCAATGAAATGGTGTTCGCCATGCTGTTTGTGGTGGCCGTCGGCCTGGGGCCGTTCGCCGGGGTGCTGGCGCTGTGGGTGCACACCACCGGCACCCTCTCCAAGCTGTTCTCCGAGGCCGTTGAGGCCGTCGACCCACAGCCGGTCGAGGGCATCCGCTCCACCGGGGCTTCGGCGCTGCACGAGGTGATTTACGGCGTCATTCCGCAAGTGCTGCCGCTGTGGATTTCCTACACCCTGTATCGATTCGAGGCCAATGTGCGCTCGGCTTCGGTTGTCGGCATGGTGGGCGCCGGTGGCATCGGCGTGATTCTGTGGGAGATCATCCGCGCCTTCCAGTACGGCCAGACCGCGGCCGTGCTGCTCATCATCATCGTCACGGTGAGCGTGATCGATCTGATCTCGTCACAAGTCCGCAAACGCTTTTTCTGAATCCATGCAACGCATCAACTGCGGCGCCCCCACCGACCCCTGGTCAACCGGGCGCCAGCTCAGCCGGGCGCCAGAAATCGATCCCACCTCCTGGGTACGAGACTCCGATTTTGGCGACTACACCTATCTCGGCCCGCGCAGCAATGTGATCGACAGCACGCTGGGCGATTTCAGCTATGCCATTGGTGATAACCAGATTACCCATGCGCACATCGGCAAGTTCTGCAACATCGCTACAGGTGTGCGCATCAATCCGGGCAACCACCCCACCTGGCGCGCGGCACAGCACCACTTCACTTATCGCAGCGCCTCGCACGGGTTCGACGCCGCAGACGATGCCGCGTTTTTTGAATGGCGCAAGCAGCATGCGGTGCACATCGGGGCGGATGTCTGGATAGGTCACAACGCCACCGTGATGCCGGGCGTCACCATTGGCGATGGGGCAGCCATCGGCAGCGGCGCAGTCGTGACGCACGATGTGCCGCCCTACGCGATTGTGGTCGGCGTGCCTGCCCGCGTGTTGCGCACCCGCTGCGACCCGAAGCTTGCTCAGACCCTGCGCCGCATCGCGTGGTGGGACTGGAGCCACGCGCAGATCAACGCCGCCCTGCCCGATTTCCGCGCCCTCGATCTGGCTGCTTTCGCGGCGAAGTACGCACCTGCTGACTGACTGCGCGGTCAGCCGGCCGGATCATGCATCGATCTCCGGCCGTCCCCAGTAGTAGCCTTGCCCCCAGTCCACGCCGATGCGGCGCATGACTTCGGCGGTGGCCTGGTCTTCGATGCCTTCGGCGATGGTCAGGATGCCCAGCTC
>DZDA01000066.1 GCA_022730375.1 Thiomonas intermedia
GTAGCGCAATTAAGTTCCATCAAGAGTCAAACACTACACTAGGAATGTTGGCAGGCGTTCAAGTTTAATCGCCGCCGCGTCGATTACCCCCCGAACGCAATCAACGCACCCACAAAAACCAGAAAAATCGAGAACACCCGTTTGAGCGCGTCGCCCGAAATGCGATGCGCCACGCGTACCCCATACGGCGCCAGCGCCATCGAAGCGACAGCGGCCGCCGCAGCAGCGGGCAAGAAAACGTAGCCGAACGCCCCTAGCGGAAGGGGGTGTGCGGGTGCATGAACCGAGAGCATGTAACTCAGCGCGCTGGACAGGGCGATGGCCAAGCCGCAAACCGTACTCGTCGCCACCGCCTTGACCGGCTGAACGCCCAGCGACACCAACAAGGGCACAGTCATCGAACCGCCGCCGATCCCCACGACGGAGGAAACAGCCCCGATGCCCACACCTGCCGACAACAACCAGGGTGAACGGGGAATGTGCTCCTGACCTGGCACTGTTTTTTTGCGCTTGCCAACCGCCATCTGTACCGCCATGACCGCACAGAACCCGGCAATTACATAGCGCAAGGCGGGGCCGCTGAGCATCTGCGCCAGATGCGCCCCGATGAAACCCCCGATCACCATACCTGGCGCCAGCCAGCGCCAACTCGGCCACAGCACACCGCCGCGTCGGATGTGCGCCGTGGCGGAGGAAATAAACGTAAGCACGATACTGGCCATCGACGTCGCCACGGCCACATGAATGACTTCATCGGCCGGAATGCCCAATGCGGGCAGAGCAAAGCTGAGCGCCGCAACCAGTAGCAAGCCGCCCCCAATGCCCAACAGCCCTCCCAGAAAACCCGCGGAGGCACCGGCCAACAGAAAAATCGCAATGGAAAGCCACATCATCATTTCTCTTCACGTCAATAGCCCCATGCAGCCTAACTGCTCAGGCCCGGTTCTGCCGGGAAGCGACCGCCATGATCCCAACAAAAAAGCCCGCAGACCGGACAGCCTGCGGGCTCGAACTGATGCAAGAGGGATCAGTCTTTGCGCTCGGGATGCAGCAGACGCTCCATGCCGATGAGCTTCATCATGTATTTCTCGTAAATCGGCTCGGAGTTGCCCTTCTTCATCTTGCGGATGAAGTACTTTTCAAACGCAATCTTGGCCAGGTGCACCCACTTTCCTTCGCCAAACCAGTTGACGTTGCGCGGCGGAATCTGCGGAATGGCCACGAACGCCGCCCCGGTATTGCCGAAGTCAGCCAGACAGATCGCCTGCCAGGTGCCGCGGTGCGTGGGCTGCTTGCCCGCGAGTTCTTCCTCGAGGTTGTGCACGATGGCCGTGACCATCGACTCGATCATGTAACCCGTCTTGGGCACGCCGCAGGCAACCGGCGTAGGGCCGGTCGGCGGAATGGCAATGCAAACGCCAGCGGAGTAGATGTTTTTGTATTTCGGGCTGCGCTGGTGTTGATCGACGATGACAAAACCGCGCGGGTTGCAAAGCCCTTCCACCGCAGCAACCGGATCGACACCCTTGAACGCGGGCAGCATCATGGAGTGCTTGAACGGCAGTTCGTGCTGTTTGACCAGATTGCCCTGCATGTCGAGTTCATCGACGAACATCTTGCCGTCTTCCACCTTGGTGGTCTTGGCATTGGTGATCCAGCGGATGTCATGGCTGCGGAAGGCGCTTTCCATGATGCCCTTGGAGTCGCCCACGCCGTCCAGCCCCAGGTGGCCGATATAAGGCTCGGAAGTCACATAAGTGATGGGCACCTTGTTGCGAATCTTTTTCTTGCGCAGCGCGGTGTCGAGCACCATGGTGTATTCGTAGGCCGGGCCGAAGCAGCTTGCACCCGGCATCGCGCCGATGATGACTGGGCCGGGATTGGCCACCAGCTTCTCGTAATCGGCGTAGCACTTTTCCGCATGGTCGATGCTGCAGATCGAGTTGGTATACCCGCCGTGCGGGCCGGAACCCGGCACCTCCTCGAAAGACAGCTTCGGCCCGGTGGTGATGATGAGATAGTCGTAATTCACCTTGGCGCCATCCTGCAGGGTCAAGGTATTGCTCTCCGGCTCGATCTTGGTCACCGCCTTGGCGATGAAGTCGATACCCTTTCGCTCCAGATACGGCTTGATCGCAAAGATCACTTCGTCCCGGCTGCGCCAGCCCACCGCCACCCAGGGATTGGATGGCACGAACTGGAAGTAATCCACGGCATTGATGACCGTGATCTTGTGAGCTTTGCCGAGCGCTTCTCGCGCCTCATAGGCGGCGGGCATGCCGCCTATGCCGGCGCCCAAAACAACAATGTGTGCCATACCCTGGTCTCCTGGTGTGCAAGTCAATGCCCGAATGCGCTCGGGCGGCGTTCAAAAACTCTGGTCAGGCTCAATCTTCCGAGCAGAACAGAACAGCAACTGTGGCGATGCCGTTCACCGTTGCCCCAGGAGCCTGTCAAGTCCAGTGCAGACTTCAGGATGGCAACGGCTTTGTTAAAGCATACGCACATTCAAGCATATCTATACCGCGGATTGAGCCTCGGGCATTCCTGTCAAGCCCGTCGAAATTGTTTGATTAAACGCAAATTTGAAAAGTCTGCATCCGTGTTAGTCCTAGTCTGGATAAACCCTAATACTCCCGGAAGCATTGTGAAATCTTTCCTATACTGAAGTCGAGACAAGTTGATCCATCGATCATCCTGCGGCTGCCCCCAAAGAGGTCACCGCACAACACCTGGAGGAAGCCTACTTATGCGCAACACACCTCGTCCACTCTGGAACCCTTACGTCGCCGGGGTTCTACTCGGGCTCGGCCTGCTGGCCACCTTTCTCGTCACCGGCAACGGCTATGGCGTGACCGGAGCCACCACGCTCGCCACCGCGGCCGTGGCCGGCAAGGTCGACCCTAATACCGTCGCCGCCCACACCTATCTCCACAACCTGTTCGAAGTCGGGCTCAATCGCTGGATCGTCTGGGAAGTTGTCGGCCTGGCCATCGGTGCGCTGATCGGCAGCGTGCTCGCCGGTCGTTTCAAGTTTCAGATTGACGGCCCTACCCAGGCCGGACGCAGCCTGCGCCTGATCCTCGCCGTAATTGGCGGAATTGCCGCCGGTTTCGGCGCCCGCCTGGCGCTGGGTTGCACCAGCGGCATGGGTCTCTCCGGATCGGCCACCCTGGCGGCTGCCGGGTTTCTGTTCCTCATCGGCTTTTTCATAGCTGGCATTGTGTTCGGCCAACTGACGAAAGGACTCTGGAAATGAGCTTCCCTCTTGGATACACCGGCCCCGTATCGGGCATCATTCTTGGCCTGATTTTCGGCTACGTTCTTGAAAATGCGGGTTTTGGCAGCGGCTGCAAACTCACCGCCCAGCTGCGTTTCAAAGATTGGGCCGTGTTCAAGGTCATGTTCACCGCCATTCTCGTGTCGGCCGGCGGCCTCTACCTGCTGCAAGGCCTCGGGGTCATCGAGGTCAGCAATATGTTCGTGCCCTCGGTGTTCATCTGGGGTAGCTCGCTTGGCGGCGTGCTCATTGGTGTGGGCATGGCGGTGGGCGGCTACTGCCCGGGCACCTCGATGGTCGCGATGTTTTCGGGCAAGCTCGACGGACTGGTCTTCCTGCTGGGCATCGGCATCGGCACATTGGGCTTCAACTCGGTTTTCAGTTCGATCGAAGGCTGGGCCTGGAAGCAGGTCGGGCCTGACGGCCTCACCCTGCCGCAACTGCTTCACCTGCCTGCGTGGGTCGTTTGGGCAGCGCTTTTCGCCGTGCTGGTGATTGTTGGCTACCTCACCCGCACCAATGTGCAGTCGCGCAGCGGCAAGAGCAAGACCTCCGGCTCATTGGCTGCACAAAACAGTTAAATTCACCCGCGCTGTCAGCGCACAGCCCTGCCCGCGCGTTGTCTGCGGACAGGGCCGCAAACAGCTGCCTTGCCTTTCTCAACCACTCTTTTAGGAGTTTCACATGGCTAAAGCCCGCCTCATCAAACTGTCACAAGCCCTTCCCGCACTGGCCTTGGCTGCCGCTGTCGTGGCCCCCATGCCGCAAGCCCTGTCGAGCCTGTCGGCCACCGGCATCGCCCACGCTTCGAGCAACCCCTGCGCGCCGAGCAATCCCTGCGCTCCGTCCAAGAAAATGGACAAAAAAATGGAAAAGAAGAGCAGCAACCCTTGCGCCCCTTCGAAGAGCAGCAACCCCTGCGCGCCTTCCAAGTAAGCTCCAACCATCCATGACGCGGCTCGCAGTGAGCTACTTGTGATCTGCTTGCCGCGCCATGATTTCTCATGAATCAGTCCACTTCCCTGTTGTCCGGTCATGCACCAAAGAGCCGACGTTTTGCCGTCGACCTTCTGCGTGAACTGACGGTGCAAGAGCGAAGCGATCTGTATGCAGCCGGGCTGCGGGCGCTCGATGCCACCCAGTCCCTGCTGCAAAAGGGAAAAACTGTGATCTCCGAGATCATCGGGCCGTCCGCCTATGTCGAGTGGGAGCATTACCCCAAGCGCGATGCCAAGAGCCGCGATGGCGCGCTGTTTTACTACCACGCGCACGCCGCCTCGCAGCGCATGGCGGGGGAGCATGGGCACTTTCACGCGTTCGCGCCCAACGAGCGCGCAGCCTGCCCCTCCGATCAACGCTATACCCACATTGCGGGGCTGTCCGTCGATGATCGCGGCATGCCCTTGCGCCTCTTCACCACCAACCTATGGGTGACGGCAGAATGCTGGGAGAACGCGGACCGCGTGTGCGCCTTGGCCCGGCAGACCAAACTCAAGGATGCCAGACCGCATAAGGTCGGCCAATGGCTTGATGCGGTGTTTGCTTTTTTCCGTCCGCAAATCGACTACGTGGTGCATTTGCGCGACGCACGAATCAAGGCCCTGGAAGAGCGTGGGCGCGCCAATCTTCTTGAAGACCGGCGCACCCACATCCTGAGCCAGTGCCGTATTGATTTTTCGACGCAGATTCTTGCGTTGGAGGAGTTGGGCGCGCAAGCGCCCTGAAGTGAGCCGGGCGGGTACACGCCCTGAAAGTGCAGTTCTACCAAACCAAACGAGGAGCCAACATGAAACTGAAACACCTGATCGGGCTGAGCATCATCGCTGTGGCCGCGGCGCAAACCGCCGGCGCAGCCACGCTGCCCGGCCCGCTGGTCACCCCCCAATGGCTGAATGCCAATAAAGACGCGGTCACCCTCATCGACATCCGCGACGAGCCCAAGACCTTCAGTGAAGAGCCGAAATTTGAAGTCGACGCCAAAACCAAGGTGAAGTCCCTGGTCAAGACGGGCGGGCACATCGAAGGCGCCATTCCCGTCGATTTCGGCAAGATCCGCCAGGAGCGCACGGTGGACGGCGTCAAGATCAAGGCCCAGCTGCCGACCGCCGAGTACTTCACCAAGGTCATGGACGACTCGGGCCTGAACAAGACCGACAAGCCCATCGTGATCGTTCCCACCGGGGAAAGCGTCGACTCCATGGACATGGCTACCCGCCTGTACTTCCAGCTGCGCTACTTCGGTGAGTCGCGCGACAAACTCGCCATCCTCAACGGCGGGGTCAATGCATGGATTCAGGCTGGCTATCCCGTGTCGACCGACAAGGTAACGCCTGCCAAGGGCAACTGGGCCGCAGGCGCTGAAGACAAGGCCATTCTGGCCTCGATGCAGCAAGTCAAGGAAGGCCTGCAAGGAGGCAAGGATCAGTTCATCGATGCCCGCCCGACTGCCCAGTTCCTGGGCATTGTGAAAAAGCCGATCAACAAGACCGCCGGTCACCTGCCGGGTGCGCGCTCTTTCCCGACGGATGCGATTGTCAAGCCGGTCGGCGCCGCACATGAGTTCATGAGCGCCGACGACTACAAGAAGATCTACGCCGAGTTCAACATCCAGCCCGACGCGCAGACCATCACCTACTGCAACACCGGCCACCTGGCCTCTGGCGCCTGGTTTGTCACCCACGAGATTCTGGGCAACAAAAACTCCAAGCTCTACACCGGCTCGATGATCGAGTGGACCAACCTCGGCAATCCGACGGTCGGGCTGTCGCAATAAAGCAAAGCAAAACCAGCCGCCCTGGGCGGCTGTCATGACGACGCCCGGGCCTCCCCGGGCGTCGTCGTTTTACCCCCCGCGTTCGGGCGGGATAAATGGCCTGATGGATTCGCCCCCCTCTCAGCACAGTGCGCCCATTCGAGGGGGATGCCAGTGATTCCCGAGGCAGACGTGAGATATTTCACAGGCAAATTCACCACAAAACCGATCAAATGAGGGCTTGAACCTCCTACACTGCCCATCCACAATTTCGCAGTTTTCATCCTTTCCCCGACATTACAGAGGTCGAGCATGTTGATCCGCAATTCCCGTTTCAGTCTTTGGCGCATGGCCGCAGCCTCCATTGCGGCCCTCCTGCTTGGCGCCTGTGCCGCGAACAACTACCCGCCTGCGCCGGAAAAAATCTCCCAGGGCGCCTATCACTACAAGGTGGGCGCAGGCGACACGCTCAACATCAACGTCTGGCGCAACCCGGATTTGTCCATGTCCATCCAGGTCCGCCCGGACGGCAGAATCTCTACCCCGCTGGCGCCTGACGTTCAGGCGGCCGGCAAGACGCCGGGCGAGATCGGCCAGGAAATCGAGGCGCGGCTGTCCAAGTATGTCCGCGATCCGGTAGTGTCCGTGGTCGTGACCGGGTTTCATGGGCCTTACAGCCAGCAGATCCGTATCGTCGGCCAGGCCGTGCGCCCCATCGCCCTTCCCTACCGCGAAAACATGACCCTGCTCGACGTAATGATCGCGGCCGGTGGCCTGACCGAGTTTGCCGATGGCAATGCCGCCGTGCTGGAGCGGCATGGCAAAACCTACAGCATCAAGCTGGGCAATCTGCTCAAGCGCGGTGAAATGTCGGCCAACGTCCCGGTAGAGCCGGGCGATGTCATCATCATCCCGCAGAGCATGTTCTGACCTTGCCTGTCCTTTCATTCACCTCACCCGAATCCCGCCCCATGCAGACCTCTAGCCGCAAAGTCTTGTTCGCGCTGACCCCGCTGGCCGTTTGTCTTCTGCAGGCGGGATCGGCTTGTGCGCAAGCCATTCCCGGGCTCAATCTCGCCGCACCCGGTGGCGTGGCGCTGCCTCAGCAGCTCGAAGGCGGCGAAGCGCAGGGCGGACTTCTGACCCCGCTGGGAACGGCCAGTGCGCCGCTCCCAGCGCGCGGCAACTTCGTCCAACCCTCTGTGGGCATGTCGGTGGTACAGACCAGCAATGTCTACTTCGGCTCGAACAACCCCGCTCGCTCCGACACCATCTTCAGCATTACCCCGGGCATTGCGTTTCAAACCCTCGGGCCCGACTTGCGCACCTTCGGCAACTTTGCGCTCAATGCCCAGTACTACGCCCGCAGCAGCTACAGCAACACGGTCCTTCCCTCCGGCACATTGGGCTTGAATGCCAGGCTGATCGATCAGTGGCTGTATTTCGATGCCGGCATCAACTCGCAGCAAAACGCGTTGCTCACCATCCCGGCCCAGTCCACCGGCACGGCGACCTACACCACCACCCAATACAGCCTCAGCCCTTACATCGATCATCGTTTCAACGATGACCTCCGGTTGCGGGCGCGCAGTGAAAACGTCTGGACCCGCATCAGCGGCAATCAAACCGGGGCCGCTTTGAGCAACGGCCGCTATGGGCGGCAGACCATCCGCCTGGATCGACGCCCCACCCCCCTGGGCTGGGGCCTCGACGCCAAGCAAGAGGAAACGGTTTACACCGACAGCGGATCGCTTGCCGTGCGTGACGAAATCGCGCGCGCCCGGGTTCTCTACGCCTTCACGCCGCATCTTGAAGGCGGCCTGATTGGCGGCTACGAGCATTACTCCACGGGCTATGCCAGCCTGGGACACAGCATCTACGGCGTGCAGCTCAACTGGCGTCCCAATGTCTTCACCCGTTTCGACGGCGTGGTGGAGCGGCGGTTTTTCGGCACGGGCTGGGATATCAACGCCTCGCAGCAGATTCAGCGCCTGAGTCTGCGCCTGAACTGGAACCGGGCGCCCTCGTCCTACCTCGCTTCGCTGCAGACCATTCCGTCGGGGGTGAGTTTGTCCACCCTGCTGGGTGGCATGCTGGCCTCGCAGTACCCGGACCCTGCCGCACGTGCGCAGGCGGTACAAAACCTGCTGGCCGTCACCGGTCTGCCCGCCACCCTGCCCAACGCCGTCAACTATTACACCCAGTCGGCCACCCTGCAAGACACACTGACCGTGACCGGGGTCTTGCTCGCGCAGCGCAACAGTTACACCGTCTCGGTGTTTCATACAAAGACGCAAGACCTGATTCTGCCCGGCTCGCCCCCCTTGAGCAATCTGCTGCTTGCCTCGGCTGACTATATTCAAAACGGTATCGGCCTGAGCTACGGACGGCGCCTCAGCCCGGTGATGAGTCTGAACGTCGGCCTGCTGCGTGCTTTGAGCACAGGGTTTGGCCCCAATGAAGGGGTCAGCACCCGCCAGACCACATTCATCGTTCAGCTCAGTCGGCGCCTGTCCCCGCAGACCATCCTGGTTCTCGGTGCGCGCAGGCAACTGCTCGATACCGCCAATAGCGGCATTCTCAATGCGAACGAATCGGCGGTTTACGCCGGCGTCACCCATCAGTTCTGAATCAGGCCCATGTACGCCGCACACTTTGGCCTGAGCGCCCCCCCCTTCCAGCTCAACCCAGACCCCAGCTTTCTCTACGAGAGCAAGGGACACAATTACGCCCACCAATATCTGCGCTTTGGCGCCATGCAGGGCGAGGGGTTCATCATTGTCACTGGAGAGATCGGCGCGGGCAAAACCACCCTGGTGCGCGCGCTCCTCAATGAGCTTGATCCAACCAAGGTCGCCGCGGCCCAGATCGTCAGCACGCAACTCGAAGCCGAAGATTTGCTGCGCGCGGTGGCCAACGCCTTTGGCGTGCCGTCCAAAAATGCGTCCAAGGCCGAGTTGCTGGCCGCGATCGAAGCGCATTTCACCACCCTGATGCTGCAGAACCGCCGCGCGCTGCTGGTCATCGACGAAGCGCAGAACCTGAATGCGGCGGCCATTGAAGAGTTGCGCATGTTGTCCAACTTCCAGTATGGCAACCGCGCGCTGCTGCAAAGCTATCTCGTCGGGCAACCCGAGCTGCGCGAGGTGCTGCGCGCGCCCAATCTGGAACAGCTGCGTCAGCGCATCATCGCCAGTTGCCATATCGGCCCGATGGACTCGGACGAAACCCGCGCCTACATCATCCACCGCCTCAAGCGAGTCGGTTGGACGGGGCGCCCGCAATTCGATGATGCCGCTTTCGCCTCGGTGCACGACTGGACGGGCGGGCTGCCGCGGCGCATCAACATGTTGTGCAACCGCCTGTTGCTCTCGGCCTTTCTCGACAACACCGACCAGATCGACGCTACGCGCGTCGATACCGTGGCCCGCGAAATTCGCGAGGAGATCGGCGGTCTGCTGCGTCCCGCCGATCCAACCGAGCCGCAGGCCCCCACCATCACCGCGCCGGTACAGCGAGCCGCACCCGCCGCACCCCTGCCGCACGCCCATACGGACACCGCTTCGAGCCTGCCCGTTTTGAGCGATGTCGCCGAGGCCCTCACCCGCGCACCTGCGCCACCCAAACCGGGCGAGCCCGGCCCGCTGCTCTGCATCGCCCAAACCCTGGAAGATCGCATCGCCCTGCACCCGCTGATGCAAAAAATGCGGGCCTATTCCGGTTTGCCGCAACCCGTGCTGGTCGGGCTGGAACAGCTGTCTTCTTCCGCCGTTGCCAACGACCCGGCGCTGGCTGAAATCGACCTCGCCCTGCTGCCTGACGCGCAGGATGAGCGGCCCAGTCTTGCGGTCTGGGTGAACTGGCTCGATCAGATTTTCACCACCTACCGCCCCGCCGCGGTGCTTACTTTCGCCGACAGCGATGCCGCCCTTGCGGCCGGCCTGATGGCCCAGCGCCAAAAGATCTCGCTTGCGCATATCGAGTCCGGCCTCCGTCATGGCCAGCGTGCCGATGCGCAAGAAATCGACCGCATCGTCATTGATCAACTGACCGATCTGCACCTGACCCTGGCGACGGGCTGCGCCGATACGCTGACGCATGACGGCACCCCTCCCGAATCCATTCGCGTCGTGGGCAACCTGCGGATCGATGCCGTCGTGCAGGGCTTGGCCAATGCGCCAGACCCCAAGCTGTTCGCCACGGAAATCGGGGTGCCCAAGACCTATCTCTCCAACCCCCAGGGCTATGCGCTGCTACTGCTCGAAGACGCTGAATGGGCCACTTCGCGCGACAAGATGATCGACATGCTGGCCAACGCCAAGCGCCTGAGCCGCATCCTTCCTGTCATCTGGCCGATGCCGACCGCCCTGCACAGCCGCCTGCTGCAATACGGTTTGAGCAACTCCCTGCGAGGTTCCCGCGTGGCCTGCGTGCCCGAACTTCCCTTCGGGCAGACGCTGGCCCTGCTCAAGAAGGCCACATGTCTGTTGACAGACCGCGCCAATCTGCAGGATGCCAGCTCCTATCTCGCCATCCCCTGCCTGACCCTGCAAGACTACTGCGCCCGCACCCAAACCCTCAAGCAGGGCAGCAACCAGCTCGTCGGGCGAGATTTCCGTCGCATCTTCCAGGCCATGGGTGACATTCTCGAAGGCGATAAAAAAGCGCGTCCCAACCCGTTCGAGGGAGATGGAAAAGCCTCCGACCGCATCGCTCAGGCGCTTGAAACCTGGCTGATGACTCAGTGGGAAAACCAGGTGCTCGAAACCCTGGAAACCCAGGCATGATTCAAATGAAACCACGAGTCCACAGCCGCACTTCACTCTGAAAAGCAACATCATGAACGATTTACTACGTCCCTTGTTCAACCTCCTGCCCGGCATGTGGGACAGGCGCTGGGTCGGGCTGCTCACCGCCTGGGTCATCATGGCGCTGGGCGGCATCGGCGTGGCCATGTTCCACGAGCGGTATATGGCGTCAGCGCGCGTTTATGTCGATACGCAAACCCTGCTCAAACCGCTGATGCAAGGCCTGACCGTGCAGCCCAATATCGACGATCAGGTCGCCATGGTGGCCCGCACCTTGCTCGCCCGCCCCAATCTTGAGCGGCTGGTGCGTGAAAAACATCTCGCAGTCGATGATGGTCAGCCCGAATCGGTCAACCGCACCGTCGATCAACTGCTCAAGAGCATCAAGCTCGGCATCAACGCGCGGGAAAACCTCTACAGCGTCAGCTACGTCAACAGCGATCCGCAGGTTGCGCTCGGCGTCGTCAAAGATCTGGTGAACATGTTTCTCACCTCGGGCATTGGCGGCAAGCAGCAAGACACCCAGCAGGCGCTCAACTTTCTCGATGCCCAGGTAGCCGACTATGGCCGCCAGCTCAGTGCCGCCGAGCAAAAGCTCAAAGACTTCAAGACCCAGCATCCCGGCTATTCCGGCGCGGCGAATGTCGACTACTACACCCGCGTCAACCAGGCCTCCGACCAACTCTCACAGCTCCAAGGCCAGCTCAGCGCCGCGATTGCCGCGCGCAATGCCATCAGCGGTCAGATGCGCGGGGAATCTCCCACCATCAGCGTGACATCGCCCTATATGGCGGCAGCCGCGGGCCCCGCGGCGCCCGGCGTTCCTGCGTCCGTACTTGATGTGGACCGGCGCATTCAGGAGCAGCGCGCCCGGCTCGATGATCTGCTGCAGCGCTACACCAACGACTATCCCGATGTCATCTCTGCGCGCCAGACCCTGGCCCGGCTGGAAGCGGAAAGAAAATCACGCTTGAAGGCCGCGGCGGAACATCCCGCGCAAGCCGCTGAACAAGCGCCGATGGCTGCCAACACTATGGGCGCCAACACTATCAGCACCGCCAACCCCGCCTACCAGCAACTGCGCGTGCAGGTCGCACAGGCCGACGCCAACGTGGCCTCGGTTCAAGCCCAGGTGGGCGAGGCTCAGGCACGACTGGCCCAGCTACGCAGTCAGGCCGGAAAAATGCCCGCGCTCGACCAGCAATATGCCGAACTCATGCGCGGCTATGACGTCATTCGCAAGAGCTACGACGATCTGGTTGCGCGACGTCAGTCTGCCGGGCTGACGCAAAGCGTCGATGCCTCCTCGCAGCTTGCCGTGTTCCGCGTAGTCGATCCCCCGCGTGTGGGGCACCGTCCGCTGTTCCCGAGCAAGCCCATGCTCATCGCCCTGCTGGTGTTTTTTGCACTGGCCTGCGGAGTGGCTGCGAGTTTCATCGTCTCGCAGATCATGCCGACCTATCACAGCCCGCGCCATCTGCGCGAAACCATCGACCGCCCCGTGCTCGGCAGCATCTCCCTGCTGAACTCGCCCGAAATTCTCAGCCACGACAAGCGGAACAATATGAATCTCTCGCTGGGTATCGTCGGCCTCGTGCTGATCGGGCTGCTCTGGGCCATCTGGGCCCATTTCACGCGGCAGCCCGGCGTTTAAGGAAACACCATGAGCACCATTGAACAAGCCGTCAAGCGTCTCGAGGAACTCCGCACCGCCGGTGTGGACGTCCTATGGAAGCCCGAATCCGCCGCTGAAGTTGCCCCGGCCGCGCCCTCGCCTTTCGCAACCGCGCCAGCAGGCGCTGTGAGTGCGCAACCCCAGGCCGCACCAACCCAGTCGACCGAGACCGCCAAACGCACGGCGAAGCCCCAAGACATGGGCACGCGCTCGAAGCAGGTCGAGATCGACCTGAACAAGCTGGCGGCTCTGGGCTATATCGTCCCGCACGCCACCCGCTCGCTGCTGGTCGATGAGTTCCGCGTGGTCAAGCGGCCGCTGCTTGCCAACGTCACCGGGGCCGCCTCGGCCAAGATCGACCGGCCCAATCTCATCATGGTCACCAGCTCGCTGCCCGGCGAAGGCAAGACCTTCGTGGCGGCCAACCTCGCCATGAGCATCGCCGCCGAGCTGAACCACACCGTGCTGCTGGTCGACGCCGATCCTTCGCGCAGCAGCCTGCTCGAACGCCTGGGCATCGCCCCGGCGCAGGGTTTGATCGACAAACTGCTCAACCCCGAGCTCGATCTGTCCGATCTCATCCTCGCGACCAACGTCCCCAAGCTCGCCGTGCTGCCCGTGGGCACGCCCAACGCGCAAGCCACCGAGCTGTTTGCCAGCGCCACCATGGACCTGCTGCTCGAAGAAATGGCGCACCGCTACCGCGACCGCGTCATCATTCTCGACGCACCGCCGCTGCTGCCCTCCGCCGAAGCACGAGCGCTGTCTTTGCACGCCGGGCAGATTCTTTTCGTCGTGCAGGCCGGGCGCACCCATCAAGGCACGGTGCAGCAGTCACTCGGCATGCTGCAAGACCATCCCATGGTGTTCACCCTGCTCAACCAGAGTCGCGGACCAAAGGCGGGGTCACCCTACGGGTACTACGCCTACTGATCGCTTCGACGCCCTGTGTAACACACCAGTGCAGTGTTTCACGCTATCTGGAACATAAAAACGCGGCTTTGACGCCAGGGCGGCGTTGCAAATCCGCGCGATACCTGCGGGTATCGCTGTGGTTTGCGCCTTGCCCTGACGCCCAATCCATCCTTTTTATGGGTTCCATCAAGCATGAAACACTGCACTAGCAGCCTGTCGGACTTGAGTCGTGTAGAGCGAAAAAAGGGTGTGGGGAT
>DZDA01000067.1 GCA_022730375.1 Thiomonas intermedia
CTCATCTATTACCCCGGCTCGCCCGCCATTGCCCACCAGCTCATGCGGCCGCAAGACAAGCTGCGGCTGTTCGAGCTGCATCCCAGCGATCACCGCGTGCTCGACGCCGCCTTCGGCGCGCAGCCGGGGGTGCAGGTGCGCTGCGCCGACGGTTTTGTCGCCCTCAAAAGCCTGCTGCCGCCGCAAGACCGCCGCGCCGTCGTGCTGCTCGACCCGTCTTACGAACTCAAGACCGATTACGCCGCGCTGCGCAACACGGTCAGCGACGCGCTGCAGCGCTTTGCCGTCGGCACCTATGCGGTGTGGTACCCGGTGCTGCAGCGGCGCGAGTCGCACCTGCTGCCGCAACAGCTGCGCCGCATCGCGGGCCAGGCCGACTGGCTCGATGTGCGCATGCAGGTGCGCGAACCCGACGCCAGCGGCTTCGGCCTGCTGGGCAGCGGCATGTTCCTCATCAACCCGCCGTGGACGCTGCACGCCACCTTGCGCGATGTGCTGCCCTGGCTTACCGGGGTGCTCGGGCAGTTCAATGGGGCGCATTTCGCGCTGGAGCAGCAGGCGAGTTGACCCATCAAATGCGGGAGAAAACGCGGCCGATCTGTCAACTATTGGCAAAAGTTGGGTCGCAAGTCTTGCATTTGTCACAGAACGCGCCGACCATTCGGGGCGTGTGGGGATGCGTCGTCCCTGCCCTTCTTCCCATTCGTCCATTGGCGCGCGAGTTGCCCGACAAGCGCCTGCGTCGCCCGGCATCGACTTACCCATCCAGGAGTTCTCTATGGCAGTCAGCTTTGAATTGCACAAAAACGAAAAAGGCCAGTTCCACTTTTCGCTCAAAGCGGCCGATGGCGGCACGCTGCTGAGCAGCGAGCAGTACGAGAGCAAGGCCTCTGCAGAGAATGGCATGGCCTCGGTGAAAAAGAACAGCGTGCTGTCCGAGCGCTTTGAAAAACAGGTTGCCAGCGATGGCCGCGCCTACTTCACCCTGAAGGCGGCCAACCATCAGGTGGTAGGCACCAGCCCGATGTTCGGCACCGCCGACAAGCGCGATGCCATGCTCGCCATGGCGCACGCCGAAGCCGAGCACGCCGCCGTGCACGATCACACCTGAAGCGTTTGACCGCGCGGCTTGACCCCGCCCAATACGGGCGTCAAGCTGCGCCGATAGACTGACGCCGATTCCACTTCACCGGAGTTCATCCGTGCGTCACGTTCGTATCGCCATTCTGGGCGCTGGCTCAGCCGGGCTCACCGCGCTGTCGCAGGTGCGCAAGCACACCGACGACTTTGTCATCATCAACCACGGCCCCTACGGCACCACCTGCGCCCGCGTGGGCTGCATGCCGTCCAAGGCGCTGATCCAGGCGGCCGACGACTTTCATCGCGGCAGCCAGCTGGCCACCCTGGGCATCCGCGGCGGCGAGGGCCTCAAGGTCGATCTGCCCGCCGTGTTGCAGCGGGTGCGCGAATACCGCGATGCGCGCGTGGCCGGGGTGCTGGGCGCCACCCACAGCCTGCAGCCTGCGCAGAACATCGCCGGGCGGGCTCGGCTCGACGGGCCGGGTCGCGTCATCGTCACCCACGCCGATGGGCGCGAAGAGGTCATCAGCGCCGACCGCATTCTCATCGCCACCGGCACCCGTCCGGTCGTGCCGCAGGCGTGGCAGGCGTTTGGCGATCGCATTCTCACCACCGACGACCTGTTCGAGCGTCCCGATCTGCCGCGCCGCATCGCCGTGGTCGGGCTGGGCGTGATCGGCCTCGAACTGGGGCAGGCGCTGGCGCGGCTGGGCTTGGACGTGCACGGCTTCGAGCTGCGCGAAAGCCTCGGACCGCTGACCGATCCGGTCATCCAGGCCGAGGCGCAGCGACGCATCGGCGCCGAATTTCCCCTGCATCTGGGCCGCGCCGTCAATCTGCGCGAAGATGCAGCGGGCACGCTGATCGTGGACAACGGCGAAAGCCCGGTCGAGGTCGATGCCGTGCTGGCGGCCATGGGGCGGCGCACCAACTCCGACGGCCTCGGGATGGAGACGCTGGGCGTGCCGCTCGACGCCCGCGGCCTGCCCGACTTCGACCGCAACACCCTGCAGATCGGCGACCTGCCGGTGTATTTCACCGGCGACGTGAACGGTGAGCTGCAAGTGCTGCACGAGGCGTCCGACGAAGGCTTCATCGCCGCCTTCAATGCCCTGCACGGAGCGGCGCGCTTTCGCCGCCGCGTGCCGCTGGCCATCGCCTTCACCGATCCGCAGATTGCCGTGGTCGGCCAGACCTGGCAGGCGCTGCAAGGTAAATCGTTTGCTACCGGCGGTTTCAACTTCGCCCAGCAGGCGCGCGCCATGGCCATGCTGCGCGCGGCCGGACAATTGCATGTGTACGCCGAGCCCGGCAGCGGCAGGCTGCTGGGGGCGGAAATGTGCGTGCCCGGCGCCGAGCATCTGGGGCATCTGCTGGCCCTGGCACTGCAACGCGACATGACCGTGGCCGAACTGCTCACCCTGCCCTTCTATCACCCGGTGCTCGAAGAGGGTTTGCGCGCGGCGTTGCGGGTGCTGGCACGCGCGGTGTATGGTGAAGCGCCGCTGGAAATGGCGCGGCTGTAAACGCCGAATAAACCCGGTGTATTCGCCGCTTTATCACCCTTTATTACCGCCTCACAGGACTTTGACATGACGTTCGATCTCGCCATCATCGGTGCCGGCCCGGCCGGTCTGTCCATGGTGCGGGCGCTGGCCGGCAGCGGTCTGCGCATCGCCCTCGTCGAGCAGCAAAGCGCGGCCGCGCTGGCCGACCCGCCGTTTGACGGACGCGAAATCGCGCTCAGCCTGCGCACCCTGCGCACCCTGCGCGAGTCCGGGGTGTTCGACCATATCGCGCCCGATCAGGTGTTTCCGCTCGAACACGCCGTGGTGCTCAACGGCAACGATCCGCATCCCATGCGCGTATCGCCGCTGCGCGGCAAAACCCAGCTCGGCGCCCTCGTGCCCAATCAGCAGATCCGCCGCGCGGTCTGGGCTGCGGTGCAGGGCCAAAGCGAATACACCCTGTTCGACCAGACCCGTCTGGGTGCCGTGCGCACCGATGCGCAGGGCGTTGAGCTTGACCTTGAACCGGCGCAGGCATCGGCGCCCGCTGCCCCGGCCCAGACCATTGCCGCCCAGACCATACGGGCGCGGCTGCTCATCGCCGCCGACAGCCGGTTTTCCGAAACCCGCCGCAAGATGGGCATCGGGGCCGACTCGCACGACTTCGGCAAGACCATGCTGGTGTGCCGCATGCAGCATGAGCAGCCGCATCACCACACCGCGTGGGAGTGGTTCGGCATCGGCCAGACCGTGGCCTTGCTGCCCTTGTCCGAGCACCTCTCGTCCGTGGTGCTCACCCTGCCTCAGCATGAAATGCAGACCTTGCTGGAGCTGCCCGACGCCGACTTCGAGCGCGACATCACCCGTCGCTATCAGGGTCGTCTGGGCGAGATGAAGCGCGCGGGCAGCCGCCACACCTATCCGCTGATCGGGGTTTATGCCCAGCGCTTCGTCGCGCCGCGCTTCGCCTTGATCGGCGATGCCGCCGTGGGCATGCACCCGGTCACCGCGCATGGTTTCAACTTCGGTCTGCACGGTGTCGATCTGCTGTCGCGCGAAATTCTGGCCGCCTCGCGTGCGGGCGCTGACATCGCCGCGCCCGAGCGCCTGCAGCGCTTCGAGGCGGCGCATCGCCGCGCGACGCGCCCGCTGTATCTGGCTACGCAAGCCATCGCCACGCTCTACACCGATGACCGCGGCCCGGCCCGCCTGGTGCGTCGGCTCGTGCTCGATGCTTCCAGCCGCATCGGCCCCCTGCGCCTGGCCATCGCCACGGCGCTGAGCGAAGACGGATTGAGCCTGCGCGGGCTATTGCCGCGCATGACCTGAATCGGGATTGTCGATCTGAACTGCTGATCTGGACTGATTTACAGCGCGTCGTGCAGCGCGCGGAAAGCGCCGCCCTGCCGCGCCAGCAGTTCGGCGGGCGCTCCGGTTTCCACCACCCGGCCCGCTTCCATCACCAGCACCCGATCCACTGCTGCGGGCAGCGCGGCGATGCGGTGGCTGATGAGCAGCACGGTGCGGCCCTGCATCAGTTGCGCCATGTCGCGCAGCAGATCGCGCTCGGTCAGCGCGTCCAGACCCTCGGTGGGTTCGTCGAGAATGAGCAGCGGCGCATTGCGCAGCAGCGCGCGGGCAATGGCCACGCGCCGCGCCTGCCCGCCAGACAGCCGCATGCCAACCTCGCCCACCCAGGTTTCGTAACCCTCGGGCAGCGCGGCGATGAAATCGTGCAACTGCGCCGCCTTGCACGCCGCGATCACTTCGTCCTCCGTGGCCTCGGGTTTGGCCAGCATGAGGTTGTCGCGGATCGTGGTGTTGAATAGATAAGTGTCTTGCGACACCACTGCGATGTGCGCGCGCAGAGCTTCGCCCGGCCAGGCGCGCAGGTCGTGGCCGCCGATGCGCACGCGGCCTTCCTGATAGTCCCAGAACCGAAGCAGCGCCTGCACCAGCGTGCTCTTGCCCGCGCCGCTGGGGCCGACCAGGGCGACGCGCTCGCCCGCGCGCAGATGCAGGCTCAGGCCGTCGAGCGCCCAAGCTGCGTCGCCGCGCGCGCCGGGGTAGCGCAGCCGCAGCCCGTCGATCTCGACATCGGCGCGCTCCCACGACGGCACGGGCATGTCGGCCGGCTCCTCCACCTGCGGCCGGGCGTCGAGAATGCCGAACACCCGCCGCGCCGCGGCCAAGGTCTCGCCCAGCATCTGCAGCGCCAGCGGCAGCGGCAAAACCGCCTCGAAACTGGAGAGCACGAACAGCGCCAGCATGGGCAGTTCGGCCGGGGTGATGGAGGCATCGGTCACCAGCGGAATGGCCAGCAACAGCGCACACCACATCGCCAGATTGGCCGACAGCCCGAGCAGCCCTTGTGACAGGCCGGTGGCGCGGCTGAGCTGGCGCTGCTGGCCGATCATGGCCTCGGTCAGCGCGTCGATGCGCTGCGCCTGCCGCGCTGCCCCGCCATAAACGCGCAGCTCGCCCAGCCCTTGCAAGCCATCGACGGCGGCGCTGCGCAATTCGGCGCGCTGCACCACCAGGCGCCGACCCGGGCCATACCCCAGACGGAAGGTGAGCAGGGGCACAGCCACCCCGGCGAGCAGCAGGAACAGCAGGGTGGAGGCCGCTACCCGCCCGCTGTAGAGCGCCATCATCGCCAGAATGAGCGTGCCGCCCAGCAGCGCCACGCCCACGGGCACGAGCACGCGCAGGTAGAGGTGATTGAGCGCGTCGATGTCGCTGATGAGGCGGCTGCTCAGGTCGGCGCTGCGCAGCTCTTGCAGCCGCGCCGGGGCCAGCGGTTCCAGCCGCCGGTAAAACCACACCCGCAGTTCCTGCAGCAGCCGGAAGGTGGCTTCATGGGTGATCAGGCGTTCGATATAGCGCCCGGCTGTGCGGGCGATGGCCATGCCGCGGATGAAGGCGGCCGGAGTGAAGTAATCCATTGCCGCGCCGACCAGACCGACCAGCGCCATCTGCGCGATGAACCAGCCCGAAGTCGTCATCAGCGCCACATTGGCCAGCAGGGTGAGCAGCGCGGCGAGCGCGCCCCAAAGCATCCAGTTGCGATACGGGAGAAACAGGCCGACGAGCCGCTTCAGGTCGGCGCGGGCTTGGGGCAGATCGAAATCGGGCGGCAGCGGGTTCCAGCGCATCAGGCTTGCTCCTCGGCGGCGGGCTCGTGGGCGTGCACCAGCCGGGCAAAGGCACCGCCTGCGGCCAGCAGATCGGCGGGCTGGCCCTGCTCGATCACGCGCCCGGCTTCGAGCACCACCACGTGGTCGGCCTGCAGCACCGTGCTCAGGCGGTGCGCGGCAAGAATGACGCAGCGCTCTTTCGCCAAGGCCAGAATGGCCTCGCCGACCTGCGCCTGCGTCTGGGCGTCGAGCTGGGCCGTGGCTTCGTCGAGCAGCACCAGCTTTGCTGGCTTGAGCAGCGCCCGGGCCAGCGCCAGACGCTGCACCTGTCCGCCCGACAAGCCCAGGCCGCGCTCGCCCAGCGGGGTGTCATAGCCCTGCGGCAGCTCGGCGATGAAGTCATGCGCCTGCGCCGCGCGGGCGGCATGCTCCACCACCTCCTGCGATGCGTCGGGCTCGCCCAGCGCGATGTTGTCGCGCACCGAGCCTTCGAACACATGCGGACGCTGCGGCACCCAGGCCACATGCCGCAGCCAGTCGGCGGCGTCGAGCGCGGTCAGCGGCGTTTCATTCACCAGAATGCGCCCGGCCTCGGGCTGCACCAGCGCCATCAGCGCGTGCAGCGCGGTGCTCTTGCCTGCGCCGCTGGCGCCCACCAGCGCGGTGAGGCCGCGCGGCATGGCGGTGAAGCTCACCGCGTCGAGCGCGGGCGGCAGATCGTCAGCGTGGCGCACAGTCACGGCGTCAAAGCGAATCTGCACCTCCTGCCCCGCGTCCAAGGTCTGCGTGCCCCCTGTGGACAAGGCGTGCGGCGGAATCGGGGTGTCGAGCAGCTTGAGCAAGTTCTGCGCCGCGCCGATCGCCTCCATTCGGGCGTGGTAGAAGGCGCCCATATTGCGCAGCGGCAGGTAAAACTCGGGCGCTAAAAGAAGCACGAAAAAGCCGTTAAAAAACTGCATCTCACCGTAAAACAGGCGAAAGCCGATAAAAACCGCCACCATCGCAATGCTGATGGTGGACATGAATTCCAGCGCCACCGAAGACAGAAACGCCACCCGCAGCACTTTCATGGTGCCAATGCGGTACTCCTCGGTGAGCGCGGCCACCACCTCCGCCTCGTGGCGGCTTACGCCAAACAGCTTGAGTGTCGTCAGCCCCTGCAGCGAATCGAGAAACCGCGCGCTCATGCGCGAGAGCAACTGCCATTGCTGCTGATTGAGGGTTTCCGTGCCCTTGCCGATCAAAATCATGAAAATCGGAATCAGCGGCGCGGTCAACAACAGCACCAGCCCCGACACCCAGTCCTGAGGCAGCACGAACACCAGAATCGACAGCGGCACCAGCGCGGTGAGCGACATATTGGGCAGGTAGCGCGCGTAATACGCCTCCAGCGCGTCGATGCCGGTGACGATGGTGTTGGCGATGTCGCCGCTGGACTGGCGCGTGAGCCACAACGGCCCCAGCGCCTGCAAATGCTCATAAAGGCGCCCGCGCAGGTCGCGCCGCACCTGCGCCGCGGCTTCGAAGGCCACGTTTTCAGACGCCCGCATCAGCGCGAAACGCAGCGCAAAAATCGGCAGCATCGCCGCCAGATAACCCCAGACATCGGCGAGATGCTGGTGACGGATGATGACCGCCGACACCACCCGCGCCAGCAGCCAGGCCTGCACGATGATCAGCCAGCCGCCAAACAGCCCCAGCCCCACGGCGCGATTGAGCTGCGGACGGATGTCCTTTTTGCGGGCCTTGAGCCAGAGTTCTTCGGAAGTTGCCAAGATAGGGGGTGCAGCGGAGCAGTCGGCCGCGGAGATGTCGCGGCGAAACCCGCATGTTAGAGGGTGCCGCCAAGGTATCTGTCGCGCCACAGGTATTAAAGTTGATCGCCATCGGTCTGGTTGCAGAATGAACCAGCCCGCCTTCTCGCCAGCCTTGCACAACGCCAGGCAGCGCCCTCAACCTGGAGCTTTCATGGACGATAAACAGCCCCCCAGCGTCACCCTCAAGCAGATCAACGCCTACCAGTTCGACCTGCATTTTGCCGACGACCGACCGGCCATCCGCACCGACGAGCCGCCGCCGCTGGGCGAGGGCGCGGGGCCGTCGCCCTCGCACCTGCTGCTCGCCGCCGTGGGCAACTGCATGAGTTCCAGCCTGTATTTCGCCCTGAGCAAATTCAAGCTCGACCCCAAGGGGCTGACCACCACCGCTACGGGAGAGATCGGCCGCAACCAAGCCGGTCGCCTGCGCGTGCTGTCCATCACGGTGGACATTCGCATGGGCGCGGCGGCTGAAGGCATGGTGCGGCTCGACCGCGTGCTGATGCAGTTCGAGCAGTTTTGCACCGTGGGCGAAAGCGTGCGCCAGGGCATTCCCGTGACGGTTTCGGTGTTTGACGGCGCCGGGCAAAAACTCAAGTAAATGCGCAAAATGGCGGCTTTGCTTTTGCCGATGTCAGCCCATACCGCCATGACCCCGCCCGCCCCCGCCGCACCGCCCGTCGGCAGTTTTGCCGATCCGCGCGAAACCTGGAACGCCCGCTTCGCCAAGCCCGGCCTGCATTACGGCGCCGAGCCCAACGCCTTTCTCGTGCGCGAATCCGCGCGTTTTGCGCCCTCCAGTCGCATCCTCAGCGCAGCGGACGGCGAAGGTCGCAATTCCATCTGGCTGGCCGAGCAGGGCCACAACGTCACCGCGTTCGACCTCTCGCCCGTCGCCGTCGATAAAGCCCGCCGCTGGTCGCAGAAGCGCGGCGTGTCGGTGGACTTTCACGTCGCCTCGGTGGATGAATGGGACTGTACGCCCGATAAATTCGATGCCGTCGTGGCCATCTTCGTGCAGTTCGCCGACCCCGCGTTGCGCCAGCGTCTGTTTGCCGGCCTGTGGCGCACCCTCAAACCCGGCGGCCTGCTCTGCGTGCAGGGCTACGCGGTGAAACAGCTCGAATACGGCACCGGCGGCCCGGGCCGGGCTGACCATCTCTACACCCCCGAACTGCTGCGCCAACTGTTGCCCGAGGCCGACTGGTTGCTGCTGCAAGAGCACGAAGCCACCCTGCACGAAGGCACGGGCCACGTTGGGCGTTCGGCGCTGGTCGATGCGGTCGCGCGCAAGCGCTGAAGGGTCGGAGGGCGGCCGCAGACCGCAGCTGGCCGCTTGGTCAAGGCAGCGCTTCGGTCTCGGCGGCAATCAGGCGGAACTGCTCCAGTGCGGCTTCGAGGTCGTCCACGATTTCGGCGGCGATCACCTCCGGCGCGGGCAGGTTGTCCGAGTCGGAGAGCGATTCATCCTTGAGCCAGAAAATGTCCAGACTGGCCTTGTCGCGGTTGACCAGATCCTCGTAGTCGTAGGCGCGCCAGCGGCCGTCCGGGTTGTCGGCTGACCATTTGGCGTTACGGTCCTGCCGATTTGCCGGGTGGTAGCACTGCACAAACTCGTCCAGATCTTCCCGCTTCAGCGGATCGGTCTTGAGCGTGAAGTGCCTATTGGTGCGCAGGTCGTAGATCCACAGCTTCTTGGTCCACGGGGTTTCGGCGGCGGGCTTTTTGTCGAAGAACAGCACGTTCGCCTTCACGCCCTGGGCGTAGAACAGGCCGGTGGGCAGGCGCAGCAGGGTGTGGACATCGCAGTCGTGCAGCAGTTTGCGGCGGATGGTCTCGCCCGCCCCGCCTTCGAACAGCACGTTGTCCGGCAGCACCAGGGCGGCGCGGCCGTTCTGCTTCAGCAGCGTCTTCACGTGCTGGACGAAGTTGAGCTGCTTGTTCGAGGTGGTGGCCCAGAAGTCGTCGCGCTCGACGGTGTCGCGCTCGCGGCTCGCCTTGCCCTCCTCGCCCACGATGGTGGTGCTGCTCTTCTTGCCGAAAGGCGGATTGGTCAGCACCACGTCGAAGCGCTCGCCGGGGTCGGCGGCGAGCGCATCGCCCACCGCAATCGGCTCGAACTCCTGGCTGCCGATGCCGTGCAGCAGCATGTTCATCGCGCACAGCCGGGCGGTGGCCTGCACCAGCTCCCAGCCCTTGAAGGTCTCCTCCTTCAGCTTTTTGCGCTCGTCGCGGGTCTGATGGGGGTGGTGCTTCACCACATAGTCGTGCGCCGCGAGCAGGAAGCCGCCGGTGCCGCAGGCCGGGTCGGAGATGGTCTCGCCGGGCCGGGGCGCCATGGCATCGACAATCGCCTGAATCAGCGGGTGCGGCGTGAAATACTGGCCCGCGCCGGACTTGGTGTCCTGCGCGTTCTTCTCCAGCAGGCCCTCGTAGGCGTCGCCCTTCACGTCGGCGCTCATCGACCCCCGTTCAGCACGCTGCAAATGTCCACCGGACATTGGGTCGTGCCTCACCCTTGTCGATCAGGTCCACGATCAGCCACCGCAGCTTGGCCGGGTCCTGAAACTTGTTCTGCGACTTGGCGAAGATCAGCCCGAGCAGTCCCTTCTGATGGCCCAGTTGCTCCAGCGTGTGGCGATAGTGGTCGAACAACTCATCGCCATCGCGCCACAACAGGCTGGCCCAGTCATGCGACTTGGGCGCCGGGCTGGACTGGTTGTAGGGCGGCTTGCTGCGCTCGTCGGCCATCTTCAGGAACAGCAGATAGGTAAGCTGCTCGACATAGTCGCCGTAGCTCATGCCGTCGTCGCGCAGGACGTTGCAGTAGTTCCAGAGTGTCTGGACGATGGTGGCGGTGTTCATGCCTTATCTGGCCTCGGCTATGCGCCTCAGGCGCTCAATCAGAATCGTCATGCGGGAGGCATGCGACTCGTCGGGGAAAATCAATCCGGGCAACGCATCATGGAAAGCGGATTGCGCCAGCAAGGCCTGGCATCGATCCGCAAGATAACCGCGCAGGTCATCAGGCGCATGCCCTACTTCTTCCACCAGCTCGGGCCGGCCATCCAGCACATTGATGATGTCCTCCAGATCATGGCTGGCCAAAAAATCGTTCTGCCCACGATCGGAAAACGCCTCGAATTTGGTCGCCACGAAAGCCGGCGCCGAGATCAGCCTGATCGTCATGCCGCTGGGCAAGACCCTATCCCCGCACGTCCGCGCAACCAGTGGATACCAGCGATTGGCAAAACCCAAAACGCTGTCCTCGGTGGGCATCAGGTCCACCTCCACCTCGCCGTAACGCCAGCGGCAAACCGGCGCATCCTTGGCCATATCGCGCTTGAAACCGAGCCGGGAAAACTCCGATTCCAGGCGGTGGTAGCCCGGCAAGGCCGTCACCTCGGCCAACAAGTCCACGTCATAGGTCACCCGGGCCAGCCCGGCGGCCGGGTCGGTCAACAGCAGGCCCGCAGCGCAACCGCCGACGAAGACCAGTTGTTCGCGCAGCGGACCCAATGCCTGCGCGATCAACTCCACCATGGCCATATTCGGGTCAGGGCGCATCATTTCAGGGCTTCCTCCAGCAAGCGCGCGGCCTCGTTCCGCTCGCGCGCCTGTCCGGCACGGATGGCATCGAACAACGACAGCAAGGCATAGAGCCGCTCATTGCGCAGCGCCGCTTCGGGCGCCGTGGGATACAGCGGCGTCAGACTCAGGCCCCGCGCGCTACCCAGCGCATACGCCCACACTGGCGCAGGATCGCTGGAAGGCGCGATGACGCTGTTGAGCGGCGCGGCCGCGTAGCCCGTCGGCACCCCCCGCGTCAGCGAACCCCAAGCCGCCGGAAATGCGTACTTGGCGCCGTGCAGCAGAAATTCGAGCAACTGGGTTTTCAGCACCACCGGACGGCGCTCCTGAAACACCAGCAGCCGCGCCGCCACCGCCCGTTTAAGCGACGCATGCACGGCGGAAATGGCCAACCCGGTTTGCGCCGCCAGCTCCGCATAGCCCGCCGCCTCGCCGCCCCGGCTGAGCAAGGCCAGCAGCACGAACAAATCCTGCGGTTTGAAAACCGGCTGCCGATTACTGATCTTGGCCATTTTCTTGTTTCAAGAAATGAGAAAACAAGCCAGGATGCTAACGCCAAGAACGGGATGGCAGCAATTTTCTTGTTTCGAGAATTGCGAAAACAGGCGGCCACCAGATGGGAACCTACCTCACCCGTCGGCAAAGGCCCGGCTCAGGATGGATTGGCGCAGGCGCTCGGCGCGCTGGAGATCGGCGTTGACGGCAACGGCGGCAAGCCGAGTTCCTTGAGGAAGGCGTTGTGCTGCGCCGTCGCTTGCCGGATGGCTTGCTCGATGTCCACCAGGCCCGCATGCGTCGCCGCAAGGTCGATCTCTTCCTCGGCCACCGCCGTGCTGATGTAGCGCGAGATGTTCAGGTTGAAGTCGTTCTTCTCGATCTCCGCCATGTCCACGCGACGGGCGTAGCGCGGCGCTTCCTTGCGGAACTGGTAGGTATCGACAATCCGGTCGATGTGTTCCTTGCTCAGCTGGTTCTGGCGTTTGCCTTTCACGAAGTGCTCGGCGGCGTTGATGAACAACACATCGTCGGGCTTCTTGCACTTCTTCAGCACCAGAATGCACACCGGGATGCCGGTGGAATAAAACAGGTTCGCGGGCAGGCCGATCACCGTGTCGATGTGGCCGTCTTTCAGCAGCTTGGTGCGGATGCGTTCCTCCGCGCCTCCCCGGAACAGCACCCCGTGCGGCAGGATGATCGCCATCACGCCTTCGTCCTTCAGAAAATGAAAGCCGTGCAGCAAAAAGGCAAAGTCGGCGGCAGACTTGGGCGCGAGGCCGTGGCTCTTGAAACGCACGTCGTCGGCCAGCGCATCGGTGGGCTCCCAGCGGTAGCTGAAAGGCGGGTTGGCGACGACGGCATCGAAGCCCGGCTTTTTCGCCGGGTTCTGCTCGCGCAGCATGTCCCACTCATTGGTCAGCGTGTCGCCGTGGAAAATCTCGAACTCGGTGTCCTTCACCCCGTGCAGCAGCATGTTCATGCGCGCGAGGTTGTAGGTGGTGATGTTCTTTTCCTGGCCGTAGATTTTGCCGATGGTTCCGCCCGACTTGCCGTCCGCACCGGCCATCTTCTTGCGCACATTGAGCAGCAGCGAGCCGGAGCCGCAGGCGAAATCCAGCACGCTGTCCAGCCTTTTTTTCGTGCCGGTTTTCGGTTCCTGGCTGTCGAGCGTGACGATGCCCGAAAGGATGCTGGAAATCTGCTGCGGCGTATAGAACTCGCCCGCCTTCTTGCCCGAGCCCGCCGCGAACTGGCCGATCAGGTATTCGTAGGCATCGCCCAGCGCGTCGATGTCGGTGGAAAACTCCGCCAGCCCCTCGGCGATCTTCTGGATGATGGTGCAGAGCTTGGCGTTGCGATCAACGTAGGTTTTGCCCAGCTTGGGCGAACCCAGATCGATCTCCGAGAACAGCCCCTGAAAAGTGCTCTCGAACGATTCCGTCTCGATGTATTTAAAGCCCGCCTGCAGCGTGTTCAGCAGCTCCGCGTTCTGCGTGCGGGCGAGATTGGCGATGCTGTTCCACAGGTGCGCGGGCTGGATGACGTAATGCACCTTGCGCCGCATCTGTTTCTCGAAGGCCGGGATGTCGTCCACGTTGTTGGCATACCAGAGCGCCAGCGGCACCTTGCGCGCGTCGCCGCCCACATCCGGGTAATCGCGCCCCAGCTCCTTCTGCGCCGCCGTCTCGTAGTTGTCCGAGAGGTAACGCAAAAAGAGGAAGGACAGCATGTAATCGCGGAAATCGTCCGCATCCATCGCCCCGCGCAGCTGGTCGGCGATGGCCCAGAGGGTGTTGCCCAGTTGTTTCTGGTTTTGTT
>DZDA01000068.1 GCA_022730375.1 Thiomonas intermedia
CACCACGCTCTACCTGTTACTGCGAACACCTGACCCCTATGGCCGGACCGTCGCGGAGGACATCACCGCCCGCTTCCATCCAATGCCCGGGATCGTCGTGCGGTGCCTCAGTCGCGAAGAGCCTCCGGCCGGAGGCTTAAAGGGGCGGGTCACGCAAGCCATCGACAGCGGTAATTTCGATAGCGCGAATACCGACTTCTACGTCTGCGGCTCGGCAGCCATGGTGGCCGAATGCAGGGCCGTTCTGGAACGGAAAGGGGCTCGCCATGTCTTTTTCGAACTCTATTGATCGGTGACCAAAAGCCCTGAGTTTCCCCCCATAGAATCGTGACGCGCCTTACTTACGCTTACGCCCATGCAAAACCGACAGTCCAGCACCAAGCTCGCGCCGCGCTCCAAGGAGGGGTGGCGGGCGTACTGGTATCGGGTGATGTATTACCACGACGAACGCGACGAGAAGCTGTTTGATCTGGTGCTGATCGGCTTCATTCTGCTCAGCGTGCTGATCACCGTGCTCGATTCGGTGCAGGCCGTGCATGTTCGTGCGCATGGGGTGTTTCATGTTTTTGAGTGGATTTTCACCATCGCCTTCACGTTGGAGTATGTGCTTCGGCTGTCAGTGGTGCAGAACCCGTGGCGGTACGCGCGCAGCTTTTTCGGCATTATCGATCTGTTGTCTTTCCTGCCGGCGTATCTGGAGTTGCTGTTTCTCGGGTCGGGCCATCTGACGGTCATTCGGACTTTCCGGGTGCTGCGTATTTTCCGGATTCTCAAGCTGATGGAATACACCAGCGCGTCGAATCAGATGCTCGATGCGCTGTCTCGCAGCAAGAACAAGATTTTTGTATTCGTGCTCAGCGTGCTGACGCTGACCACCATTTTTGGCTCCATCATGTATCTGGTCGAGGGGCCGCAAAACGGCTTCACCAGCATTCCGCGCGGCATCTACTGGGCCATCGTCACCATGGCCACGGTGGGTTTCGGCGACATCGCGCCGAAGACGGCGCTGGGACAAATCATCACCTCGGGGATCATTATCGTGGGCTACGGCATCATCGCCGTGCCGACGGGCATCTATTCAGCGGAGCTGATCAACTCGTATCGAAACCAGCGCCGCGTCGAAGAGCACCGCCAGGCGGAAGAGTTAGACGCCACGTCGTGCCCGCGTTGCGGGCTGGTTGGGCACACTGCGGACGCCCGCTATTGCCGCCGCTGCGGCGAAGCGCTGCCGGGCATCAGCCGGGCCACATCTTCCCCGGATTCATCAGATTCTGCGGATCGAGCGCCTGCTTGAGGGCGCGCATCTGGGCCAGCGCCACGGGGTTGCCGTAACGCGCGAGATCGTCTCGTTTGAGCTGGCCGACTCCGTGCTCTGCCGAGAACGTTCCGCCGCTAGCCACCGCGGCATCGTGCACGATGCGGTTGCAAACGGCTTGGTGCTCGGCCAGAAAGCGCGCCGCATCCACGCCTACCGGGGCCTGCACGTTGTAGTGCAGATTGCCGTCGCCCAGATGGCCAAAAACGACCAGACGTGCGCCGGGCAGCGCCTGCGTGACCAGCTCGGCGGTGGACTCGACAAAGGCGACCATGCGCGACAGCGGCACGCCGATATCGTGCTTGATGTTCAGCCCTTGCTGCGCCTGCGCCAGCGGAATCGATTCACGCAGATGCCAGAGCGCCCGGCTTTGCGCTAGGCTCTGCGCCACTGCAGCATTGACGATCAAGCCATCGTTCAGCGCCGTCTCCAGCAGAGACTCCAGACGCGCCCTGCCCTGCGGCTCGCCCTCGGTTTCGCTCGACTCCAGCAACACGCACCAGGCGCTGGGCAACTCAAAAGGCAAAGCGAGCTGCGGAAAATGCTGCTGCACCAGTTGCAGACTGTGCGCGCTCATCAACTCGAAGCCGGTCAGGCTGCACCCCAGCCGGGCCTGCGCCAGACCGAGCAGGCCAATGGCGGCGGTCACGTCCTGCACGGCCACCAGCGTGGTGATCTGCGCAGCCGGTTGCGCAAAGAGCTTGAGCGCCGCCGCAGTGATGATGCCCAGCGTGCCCTCGGCGCCGACGTATAGATCGCGCAGGCTGTAGCCGGTATTGTTTTTGCGCAGCAGGTTGAGGGCGTCGAGCACCTCGCCCTGCGCGGTGACGACTTCCAGTCCGAGACAAAGGTCACGCGCATTGCCGTAGCGCAAGACCGCCGTGCCGCCGGCGTTGGTCGAGAGATTGCCGCCTATGGTGCAACTGCCTTCGGCAGCCAGAGACAGCGGGAACAGCAGGCCGTGCTCGGCCGCAGCTTGCTGCACGGTGGCCAGAATGCATCCGGCCTCCGCAATCAGCACGCCGCCCGCGGGGTCGATGGAACGAATGCGGTTGAGACGTCGGGTGCTCAGCACGATCTGCTCGCCGCTTGCGTCTGGCGTGGCCCCGCCGACCAGGCCGGTATTGCCGCCCTGCGGCACCACGCCCACGCCATGCAGCGCGCAAAGCTGAACCACCCCGGCCACCTGCGCGGCGTCGCCCGGCAGCACCACGGCCAGCGCGCGTCCCTGATAGCGTTTGCGCCAATCGGTCAGATAGGGCGCACAGCCTTCCGCCTGGTGCAGCACATGCGACGTGCCCAGCAAGGCGCGCAAGGCGTCCAGAAAGCGATGCTGTTCAGCGGGCAGCATGGCGCGGCGCTCCCGTGCGCAAAAAACCAGCCACACTGAGGAACAACAGCAGCGAGAGCAGCAGTTCAATCCACCCCAGCCCGCGCGACGCGGCGCTGGGGTCGGTCAGCGCGCGAGTGATGCCTTCAGCCGCGTAAAACCACAGCAGCAGGCTCAGCCAGCGAAACGTCGGCGCCCTGCCCCGCAGCACGCCGGGCACGGCGGGCAAAAGGGGCAGCACCTTGAGCACCAGCAGCGATCCTCCGGGATGCAGCGGCGCCACCCAAAGCTCCCAGACCACGCACAGCAGGATGAGCGCCAGCAGGCTGGCCACCGCGCCCCGGTGCCAGACATGCTGCCAGGAGGCGGTTGATAAGGGCTTGGACGAATCCGGCATCATGCGTTCGATTCAGTCTGCCGCGAGCTTGAGCGCCGCGCGCGCCAGCCGTTGCCCCAGAGCGAAGGCCAGGCGCTTTTCTTCTTCGCTCACCGGCAGGCTGGCGTCGGGCGCGGCATGATGGCTGGCGCCGTATGGCGTGCCGCCGCCGCGGGTGGTCATCAGCCCGGTCTCGGTGTAGGGCAGGCCGACGATCAGCATGCCGTGGTGCAGCAGCGGCAGCATCATCGACAGCAGCGTGCTTTCCTGTCCGCCGTGCAGCGTGCCGGTGGAGGTGAACACCGCCGCCGGCTTGCCCGCCAGAGCGCCCGAAAGCCATAGCGCCGAGGTCTGTTCGAGAAAGTATTTGAGCGGCGCGGCCATATTGCCAAATCGCGTGGGCGAGCCCAGCGCCAGGGCGGCGCATTCCTGCAGATCGCTCAGTTCCACATAAGGCGGCCCGTCGTCGGGAATGGACGGTGCGGTCTGTTCCGCAACCGCGCTTACCCGGGGCACAGTACGCACCCGCGGCAGCGCCCCCGGCACCTGCGCCACGCCTTGCGCCATACTTTCGGCCAGGGTGCGGGTGCCGCCGTGTACGCTGTAATACAGAATCAGGATGTCTTTCATGCCGCTATCGTATTGCCATGCCCCGCCTACGCCCCTCCGACACCCTGCTCGCCAGCCTGCGCACCCTGGCCCGACGCTTTGCTCAGGACAATCTGGCGCAAACCGCCGGTAGTCTCACCTTCACCACCCTCATCTCCCTGGTGCCCCTGCTCACCGTGGTGCTGGCGGTGTTCACCGCGTTTCCTGCGTTCGACAAAATGCAAGGGCAAGTTCAGGCGCATCTGGCGCAAGCCATGCTGCCCGATGGCATCTCGGATAAGGTGTATCACTACCTCAGCGATTTCGCCGCCAAGGCCAAAAGCCTCGGAGTGGTCAGCGTGGTTTTTCTCATCGTCACCGCCACTTCGATGATGCTGACCGTCGATCGCGCGCTCAACGCCATCTGGCGCACCCCGCGGCCCCGTTCGCTGGCGCAGCGGGTGCTGCTCTACTGGGCCGGTTTCACCCTCGGGCCGCTGGTGCTGGGCGCGAGCATCGGCCTGATGAGCTATGTCGCGGGCGCGCACCGCGGCTTGCTGCATCACCTGCCCGGAGGAGCCAGCGCCTTGCTGAGCTTTGCTTCGTGGGCCGTCATGGCTGCGGCGCTGGCGGCGCTGTTCCGCTTCATTCCCAACACTGAAGTGCGCTGGCGCGATGCGCTCATTGGCGGATTCGTCGCCGCGCTGGCTTTCAGCCTGGGCGGGCGGGCGCTGGCCTGGTATTTCTCGACCGTCACCACCTACACCGCGGTTTACGGCACCTTCGCCACCCTGCCTCTGCTGCTGTTGTGGATCTACTTCAGCTGGATTGCCGTGCTGGTCGGCGCCATGATTGCGGCTTACCTGCCCTCGCTGCGCGTGCGCGCGATCCGGCTGGACGGCTATGCCGGCGCCGAGTTTCTCAATGCGGTGCAAGTGCTCAAACAACTCCACGGCGCGCGCCTGGCGCCCGATTGCGGCATGCCCGCAGACCAACTCTCCAAGCGCCTGCGCATCGATCCCCTGCAATTGCAAGACCTGCTCACCGTGCTGGAACGTCTGGGCTGGATCGGCAAGGTCGCCGCCAAGCCCCGCAGCCCCTCGCGCTGGGCGCTGCTCTGCAACCCCGAGGCCACGCCCCTTGGGCCATTGATCGACGTGCTGCTGCTCGATAAAAAGCGCGCCACTCACACCTCGGCCCTGCTCGGTCACATGCTCAGCGATGAAGAGCGCGACTGGAGCCTGGCCCAATTGCTATCAGAACCCCCCCTCACAGCCGATGCGTCAGCATCTGCCACCACATGACCCAGTCGCCCATCAAGCTGAACAGCGGGCGCTTGAATGTCGCCGGGCGGTTGTGTTCAATAAAAAAATGGGCCGCCCAGGCGAAGGCGTAGCCGCAGATGACGGCTGCGAGCAGCCACCACGGGTTGGCGGTGAAGATGAGAAAAAACAGACAAATCAGCGCCAGAGTCGAGCCGGTGAAATGCAGCCTGCGGGTGAGCGGCTGCCGGTGCTCGGCCAGATACAGCGGATAAAACTCGGCAAACGTGCGCGCCTCGGCGAGTTGCTCGGCGTTGGGGGGTGACGGCGCCTCAGGCTGGGCCGACGGGTGATGATGATGTGCACGCATGGGGTGTCTCCAGATTCGTGCCTCGGACTTCACCACTATAGGCGATCCGCCTCAAATTCAGCCCGCGCAGACCCGAGTTTTTGCTGCCTCATATTCGCGCTTCAATTGCGCCACCAGGTCTGCGGCGGGCTGCACCCGGCCCACGGCCCCTATGCCCTGGCCGCAGCCCCAGATGTCTTTCCAGGCTTTGGCCCCGCCGATGGCGGCGGCGAAATCCATCTTGCTCGGATCGCCCTCGGGCAGATGATCGGGATCGAGCCCGGCGGCGGCAATCGAACCGCGCAGGTAGTTGCCATGCACGCCGGTAAACAGGCTGGAGTACACGATGTCTTGCGCGCTGCTGTCCACGATCATCTGCTTATAGCCCTCGGCAGCGCGCGCCTCGTCGGTGGCGATGAAGGCGCTGCCGATATAGGCCAGATCGGCCCCCATGGCCTGCGCGGCAAGCACTGAGTCACCACAGGCAATGGCCCCGGAAAGCACAACCGGCCCGTCGAACCAGCGCCGGGTTTCCTGCATCAGCGCAAAAGGCGATTGCGTACCCGCGTGTCCGCCCGCGCCGGCCGCCACCAGAATGAGACCGTCTGCGCCCTTCTCCACCGCCTTGTGCGCAAAGGTCTGGTTGATCACATCGTGCAGCACAATGCCGCCCCAGCCATGCACGCCCTGATTCACTTCGGGGCGCGCGCCCAGCGAGGTGATGATGATGGGCACGCGGTACTTGGCGCAGAGCATCATGTCCTGCTCCAGGCGCTCGTTGCTGCGGTGAACGATCTGGTTGACCGCAAACGGCGCAGCGGGCTGGTCGGGGTGAGTGGCGTTCCACGCGGCTAACGCCTCGGTGATTTCGGCCAGCCATTCGTCGAGCTGCGACGCCGGGCGGGCGTTGAGCGCGGGAAAACTGCCGACGATGCCCGCAGTGCATTGCGCGATCACCAGCTTGGGATTGGAAATGATGAACAGCGGCGAGCCGATGACAGGCAGCCGCAGCCCGGAAAGCAGGGCAGGCAGACTCATGCTCAGAACGCCTCCACCGGCAGGGCCATCACGCTGTCGGCGCCACTCAAGACCGCGTCGCGCAAACCGCTGCAGCGCGGCAGGATGTGGGCGCAGTAAAACGCTGCGGTGACCCGTTTGGCTTGGGCGAAGGCGGCCTCATCCGCCGGAAGGTCGCGCGTGGCCAGCCAGCTTTGGGCCATCTGCCAACCGGCCATCAGATTGCCCGCCAGCATCAGATAAGGCACGCTGCCCGCGAATACCGCATTGGGGTCGGACTTGCCGTGCGCCGCGACAAACGCCACCACCTGCGCATACGCCTCGCGGGCTTGCCGCAACTGGCCGGCCATGGCCACGGCCTGCGCATCTCCCGTAGCCGTGAGCGCCTCTTCGACCTTGCTCACCCGCGCGGCGAAGTGCAGCGCCAGTGCGCCGCCATCGCGCACCGTCTTGCGCCCCACCAGATCATTGGCCTGGATGGCCGTGGTGCCTTCGTAGATGGTGAGAATGCGGGCGTCGCGGTAATGCTGGGCCGCCCCCGTTTCTTCGATGAAGCCCATGCCGCCGTGCACCTGCACGCCCAGGCTCGCCACCTCGATGCTCATCTCTGTCGAGTAGCCCTTGACCAGCGGCACCAGAAACTCGTAGGCCGCCTCGTGCGCAGCGCGCTGTCCGGCATCGGGATGGGCGCGGCCCACGTCGTGCAGACTGGCGGCCACCAGCGCGAGTGCGCGGCAGCCTTCGGTGAGCGCGCGCATGGTCATGAGCATGCGGCGCACATCGGGGTGATGCACGATGCTCACCGACTGCGTCGCGCTGCCGTCCACCGGACGCGACTGCACCCGATCCTTGGCATAGGCCGCCGCCTGCTGATAAGCCCGCTCGGCCACGGCGATGCCCTGCAGGCCCACGGCGTAGCGGGCCGCGTTCATCATGATGAACATGTATTCCAGCCCGCGATTGGCCTCGCCCACCAGCTCGCCAATCGCACCGGTTCCCACCTCGCCCTTGCCGTCGCCGTAAATCAGCACCGCCGTCGGGCTGGCCTTGATGCCCAGCTTGTGCTCGATAGAGGCGCACCAAACGTCGTTGCGCCGCCCGTCTTCCAGCACCTTGGGCACGATGAACAGCGAAATGCCCTTGACCCCCGCCGGCGCATCCGGCAGGCGGGCCAGCACCAGGTGGACGATGTTGTCCGCCATGTCGTGCTCGCCATAAGTGATGTAAATCTTCTGGCCGAACAGCCGATAAGTCCCGTCGCCCTGCGGCTCGGCGCGGCTGCGCACCAGTGCCAGATCGGAGCCCGCCTGCGGCTCGGTGAGGTTCATGGTACCGGTCCACTCGCCAGAGATCAGCCTGGGGATGTAGCGCTGTTTCTGCGCATCCGTACCGGCAGTGAGCAAGGCTTCGATGGCGCCGTCAGACAGTAGCGGGCACAGCGCGAAACTGAGGTTGGCGCTGTTGAGCATTTCGGTGCAGGCCGCCGAGATGCTTTTGGGCAAACCCTGCCCGCCAAATTCAGCCGAATGTTGCAGCCCTTGCCAGCCACCCTCGACGAACTGCCGGAACGCCTGCTTGAACCCCGGGGTGGTGGTCACCTTGCCGTCTGCCCAGGCGCTGGGATGGAGGTCGCCCTCGCGGTTCAGCGGGGCGATCACATCGCGGTTGAACTTGCCGCATTCCTCTAGCACCGCTGCCGCCGTGTCGGGGGTGGCGTCCTCGAAACCCGGCAGTTTGGAAATGGACTCCAGGCCTGCGAGATGTTCGAGGTCGAACATCATGTCGCGGATGGGGGCGGTATAGCTCATGCGAGTCTCCGTCTGGGGATGTTTGGGGTGCAGCCGTCTGCGCGGCTGTCGGCGGGTGTCAACACGATGTGAACGGGCTGTTTTGAAAACTCAAATCTGCTTGACCATTTCAGGCACGGCGGTGAACAGGTCAGCCACCAGCCCGTAATCGGCCACGCCGAAGATCGGCGCTTCTTCGTCTTTGTTGATGGCGACGATGACCTTGCTGTCTTTCATGCCGGCCAGATGCTGGATGGCGCCGGATATGCCCACAGCCACATAGAGTTGCGGCGCGACGATCTTGCCGGTTTGCCCCACCTGCCAGTCGTTGGGGGCATAGCCCGCATCGACCGCAGCGCGACTGGCGCCCATCGCGGCGCCGAGTTTGTCGGCCAGCGGGGTCATCATGGCCTCGAAGTTTTCCTTGCTGCCCAGGCCGCGCCCGCCGGAGACGATGATCTTCGCCGCGGTGAGTTCAGGCCGCTCGCTCTTGGTGGTTTCGCGCCCGACCAGGCTGGACAGCCCGGCATCGGCCACCGCATCAATGCTGCTTACCTCTGCCGTGCCGCCCGTCGCGGCCACCGGGTCGAAGCCTGTGGTGCGCACGGTGATGACCTTGATCTTGTCCGCGCTCTGCACCGTGGCAATGGCGTTGCCGGCGTAGATGGGGCGGTCGAAAGTATCGGGGCTGTGCACATGAATGATGTCGGAGACCTGCGCCACATCAAGCAGGGCCGCCACGCGCGGGGCGATGTTTTTGCCGAAGGCCGTGGCCGGCGCCAGGATGTGGCTGTAGGACGGCGCCAAAGCCAGCACTTGCGCAGCGCTGGCTTCCGCCAGGCCCGCGGCAAGCTGCAGCGCATCGGCGCACAACACCTTGCTCACGCCAACAGCCTGCGCGGCAGCTTGGGCAACCGCTGCGCAGTTTTGCCCGGCAACGAGCACATGCACTTGCGGGTCGCACAGCAGCGCAGCAGCAATGGTGTTGAGGGTGGAGGGTTTGAGAACCTGGTTGTCGTGTTCGGCAATGACGAGTGCGGTCATGGAAAAATCCTCGAATGGGTTGCTTGCGGAAAGCCGGTCAGGGAAGGCAGGTCAGATGACCTTGGCCTCGGTCTTCAGACGGGCGACCAGCGTGGCCACGTCGGGCACTTTGACCCCAGCGCCGCGCTTGGGCGGCTCGGCGACCTTCAGCGTTTTGAGTCGCGGGCTCACATCCACGCCCAGTTCTTCGGGCTTGAGCGTATCGAGCGGCTTCTTCTTGGCCTTCATGATGTTGGGCAGGGTGACATAGCGCGGCTCGTTCAACCGCAGGTCGGTGGTGATGACGGCGGGCAGCTTGACTGCAATCGTTTCCAGTCCGCCATCCACCTCGCGGGTGACTTTCGCCTGTGTGCCGTCGAGTTCGACCTTGGACGCAAAGGTGGCCTGCGACCAGCCCATCAGGGCGGCCAGCATCTGCCCGGTCTGGTTGGAATCGTCATCGATGGCCTGCTTGCCCAGAATGACCAGCTGCGCGCCCTCTTTTTCGACCACGGCCTTGAGCAGCTTGGCCACGGCCAGGGGCTGCAGTTCGGCCTCGCTTTCCACCAGCACGCCCCGGTCGGCGCCAATCGCCATGGCGGTGCGCAGGGTCTCGCCGCAGGCAGCCACGCCACAACTCACCGCGACGATTTCGGTCGCCGCGCCCTTTTCCTTGAGTCGCACCGCTTCTTCCACAGCGATCTCGTCAAACGGGTTCATGCTCATCTTCACACCGGCGGTATCGATGCCGCTGCCATCCGACTTGACCCGCACCTTGACGTTGTAATCAACCACGCGCTTGACCGCGACCAGCACTTTCATGCAATTGCTCCAGTAGGGTTTGTTGTGTGGGGTCAGTATAGGCAGCGCCCTGACCTGAACGGGCCGACCGACGCATAATAGAACGACCGTTCGTTTTTTTGCAGTGTAACGACGGACGCGGCCGCAAATCAAGCCCTGCCCTGCGCAAAGAGCCTATTGCCCTTGCCGGAATCAGGAAACGCCTCCTACAAAGCGCAGCCCTACAGATCAATCGCTTCGCGGGAATGCGCCTGTGCGCGCAAGGCGTATTTCTGGATCTTGCCGGTGGAAGTTTTGGGCACCTCGCCAAACACCACTTTGCGCGGCGCTTTGAAGCCTGCGAGGTGGGTTTTGCAGAATGCGATGATTTCTTCTTCAGTCGCCGTTCGGCCTTGCTTGAGTTCGACAAACGCGCAGGGGGTCTCGCCCCATTTCGGATCGGGCATGGCCACCACGGCAGCCACCAGCACAGCGGGGTGACGGTAGAGCACGTCTTCGACTTCGATGCTGGAGATGTTCTCTCCGCCCGAAATGATGACGTCTTTGCTGCGATCCTTGATCTTGATGTAGCCGTCGGGATCGACCACGGCGAGATCGCCGCTGTGAAACCAGCCGCCATGAAAGGCCTGCTCGGTCGCCTCGGAATTGCCCAGATAGCCCTTCATCATGATGTTGCCGCGAAACATGATTTCGCCCAGGGTTTGCCCATCGTGCGGCACTTCTTCCAGGGTGTCTGAATTCCGCACGGTCGCGGCATTCTGCAGGTGATAACGCACGCCCTGACGCGCATTCAAACGAGCGCGCTCGGGCAGCGGCAGTTCAGTCCAGGCCTCCTGTTTGGCGCAAACCGTCGCCGGGCCATACACCTCGGTGAGGCCGTAGGTGTGAGTCAGGTCGAAACCCATGGCTTCGAGCCCCTCGATCAGTGCCGCGGGTGGCGCGGCGCCGGCCACCATGGCCCGCACCGCGTGGTGAATGCCGGCTTTCATCTCGGCTGGCGCATTGACCAGCAGATTGTGGACGATTGGCGCGCCGCAGTAATGCGTTACGCCCGCACTTCGGATGCGGTCGAAAATGGCCTGCGCCTCAACCTTGCGCAGACAGACGTTAACCCCGGCCCGCGCAGCCACCGTCCACGGAAAGCACCAGCCGTTGCAATGAAACATCGGCAGGGTCCACAGATAGACCGGGAGCTTGGGCATGTCCCATTCGAGAATATTGGACACCGCATTCACATACGCGCCGCGATGGGAGTACACCACGCCCTTGGGTTTGCCGGTGGTGCCGGAGGTGTAATTCAAGGAGATCGAATCCCACTCGTCGGCCACATCGGGCAAAACCTCACTCGCCTGACCTTCGGCGAGCAGCGCCTCATAATTCAGCGCGCCGATGCCCTGGCCGCCGGGCACGAACTCCGGATCGGGCACGTCGATCACCAGCGGCGGCGCCAAGCCCTGCTCCACCGCAAGCGCCACAGCCCGCTGCATCTCAGCCGCCAGTTCCGGATCGACCAGCACGGCCTTGGCGCCGCCGTGCAGCAGCATGTAGGCCAGCGCCTCGGCGTCGAGCCGGGTGTTGAGGGTGTTGAGCACCAGCCCGGCCATGGGCACGCCAAAATGTGCTTCCACCATGGTCGGCACATTGGGCAGCATGACCGCCACCACATCCCCGCGCTGCAGGCCCCGTCGCACCAGGGCCGATGCCAGCTGTCGGCAGCGCTCGCGCGTCTGCGCCCAGTTGCGCTGCAGACTGCCATGGAGGACGGCCAGGCGCTGCGGATAAAGGTCGGCGGCATGATCCAGAAAGATCAGCGGCGTGAGCGGTGCGTGGTTGGCGCGATTGGGGGTGAGGTCAGCGTCTTGCATATCGGGCTCCTTGTCTCGACAACATGCTGCAGCAGACGCCTTTCGCAGACCTTGCGTTAACAGGCCCGACAGGTTCTTAGTCGCTGGCGTCGTCAGGTTCCGGGCGGCTGGGGCCTTGCCGCGTCGGGGCGGTTAGCGACGGAGCGGCAGGCTCCTTGCCCGGTGCCCACTGCAGAACCCGCTGCGGAAACGGAATCTCGATCCCGTTTAGTTTGAGCGCATGCCAGATGGCGAGATTGACTTGGCCGCGCACCCCGAGGGTGCCGTGCTCCGGGTCGGCAATCCAGTAGCCGACGGTGATGTTGATGGCGCTGTCGCCAAACGCATCGAGCACCGCGCTCGGGCCGGGGCTTTGCAAAACGCGCGGCACGGACTGCGCCGCCTCTTGGATGAGTGCCAGCGCCTTTTCAATGTCGGTGTCGTACGACACGCCGACCGTGGTCGAGAGCCAGACGTTGGGGTCGTTATACGAGAGATTTTCGATGCGGTTGGCGATCAGCATTTCGTTGGGCACGATGGAGTCCGTGCCCCCGGCGCTGCGCACCAGGGTGTAACGGGTCTTGATGTCGATGATCTGGCCTTGAAACGTATCCACCCGCACGTTGTCGCCCACGCGCAGACTGCGCTCGAGCAGAATGACAAAGCCCGAAACGTAGTTAGCCGCGATTTTCTGCAAACCCAAGCCGAGGCCGACGCCTAAAGCGCCGCCGAACACGCTGAGCACGGTAAGGTCGATGCCCACCATCTGCAAGGCGGTGAGGATGGCCACCAGCAGCACCACCGAACGCAGCAGCCGGGTGAAAACCAGACGCAGGCTGGCGTCCAACGGCGAGCGCATCAAACGCGCCTCCAGCAGCGACGAGACCCACAGCGCCAGCAGCAACGTGACGGCGATGGACGCTACGCCCTTGAGCAAGGTCCAGCCGGAAAGACGCTGACTGCCCAGGGTGATCGACAGCGCATCGAACGCTTCGTGAATTTCGGGCAGCACACCCGCCAGGTGCAGGGCCAGGGTCACCCACAGGCCGATACTGACCACCCGCACCAGATAGCGCACGCCGCCATCCTTGGAAAACCGTTGCCTTGCGACGGAACCCGCCAGACGCACCAGCAGCAGCACCGCCAGCACCGGCAGCGCCAGTTTGAGCAGCGGCAGTTTGAGCAGCAGATGCGAGCCATGCCGCACCAGAACCAGCGTCAGCAAGGCCACCGCAGGAAATCCCAGGCCGTAGCGCCAAGTCGCATGAAGCGCCGTCTTCCAGTTGGGCAGCTTGCGCACCTGCTTTTCAAGCGCCGTACCCAGCAGCACACCCAGCGCCACAACGCCCAGCAGAATGCCGATCTGCAGCCGCAGTTGCTCTGGGGATTGGCGGGTGAACGCCGCGATAAGGGGAGATTCAATCAACATGCGCAAAAGCCCGAATGAACAGGCGGGCATAGTAGCCCGCCGCGTCGGCGTGCTCTTCTAGTGCAGTGTTTCATGCTTGATGGGACAAATAAAACCGATGGATTGGGCGTCAGGGCAAGGCGCCAACCACAGCGATACCCGTAGGTATCGCGCGGATTGGCAACGCCGCCCTGGCGGCAAAGACGCGGTTTTATGTTCCAGATAGCATGAAACACTGCACTAGCAGCCTGTCGGACTTGAGTCGTGTAGAGCGAAAAA
>DZDA01000069.1:0-7425 GCA_022730375.1 Thiomonas intermedia
GCCGTCACCGCCGCAGCCTCGAGCAAACCTGTCGTCAAGCCCGTCGCCAAGCCCGATTCTGCGCAACCTAAATCTGCGCAACATAAGCCCGCGCAACACAAGCCCGCGGTTCAGGCCCGTACCGAGCCAGCGCGTGCCGCAGCGGCCGCGGCGAAGCCGAAGCGCGTCGGGGCGGTGGGGGTTTGCCGCTCGGCGGGCTGGTATGTGCAGGTGGGCGCGTTTGGCAAGCAGCAGAGCATTGACCGTCTTGCCAGCAAGCTGCATCGCGCGGGCTACACCCAGGTTTGCGTGGCCGCGCAGCAGGTGCGCGGGCTGCATCTGTTCTACGTCGGCCCCTATAAAAATGCAGCATCGGCGCGCGATGCAAAAGCCCCCTTGCACAAGCTCACCGGGGCGGAAGGCATTTTGCGCAAGCTTGATTGAAGCTCCCCTCATTCGCGGGGCTGCGAGAATGTCGCCATGCTTGACGACCGCGCACCCCATCTCCTGACTGCCGACAGCCCCGATCTGCTGCTGGGCGAGAGCCCGCCGATGCGCACTTTGCGCGAGCAGGTTCGCCGTGTGGCGCAAACCGACAGCACGGTGCTGGTGCTCGGCGAATCGGGCACGGGCAAAGAGCTGGTGGCGCGCACCGTGCATCTGCAGTCGCCGCGCGCGGCGCGGCCTTTCGTGGCGGTGAATTGCGGCGCGATACCTGGCGAGCTAATGGAGAGTGAGCTGTTCGGCCATGAACGGGGCGCGTTCACCGGGGCTCTCAATGCGCGCAAGGGCCGGTTTGAACTGGCCGGGCGCGGCACCTTGTTCCTCGACGAAATCGCCGAGATGAGCCCGCCGCTGCAGGTCAAGATTCTGCGGGTGCTGCAGGAAAAATGCTTCGAGCGCGTGGGGGGCAACGAAGTGCTGAGCGCGCAGTCGCGCATCGTGGCGGCAACGCACCGCGATCTGGAGCAGCAGATCGGGCTGGGTCGGTTTCGCGAAGACCTTTACTACCGCCTCAACGTGTTTCCGGTGCAGGTGCCGCCGCTGCGCCAGCGCGGCCAAGACATTCTTCAGCTGGCCGAACACGCCTTGCAACGCCTTGAGGCGCAGGGGCTGGGGCGGGTGCGTTTTGGCGACGGCGTGCAGCAGGCCCTGCTGAGTTACCGCTGGCCCGGCAATGTGCGCGAATTGCAGAACCTGATGGAGCGCCTGCTCATCCTGCATGCCGGTTCCATCGTGCGTCTGGCCGACCTGCCGCCCAAGCTGCGCGCAGGCGGCGATCTTGGACGTGATCTTGGACGCGATTTGAACGTGACCGAGGCGGCTTTGCCCGAACTGGCCACGAACACCGCCGCTGAAGACGACGAGCAAGAAGGTCTTCAGGCGCTGATGCAGGCCATGACCGAGCCCGCCCTGCAGCCCGTTCTGCCCGAAGAAGGGATGGACCTGCGCGCCTATCTTGAGCAGATCGAACGCAGCCTGATCGAACAGGCGCTGCAGCGCAGCCGCCATGTGATCGCGCATGCGGCGCAGCACCTCGGCCTGCGCCGCACGACTCTGGTGGAGAAAATCCGCAAATACGGCCTGGGCACTGAGGCGCGCGAGTAAATTCGCAGCTAGCCATTGTTGCGAGTGCGGATGACGGAAAATCGTCACTTCTAAGAGGGTGTGAACAAATCCGCCATGTCCGCTCTTCGCGCCCAAACACCCCCACTCGGCGTTGCACTCGGTGTCGTAAGTGAGCGCCGTGCCGACGGGCACGGCTGTGCTTTGCGCCTTGATTGGGGGCGTTTGGACGCGCTGCTCGGCCACGCCGGATTCATTCACACCCTCTGGCCTTGGTTTTGCTAACTTGCATCCGGGCTGTATGCCGTCTTGTTTCCTCTCCGCCTGATTTCGACCCTTCCCGATGACTTCCCCGCGAATTTTGCTGATCGACCACGACGCCGCGCGTGGCCAGCGTCTTTGCGGCGAATTGCAGGGCGCGGGTTGCGTGGCCGCGCTGCATGCGGCCGAAGACACCGCGCTGCAAGCCGTCGAGCAGGGCTGGTCGCCCGATCTGGTGTTTTGCGACGGCGAAGGGGTGGGCATCGATGCGGCGCGGGTGCTGGCGCGGCTGCACGGTCTGCATCCCGCGCTGCCGGTGCTGATGGTGGCGCGGCATGCCTCGGTGCAGGCGGCCGTGCAGGCGCTGCAAAGCGGCGCGGCGGACTATCTGAACGCGCCCCTCGATCTTTCGCAGGCGCTGTCCAAGATTCGTCAGTTCGTGCCTTCGGCGGCGTCACTGACCCTGGCGAAAACCAAGGCCGCCACGGTTTCAGCCCCGGTCGCAAGCCCGGCACCGACCGCCGCCTCGACGAAGACCCCATCAGCGCCCGGACCCGCCAGCGGCCTGATCGCCGAGTCTGCCGCGATGCAGCAGATTCTGACCATCGTCCGTCGTGCTGCGCAGACCGATGTCACCGTCATGCTGCTGGGCGAAAGCGGCGTGGGCAAGGAGGTCATGGCGCGGTATGTGCACGCGCAGTCGCCGCGCTCGACAGGGCCGTTCATCGCCATCAACTGCGCCGCCATTCCGGAAACCCTGCTCGAAGCCACGCTGTTCGGTTTCGAGAAGGGCGCTTTTACCGGGGCTGGGCAGTCGGCGCCGGGCAAATTCGAGCAGGCGCAGGGCGGCACGCTGCTGCTCGATGAAGTGACGGAAATGGCCCCGGCCCTGCAAGCCAAGCTGTTGCGCGTGCTGCAGGAGCGCGAGATTGAGCGCCTGGGCGGGCGCAAACGCATCGTGCTCGACGTGCGTCTCGTCGCCACCAGCAACCGCGATCTGCAGCAGGCGGTGCAGCAAGGCGTGCTGCGCGAAGATGTGTATTACCGGCTGAACGTGTTTCCGGTGCAGATTCCGCCGCTGCGCGAGCGCCGCGACGACATTTTGCCGCTGGCCAAGGCCATGCTGGTTCGCCATGCGGCGCAGTTTGGCATCGCACCGTCGCCCCGGCTCGATTCTTCAGCGCAGCAGGCGTTGCTGGCTCACCGCTGGCCGGGCAATGTGCGCGAGCTCGACAACGTGATGCAGCGCGCGACCATTCTGAGCCAGGGCGGGGTGATTTCAGCGGCCGATCTGCTGTTTCCGCCGCCCGCCGCCGAAAGCCCTCAGCGCGCCCCGGCGCCCGCGCAGCCGCAGCTCACGCCGCAAGCACTTACGCCGCAAGCAATTGCGGGCGATCTGGGCAGCGAGTTGGCACTGAACGAACGCCAGCTTATCGCCGACGCGCTGCAACACAGCCAGGGATCGAAGCAGCGGGCGGCAGAGCGTTTGGGCATCAGCCCGCGAACCCTGCGTCACAAACTGCAAAAGCTGCGCGAAGCCGGGCTGGAACTGCCGGATTGGCCCGACGCTCCTTGAGCCAGCCATAGCTGGAACGTGTTTTGCTTCAAAGTGGCAAAACACCGGTTTTATCCCGGTTGAATCGACGAAAAATTGCCGGAGGCCCCATGCAGATCGATCCTATGCAAAGCGTGCTTGCCCAAATGCGCAGCCTCACCGCGCAGGCGCAAGCGCGGCCCGCCGACGCGGTGGGCGGCAACGCGGCAGCGGCGCTGGGCGCCACCGCGGCCTCGCAGCAATCTGACTTCGCCGCCACGCTCAAGAGCGCCATCGACGGGGTGAGCGGCGAGTTGCAGCACGCCAACGCCCTGCAGCAGCAGTTCGTTTCGGGCACGGGCGATGTGAGTCTGAGCGATGTGATGCTCGCCTCGCAGAAGGCCAGCCTGTCGTTTCAGGCGGTGCTGCAGGTGCGCAACAAACTCGTGTCCGCGTATCAGGACATCATGAATATCCAGGCCTGATCGCCCCATCGCGCCATACCGCTCCCCGAACGACATTTTTTTGACGCCCCTCTCCTGACGCCCCCTCATGGCCACGACCACTGCCGCCGCGCTGCAAGACCCTTTGGGCGCTTTCCGCCAGATGAACATGAACCAGCGCTTCACCTGGCTGGCGGGTCTGGCGGCGCTGATCGCGCTGGTCATCGTTACCCTGATGTGGACGAGCCGGCTCGACTATCAGGTGCTCTACACCAATCTTTCCGAACGCGATGGCGGCGCGGTCATTGGCGAGTTGCAGAAGCTCAACATTCCCTACCGCATCACCGGCGGCGGCGCGGTGATCGAAGTTCCATCGGCGCAGGTGTACGCCACCCGCATGAAACTCGCGGCCAACGGTCTGCCTCGCGGGGCGGGCGTGGGCTTCGAGGTGCTCGACAACGAGCCGATGGGCACCAGCCAGTTTGTCGAGCGCATCAACTACCAGCGGGCGCTGGAGGGTTCGCTGGGGCGCACCATCGAGTCGCTCTCGGCGGTGCAATCGGCCACGGTGCATCTGGCCATTCCCAAACCCTCGGTGTTCCTCAGCGAGGCCGAGAAGCCCTCGGCCTCGGTGCTGCTCAAACTCTATCCGGGCCGGGTGCTCAGCGGCGCGCAGGTGGCGGGCATCGTGCATCTGGTGTCGTCCGCCGTGGCGGGGCTGGGGGATAAAAACGTCAGCGTGGTCGATCAGGACGGCAATCTGCTCACCTCCGGGCAGCGCGCCGACAGCGGCATTCAGCCCGACCAACTGATGTATCGCAACACCATCGAGCAGCAATATCGCAAGCAGATCGAAGCGCTGCTCGCGCCTCTCGTGGGCAACGAGGGCGTGCGCGTGGCGGTGTCGGCCGACATCGATTTCGCCAAGACCGAATCCAGCTCGGTGTTCTATGGCCAGGGCCATGTGCTCAGCCAGCAGCAGCAAAGCACCAATTCCAGCGGCGGCGGCACGCTGCCCGCCGGAGTGCCCGGCGCACTGAGCAACCAGCCGCCGGGCGGGGTCACCGCTCCTTTCGTCATGGGCACGGCCTCTGCGCCGCTCACGCCCCAGCAACTCACGCAAATCACGCCCAGCCTCAAGACGCTGGCGCCCACGGCGGCCAGTTCGTCGGCCACGACCAATTACGACCTCGACAAAACGGTCAGCCACACCCAGCAGCCGGTCGGCTCGGTCAAGCGGCTGTCGGTTTCCGTGCTGGTGAACGATCAGGCCAAGGGCGGCAAGCCTGTGCCCTTGAACGCGGCGCAGTTGGGGCAGATGAAGCAGCTGGTGGAAAACGCCATCGGTTTTGATGCCAAGCGCGGCGACACGGTGAGCATTGTCAACATGCCCTTCACCGCTGCGCAGAAAGAGGCCGAGAAGCAGTTGCCCGTGTGGCGCCAGCCCTGGATCTGGGACGGCGTGCGACAGGCCGTGCCCTACGTCATCGCCCTGATTCTCGGCCTGATGGCTTACCGCGCCATGCGCAAGGCGGCGAGCGGCGGCGGAGCGCGCCGCCGGGGCGAAGCATCCGCCGAGCCGGGCGAGGCCGCGCGAACGGCTACGGCGGGCGGCGGCGCGCAGGCGTCATCCGGCCCGGGCGCGGGCGCCGACCAGTCGGCGGGCGGCATGCCCGGCGCGCTGGCGCCGGATACCGTGCATTTGAGCAATACCCTGGAGTCGGATGCGGCGATCTCGCGCGAACTGGTCAAGCAAGACCCGCGGCGGGCGGCGCAGGTGGTGAAGGAGTGGCTGTCCGATGGCCAGTGAACAAGCCGATTTCAGCGGACTCGACCGTGCGGCCGTGCTGCTGCTGAGCCTGGGAGAAGACCAGGCGGCGGAGATCATGCGCCATCTCGGGCCGCGCGAAGTGCAGCGTCTGGGCGTGGCCATGTCCAAACTCAGCCGGGTGAGCGCCGATCAGGCGCATGCGGTCATGCGCGAATTCCGCGAAAAAATCGAGCAGCAGACGGCACTCGGTCTGGGCTCCAACGAATTTCTGCGCGGCGCGCTGACCAAGGCGCTGGGCGGCGAGCGCGCCAATTCGCTGATCGAGCGCATTCTGCACGGCGGCGAGTCGAACGGGCTGGAAAACCTGAAGTGGCTAGAGCCGCGCGCCATTGCCGAGTTGATCAAGCTGGAGCATCCGCAGGTGGTGGCGCTGGTGCTGGCCAGTATCGAGCCCGAGCAGGCCGGCGAGGTCTTGCACTTTCTCACCGAGCGCCAGGCCAGCGAAGCCATGCTGCGGCTGGCCGCGCTCGACGGCCTGCAGCCCAGCGCGCTGCGCGAACTCAACGAAGTGCTCGAAGAACAGCTCTCGGGCGATTCGCAGAGTGTGCAGGTCAGCGCCGTGGGCGGGCCGAAGGTCACCGCCGAGATTCTCAACCGGGTGGAAACCGCGCTGTCGTCGAGCATCATGGAGCATCTGCGCTCGCAGGACGAAGAACTGGCGACCAAGGTGCAGGACCAGATGTTCGTGTTCGACGACCTGATCAATGTGGACGACCGCAGTCTGCAGACCATGATGCGCGAAATTTCGTCGGAGACGCTGATTCTGGCGCTCAAGGGCGCGAACAATGCGCTCAAGGAGAAATTTCTCAGCAATATGTCCAAGCGCGCCTCTGAAATGCTGCGTGACGACATGGAGGCCAAGGGGCCGGTCAAGCTCACCGAGGTCGAGGTCGCGCAGAAGGAAATTCTGCAGATCGCCTCGCGCCTGGAAGCCGCGGGCCAGATTCAGCTGGGCAGCGGCGGCGGCGAACAACTCGTCGGCTGAGGCATGGCGACCCGTAACCGGTTCTCACCGAAGCCATGAGCGGCATCATTCCCAAGGAAGACGCGCAGGCCGCCCGGCGCTGGCAGCCGCAGGAAATGGGCCCTGCGGCGCGCACCGCAGTGCAGACCCCGCGCCAAACCGTCGGCAGCCCGCCGACCGCGCAGCAGTTCGAGGCGGTGTATGCGCAGGCCGAGGCGCAGGGCCGCGAAGATGGCCGACAGGCGGGCCTGGAAGAAGGGCATCGCGAGGGCTATGCCGCCGGACACGCCGAGGGCCTGGCCGCCGGGCGGGCGCAGGCGCAGCAGGAACGTGAGACGCTGCAGACGCTGCTCTCCCGCGTCACCCAGCCCGTGGCCGCGCTCGACGCCGAGGCCGAGACGGCGCTGGTGGCGCTGGCGCTGGAACTGGCGCGGCAGGTCATCCTGCACGAGCTGCGCACGCAGCCCGAAGCGCTGCTGCCCATTGTGCGCAAGGCGCTGGCGGCCTTTCCGGCGCAGGCCGGGGCGCCTTCGGTGCGGCTTCATCCGCTTGATCTGGACGTGCTGCGCAGCGCCGCGCCCGATCTCGAAACCAGCGGCGTGACCCTGATGGCGGACGACGCCCTGCAGCGCGGCGATCTGATCGTGGCCGCTGCCGCGCCGGGGCAGACCGCCACGCCCGACCGCCGCTGGCGCACGCGCTCACGGGAGGCGGTGAGCGAACTCGATCTGCGCGTTGAAGAGCGCTGGCGGCAGATCATGACCCGGCTGTTCGAAGAGGGGCTGCAATGAGGGGGCTGCAATGAGTCTGGCCCAGGTATCGCGCCATCTGCAGACTTTGCAACATC
>DZDA01000069.1:7525-13189 GCA_022730375.1 Thiomonas intermedia
GGGGCTGCAATGAGTCTGGCCCAGGTATCGCGCCATCTGCAGACTTTGCAACATCGTCTGCAATCGGGCGGGCCTTTGCCTCTGGTCTATAGCGGCAGCCTGGTGCGGGTGCGGGGGCTCATTCTCGAGGCGCAGGGGCTGGAGGCGAGTCTGGGCGAGCGTTGCCGCATCAGCACCGAGCAGAACCGCGTTATCGACGCCGAAGTGGTGGGTTTCAACGGCGATCATGTGCAGCTCATGGCGCTGGGCGAAGTGCAGGGCCTCACGCCGGGGGCTCGGGTGCATCCCGTGCCGGGCGATATTCGCATTCCCGTCGGACCGGAACTGCTCGGGCGGGTGCTCGACGGCAACGGCCGCCCGCTCGACGGCGACGGCGCGCTGCTGGCGTCGCACTACACCACTTTGTCGACTCAGCAGATCAACCCGCTGGGCCGGGCGCTGGTGCGCCAGCCGCTCGACGTGGGCGTGCGCGCGATCAATGCGCTGTTCACCGTGGGCCGTGGCGCGCGCATGGGGTTGTTCGCGGGCAGCGGCGTGGGCAAGAGCGTGCTGCTGGGCATGATGGCGCGCAACACCAATGCCGACGTCATCGTGGTGGGGCTCATCGGCGAGCGGGGCCGAGAAGTCAAAGAGTTCATCGAAGACATTCTGGGCGTGGAAGGGCGCGAGCGGGCCGTCGTGGTGGCCGCCCCGGCCGACGCCCCGGCGCTGACCCGCATTCGCGGCGCGCGTCTGGCCACCGCGATGGCCGAGTATTACCGCGACCAGGGGTTGAACGTGCTGCTGCTGATGGATTCGGTCACCCGCTACGCACTGGCGCTGCGCGAGGTGGCGCTGGCCGCAGGCGAGCCCCCGGCGGCGCGCGGTTTTCCGCCCTCGGTGTTTGCCAAGCTGCCGGCGCTGGTGGAGCGCGCGGGCAACGGGCCGGAAGGCGGCGGCAGCATCACCGCGTTTTACACCGTGCTGATGGAGGGCGACGACCAGCAAGACCCGGTGGCCGACAATGTGCGCGCCATTCTCGACGGCCACATCGTGCTCAGTCGGCGTCTGGCCGAGCAGGCGCACTTTCCGGCCATCGACCTGCAGGCGTCGATCAGTCGCGTGATGCCGGCCATCGCCAGTCCGCTGGAACTTCGGCGCATGCAGAAGCTCAAGGAAATGCAATCGCGCTACGCCAGCCAGCAAGACCTCATCGCCGTGGGCGCCTATACGCCGGGCGCCGACCTGCAGCTTGACCAAGCTGTGCAGGCGCACACCGGCATCCGCGAGTTTTTGATTCAGGACATGCACGCCGCTGTCGGCCTGACACAGAGCCGTCAGGAACTGGCCGATCTGATGACGCCCTACATCCCCGAGATGTCGGGTTTTTGACGATTTCCGCAGGGAAATCGCTGGCCTGCTCAATGCAAGGCTTACACTTTGCCTGAATCAAATTCAGCCCCCAGCGCATGACCTACAACAACACCCTTAGCCCGCAGAGGCTGGAGACCCTACAGGCTTTGCATGCGCAAGCCGTAGAGGCCAGTCAGAATGCGGGCCAACTCGTGGGTAAACAGCAGAACATTCTTCGAGCCGCGCAGGCGAAGCTTGCGCAGCTTGAAAGTTATGCCGCGCAATATCGTGAACAGATCCAGACTCTTTGCACCGTTGGTACCGCCTGGAGTCAGGTGCGCGACCTGCGCGGTTTTGTCGATCGCATCGAATCGGCCATCACCGCGCAGAAAGTCGAACTCAACCGCCAGCAGCTCGTCCTGACCGAACTCATGGGGCAATGGACGGCGGCGCGCCAGCGCGAAAAGGCGTTCGAGGTGCTGATCGACCAGCATCAGGCGCAAAAACGCCAGGGGCAGAAGGCCAGCGCCCTGAAAAACCTGCAGGAATGGGCGGTGCGGCGAGCGTCGCAATTCCTGCCCAGCTCGCAGCAGCGGTCTGATTTCTGAAGTCACAAGTTCAGTCAGTCAGGCTGGCGCAGGTTTTGCTTAGAACGGGTATCTACTCGTTTGAGCCGCCATCATGCCGCTGATCGTTCCTGTCGTGTCCACCCCCGCTGCGCCGCCTGCCGAATCGACGTCGGCCGGGTCTGCAGCGTCTCAAAGCGAGACCGGGCCACGCTTTTCCGACGCGCTTTCGCGTGCGGGCAAGGCAGCGCCGCAGCCGTCGGCGTCCGCAGACCCGGCAAAGGTGCAAAAGCCGACCGAGGCTTCATCTTCAGACGCAAAGGTTGCCGCGCAAGCGCAGGGCAAGGCCGATTCGTCGCAGGCGCAGTCATCAGCGTCATCACAAGATTCTGAGGTCGCGAATGCGAGCGCCTCGGCGCTGGCCCTCCAGACCAGCGGGGCGCTCGAAGCGGCAATGGCGGCAGCGCAAAGCGGCAAAACCTTGCCGCAGGACGACCGCAAGACCGCGTCGAAGGATGCGAGCCCAGCAGCCGTGCCTGGCCCCGTGCTCGCCGCCATGCTGCAGGCGCCTGTTGTCACCTCGGTTGGCGCACCCATTGCCACCCTGACGGCTGAGACCAAAGACGCCAAAACCTTGCCGACCTCCGCCTTGCTAGCCGGACCGCAGAACGACCCGCTGACAGACCGGCAGGCGAACCTCGGGCGCGCGGGAGCGCCAGCGGGCGGAACTAGCAAAGCCGCCGAGAGCCTGTCCGCGTGGATGCAGAACCTGGCGGGCAACGCTGCCGACGCCGCACAGCCCAGCCGATTCGCGGCCGTGCATCAGGCCATCACCACGGCTTCAGACCTTTCGGCCCTGCAGGCCTCACCGTCGAACCATGCCGACTCAACCCCCTCAGCGGCTTCACCCACCCAGATCGGGCAGGCTTTGACCGTGGGTATGCCACAGGCCAACCCGGCCTCGCAGGCAGTCTGGGCGGCCACGGTGCCCGCCCATATGGGTTCGCCTGACTGGGGCCAGGCGATGAATCAGCAGGTTTTGCTAGCAGCACAGGGGCAGCAGCAGTTCGCCACGCTTCATCTCAATCCGCCGCAACTCGGGCCGCTCGAAGTCCATCTGCAGATGCACGATGGCCAGATTCAGGCGCAGTTTGTCTCCGCGCATGCCGTGGTGCGGCAGGCGGTCGAGGCGGCGCTGCCGCAACTTCGCGATGTGTTTGCCGGCGCCGGACTGTCGCTCGGCCAGACTTCCGTCGGCACACAAGGCGGGCAGGGCGATCGCCAGCAGGCACGCTCGCAACGTGGCACGTCGGGATCGAACGCGATTGCCGACATCGCCGCAGGCGGCGCACCGGGCGCTTCGCCCGCGCAGGTCTTGCGCTGGCAGCAGGGACTGGTGAACACCTATGTGTGAGAACTTGGGAGTCTTTCATGCTGCGGCCGGCGTGCTGCACAGGGTGGCGCCCCTTCAAAAACCTCGTCCTTGTGTCGTTAAACCCTGCAGTGAAAAGGCATTGATCGTCCTACACGCGCAAAGGGTGCGCAGCGTGCGCGCCCAAATCAGATCATCGGGAGTGGGGTATGGCGGAACAAGAAGCCAAGGCCAAGGAAAAGGGCGGCGGCAAGACCAAGTTGATCATCATCATTCTGGTGGCGGTGATCGTGCTGATGGCCGGGGGCGGCGCCGCGGCTTTTTTTCTGATGAAGCCCAAGGCGGCGCCCACAGCGGCCGAAGTGGCTGCGGAGGCTGCGGCCGAGAAGGCGAAGAACATGCGCTTCATCAGCATGGAGCCGTTTGTCACCAATCTGCAGAGTACCGACGGCACAGTGCATTACCTGCAGGTCAAGATCGATCTCAAGACTTACGATCCTTCGGTTGAAGGCAAGGTCAAGCTCATGACGCCCGAACTCCGCAACAACATTCTGCGCATCCTCGCGGCCCAGTCGACCGACAAGGTCGATTCGGTGGAAGGGCGCGATCACCTGCGCGAAGACATCCTGCACTCGGTGAACAAGGTGCTCGAAGGCGCGCCTGCGGTGGCCGCTGCAGGGGGTGGGCATGGCGGCGGGGGCGGTGCGGCTGCCGCTGCGCATGGTCATGACGGGGCGCCCATCGACGGCGTGTTTTTCACCGCTTTCGTGGTGCAGTGAAATGAAACAGATTCCGCTCTGGCTTTGCTCGCTGTCCCCTGAAGGGGATGCCAGTTGCTTCATAACGGCTGTGTGGAACTGACATGGTTCAAGACGTCCTCTCCCAAGACGAAGTCGACGCGCTGTTCGGCGGTATTTCGGGCGAAGAGCCGGTGGCCGAACCGGAGGCGGCGGACGAAGGCGGCGTGCGTCCTTACGACCTGGCCAGCCAGGACCGCATCGTGCGCGGGCGCATGCCCACCCTGGAGGTCATCAACGAACGCTTCGCCCGGCTGTGGCGGGTGAGTCTGTTCAATTTTCTGCGGCGCGCCTCTGAAATCTCGGTGTCGTCGGTGAAGCTGACTAAGTACAACGAGTTCATTCGCGGCCTGGTCGTTCCCAGCAATCTCAATCTGGTGCAGATGAAACCTTTGCGCGGAACCGCGCTGTTCATCTTCGATCCGCGGCTGATTTTCAGTGTGATCGACAACTTTTTCGGTGGAGATGGCCGCTTTCACGCCCGCATCGAGGGACGCGACTTCACCGCGCTGGAGCAGCGCATCATCAAGCGCATGCTCGACATGGTGTTCAAGGAATACAAAACCGCCTGGGCGCCCGTGCTGCCGCTGGAGCCCGAGCTCACGCGCTCTGAAGTCAACCCGCAGTTCGTCAACATCGCCACCCCGACCGAGGTGGTCATTGTCACCACCTTCGACGTCGAGATCGAGGGCGGCGGCGGCAGCCTGCATGTGTGCATCCCGTACAGCATGGTCGAGCCCATCCGCGATCAGCTCACCACCGGTATGACCACCGACCGCAGCGAGGTCGATCACCGCTGGGTCAAGGCCTTGCAGACTGAAATGCGCGAGGCCGAAGTGGAAATGCGCGTCGAACTGCTGCAGCGGCAAATTCTGGTGCGCGAACTGCTGAGTCTGCGGGTCGGCGATGTCCTGCCGGTGGACATGCCCGAAACCGTGATTGCCCGCGTGGACGGTATTCCCGTGCTGCTGGGCGAGTATGGCCGACACGAAGACAAGATGGCGCTCAAGATTCGCCAGCAGCTATTCCCGGAGGTGCCCGAGAAGGCGCAACTCCTGGCGCACGGCGCGCACTGATTCCGATCCCTTATTCCGCAGGACATTCCATGGCAGAAGACACCTCTACCGACACCGCAGCCGCCGACGATCTGGCGGACTGGGGCGAAGCCATGGCGGAGCAGGGCGTTGCCGCCGAGCCTGCGGCCGCTGCGGCAGAGCCGCCCAAGGTGCAACCCGCCCCCTTCGCCGAACTTCGTGCCGATCAGGGCGGCGGCACGCCCAACAACCAGCTCGATCTGGTGATGGACATCCCCGTCACGCTTTCGGTGGAACTGGGCCGCACCAAAATCCAGATTCGCGAACTGCTGCAACTGGCGCAAGGCTCAGTGGTCGATCTCGACCGTCTCGCTGGCGAACCGATGGATGTGCTGGTCAACGGCTTTCTCATCGCGCGCGGCGAAGTCGTACTGGTGAATGACAAGTTCGGCATTCGCCTGACCGACATCGTCAGCCCGACCGAGCGCGCCCGGCGCCTGGCTTGATCCGCTAGAAAAACCGACGGCTCAAGCCAATCTGAACTGCAGCATGCTTTCCTGCAA
>DZDA01000070.1 GCA_022730375.1 Thiomonas intermedia
ATCCCTCCCCGCCTGGGGACAACGCGGGGGCATAAATAGCGTTAACAGGCCCTAAGTCGAACAGGGGCAAGGTTAATTCCCAAATAGCATTGGCCCGTTGCTGATTCTGCCTTACGTCCTTACGTTCAAGCGGCCACGTATTCACGCACACGTTCTTCAGCATGTGCGGCCTCATCAGTCGAGGACGAGCCCTTGTGTGAATGCAGCAATAGCTGCACAGCTTCCTGCATGGCTTCCCCAATGAGCATCACGCAAGGGGAGCCTACTTCCTCGTTTTGAATGGTCTTGCAGAGGTCGGCTAGGCGGGTAGCGACGAGGCGTTCCTCTGTGCAACTGACAGCCTGAACCAGCATCGCAGGTGTTTCGGGTGGAAGCCCCCCCTGCAGCAGTCCCGCTTCGATGGATGAGGCTTCGGCGACTCCCATGTAGATGGCCAGGGTCAGACCTGACTGGGCAAGTGCCGCCCAGCGCAGTGGGCTGCCATCCGGTTGACGGTGGCCGGTGATGAATGCCACACCCGGTGCATGGTGTCGATGGGTAAGGGATGTGCGTGCTGCCGCTGCCGCAGCCATGCCGGCCGTGATGCCAGGAACGACCTCAACTTGGAGACCGGCTGCGCGCAAGGCTGCAATTTCTTCTCCGGCCCGACCAAAAATCAGTGGATCACCTCCTTTGAGGCGTACGACACGCTCGCCACGAAGGGCCTCATACACCATGAGCCGTTCGATGAAGTCTTGCGGTGTGCTGGCACACCCGCCACGCTTGCCGACTGAAACGATGCGGCAGCCCGCCGCGAGATGTTTCAGACAGCCGGGATTGACCAGATCGTCGACCAGGGCCACTGTGGCCTGCTGCAGCACGCGCACTGCCTTGAGGGTAAGCAACTCCGGATCACCCGGACCTGCGCCGACGAGGTGGATGGTGAATCGAGAAGGGTCAGCGGGCTTGAGCATGAGGGGCCTCCGCGCGTGAGCAGGTAAGTGGAGTAGAAATCGTTAACGCGTTGGCACGCGTGCTAGCGGGGGCCATGATGGCCTCGCACATGGTGCGGATGCTGGCCATCTGTCGCGCCAAGGGCTCAGGCGGCAACAAATGGCCGTCGAGCACGGCATGTGTCCAGCCCGCGCTGGCATTCAGATCGAGGCCATCGGGCATATGCGCGCACGGAATGAACGGCGCACCGGCTGGCCACTTTTGCACTGCGCCGTCGGCATGCAGGCCGAGGCGTTCGGTATCTCGATTGGGATGGCCCACGGCCTCGCCCTCGCAGCCTCGAAGCAGCAAGGCGGGCTGCCGCAAGGCAAGCAAAACCTCTTGCATTAGTTGCGCATACTCCGGATGGGTGTAGGCCGTCACGAGCAGACTGGGTGACTGCAGAGGATTGAGCATCTTGACTACGGAGTGACCGCCGTTGCGCACGCCGAGCACATTGCGCCATTGCAGCAATCGGTGCAGCTCTGGGCTGAGGGTGTTCAGCGGCAGCAGCACGGCTTCGTTTTGTTCGAGCCACTGTTGCGCCTGCTCGACGCCCGAGGCGACATGCATACCCAGCGCTTTCCACAGGGGCTCGGTGGGCAGGCGTCCGTGCTCAGTGGAGGGGGCGTCGATCACCAGAACGGGAAAATCTTGTTCGCGTAGAAGTGCGGCGAGCAAGGGGACCTGGTTGGGCAAACGGCGAGCGCCGTTCGCGCTGGGAATGACCACGACGGGACGCGCGGTGCGCACCAGCATGGGCGCGATTGTCTCCTGCACGGCCAGGGTGAAACCTTCGAGTTCTTCGGCGCTCTCGCCTTTCATGCGCAGGGCCAGCAACAGACCGCCAATCTGGGCGTCAGAGACTTCACGCCGCAACAGCCAGCCCATCAGAATGCGGGCTTGTTCGCGGCTCAGATTGCGGCTGCCGTCTGCGCCGCGACCGATGGTGCGCAGCATTGACAGGGCATCGGGATTGAATCGGCCCGGGCCGGTTTCAAGCGCTATGGGAAGCTGGGAAGCGGGGTTGAACATGGCGAGATCCTCTCGTATCAGGTAGAGCAAGAATCAGGCCGCAAGCTGTCTGCCGTCGCGCACGATGCGGCGCAGCTCGGGCAGGCAGGAGCCGCAGTTGGTGCCGCATTTGAGTTGCTGCTGCAGCGTGGCGAGTTGCGTGTCAGCGTCGCCCCGCAGTGTGGGCAGCAGGGCGTCGATCTGGCTTTGCCACACATCGAAGCAGTTGCACACCTGGTGGCCGGGGTTGGGCAGATTGGCCGGCGGCGTCGTGGAGGGCAGCAGCAGCCAGCGGCCATAGGGCTTGGCACTGGCTTCGCTTTGCAGCAATTCGCGCAGCCAGCTTTGCGCCACCACGCTGTCGGCCGGGCCGCTGAGCAACGCGGCGTCGATGCGCTCGCCCGCCAGCCGCACGGCACGGTGCACGCTGCGGCCAGGGTCGGCGTAGTGCAGCGCGGCGCTTCCCTGCACGCCGAAATGGGCTTCGATGCGCGCCAGCAACGCGGCTGCAGGCGCACCGCGCGCGGCGGCGCGCAGCAGCAGGCCGGTGCGTTCGCGGCCGAAGGGCACGCACATCACAAAGGGCAGATCAGCCAGCTCCTGCATCAGCGTGGCGCGCAGCGCCTGGGCGCTGTGTTCGGGCATCCAGCCGAAGGCGGCGAGATGCCAGGTGAGGTTGGCGGCCTCCACCCGCACCGCGCTGTGCTTGAGTTCGGGCTGGAAGGAATAGGGGTCGATGACGGGCAGGGTGAGACCGTTGACGCCCAGCCGCGCCACGCCTTCGGCATTTCGCCCGGCGAGGTATTCCGCACCCCAGTGCATGGCGATGAAGGCCTGGCCGGGGCGCACCGTGTCAGTGGCGCGTGCGGGCAGCACGATGTCGCCGCGGCGCGAGGCCACGCGCAGCAACTCGCCGTCGCTCAGGCCGCGCCGGGCGAGTTCGCTGGGGTGCAGGTCGATGCACGGTTCTGGGGCATGATTGAACAACCGAGGCACCGAACCGGTGCGGCTCATGCCATGCCACTGGTCGCGGAGGCGGCCGGTGGTGAGCGACACGGGGTAGCGCGCGTCGCACGGTTCGGCCACGGGTTTGAAGGCCTCGGTGAAGAACTTGGCGCGGCCATCGGCCGTGGGGAAGATGCCGTCTTCGTACAGCCGCGCCTTGCCGCCCGTCGCGCCTTGCGCGTAGGGCCATTGCTGCGGGCCGTCGCGCTCCAACGTGGCCCAAGACAGGCCGGTGATGTCGAGGTCGCGGCCTCGGGTGCTTTCGCGGTGCTCGTTCCAGACGGCTTCGGGCGTGGCGTAGGGGAAGAGCGTGAGCTTGCCGTTCAGCCGTGCGGGCAAGAGGGCTTCGAGCCGATGGGCGAAGTCCACCGCAATCGCCCAGTCGTCGCGCGCCTCGCCGGGGGCTGCGGTGGCGGCGCGCACGCGGCTGATGCGGCGCTCGGAGTTGGTCACCGTGCCGTCCTTCTCGCCCCAGGTGGTGGCGGGCAGCAGCACGTCGGCATAGGGCACTGTGGCCGCTGTGGTGTAGGCCTCCTGCACCACGACGAGTTCGGCGGCCTCCAGCGCGCGGCGCACCAGCGCCTGGTCGGGCAGCGACTGTGCGGGGTTGGTGCAGGCGATCCACAGCGCCTTCACCTTGCCATCGGCCGCGGCCTGGAACAGCTCGACGGCGGTCTTGCCGCGCTGCGCAGGAACGTCGGCCACGCCCCAGAGTTTGGCCACTTCGGCGCGGTGCGCGGGGTTGGCCAGATCACGATGCGCCGACAGCAGATTGGCCATGCCGCCCACTTCGCGTCCGCCCATGGCGTTGGGCTGGCCGGTGAGCGAAAACGGCCCTGCGCCCGGCTTGCCGATCTGGCCGCAGGCCAGGTGAAGGTTGATGAGCCCGGCGTTTTTCGCCGTGCCGCTGCTCGACTGGTTCAGCCCCTGGCAATACATGGAGAGCGTGGGCTGGCGCGTCTGCGGTGTCGCGTCCGGCGCGCCCAGCGCGACCCAGCGTGCGGCGGTGACGATGTCCTCCGCCTTCAGCCCGCACAGATTGGCGGCAACCGCCGGGCTCATCTCCCGCACCCGCTCGCGCAGGGCCGCATAGCCACTGGTGTGCGCGGCGATGTAGGCCGGGTCGACCAGGTCTTCCCACACCATCACATGCAGCATGGCGTGGAACAGCGCGACATCGGTGCCGGGCAGCAACTGCAGGTGCAGATCGGCGAGTTCGGCGGTTTCGGTACGGCGCGGATCGATGACGATGATGCGCATCTCGGGCCGCCTGGCCTTGGCCTTTTCGATGCGGCGAAAGGTGATGGGATGCGACCACGCCGCATTGCTGCCCGCCAGCACCAGACAGGCTGCATGGTCGATGTCGTCGTAGTTGCACGGCGGCGCGTCAGCCCCCAGCGTGACCTTGTAGCCGGCCACCGCGCTGCTCATGCACACGCGGGAATTGGTGTCCACATTGTTGGTGCCGACCAGCCCCTTGGCCAGCTTGTTGAAGACGTAATAGTCCTCGGTCAGCATCTGCCCGGAGATGTAGAAACCCACGCTGTCGGGCCCATGCTCGGCGATGATGGCGGCGAAGCGCTGCGCCACATGGTCCAGCGCCTCGTCCCAACGCACCGCACGGCGTGGCGCATCGCGCTGCGTGCGCAGTTCGGGCCGCAGCGCGCGCACCTGCGGCAGTAACTCCGGCTTGGCGCTCAGGTGCAGCGCGCCGCCCTTGGTGCACAGCTTGCCGAAGTTGGCCGGATGATCCGGGTCGCCGCGAACACCCGTGATGCGCCCGCCCTCGGTCTTGATGAGCACGCCGCAGCCCACGCCGCAATACGGGCAGGTCGAGCGCACTTCGCGCAGCGCGCCTTCGGGCACGATGGCGATGGAGCCTGCGGGCAGGTCGGCGGCGTTCATCAGTCGGCACTCGCGCAGGCTGCGCCGTCACAGTGCGCCGCGAGCATCTCGGCAATCGGCGCCAGCAACTGGTCGCTGCGCAGATAGACCTGGTCGCCCTCCACCTTCACGGCGAAGGCCGGAGTGCAGCCCTCGTCCGGCGCCTGCGCGCGGCCATCGTCGAGCCGGATGGTCCAGTTGTGCAGCGGGCAGGCGACCGATTCGCCGAACACGATCCCCTGGCTCAACGGCCCGCCTTTGTGCGGGCAGCGGTCGAGCAGGGCGTAGATGCGGTCGCTGGCGGTGCGGAACAGGGCGATGTCCACGCCGTCCGGGCGGCGCACCCGGCGTGCGCCCAGTGCGGGAATCTCGGACTGGGTGCAGACAGGAGTCCAGTGGCTGGTGCTCATGCCGGCTCTCCCTGTGCTGCTGCAACCGGCACGATGGGAATGAACTGCCGCGTATCCACTTGCGCCTTGTCGAACTCGAACCACGGGTCGGGCTCGCCTTGCAGCGCGAATTGCAGCCGCTCCCACAGGGCTTTGCGGCCCTCGGCGTCGGCCAGGATGCGCTGTTTCACAACGTCCAGCCCGACACGGGCGATGTAATGCACGGTGCGCTCCAGATACCAGCCTTCCTCGCGGTAGAGCTGGATGAAGGCGCCGGTGTATTCCAGCACTTCCTCCTGCGTCTTGAGCTTGACCAGGAACTGCGCGACTTCGGTCTTGATGCCGCCGTTGCCGCCCACATACATCTCCCAGCCGGAATCCACACCGATGATGCCCACGTCCTTGATCCCGCTTTCGGCGCAGTTGCGCGGGCAGCCGCTCACGGCAAACTTCACCTTGTGCGGCGCGTACATGCGCCAGGTCGCGCGCTCCAGCAGCTTGCCCAGCGCCGTGCTGTCCTGCGTGCCGAAGCGGCACCATTCACTGCCGACGCAGGTCTTCACCGTGCGCAGCGCCTTGGCGTAGGCGTGGCCGCTGGGCATGCCAATGTCGGTCCACACGGCTTGCAGGTCTTCCTTTTTCACGCCCAGCAGGTCGATGCGCTGGCCGCCGGTCACCTTCACCGTGGGGATGTTGTACTTGTCCACGGCGTCGGCGATGCGGCGCAACTCGGCAGCCGAAGTCTCGCCGCCCCACATGCGCGGAATCACAGAATAAGTGCCGTTCTTCTGGATGTTGGCGTGGCTGCGCTCGTTGATGAAACGGCTTTGCGGGTCATCCTTGGCTTCGTGCGGCCAGGTGGAAATGAGGTAGTAGTTCACCGCCGGACGGCAGCTTGAGCAGCCGTTGGGCGTGCGCCAGCCGAGCTTGGCGTACACGTCGGCAATGGTGAGCAAATGCTCGTTCTTGATCGCGTCGCGCACCTCCTGGTGGGTGGCGTCGGTGCAGCCGCACAGCGCCTTTTTCTTCGGTGCGGTGCTGTAGTCGCCGCCGGCGGTGAACATGAGCAACTGCTCCACCAGACCGGTGCACGAGCCGCAACTGGCGCTGGCCTTGGTGTGCTTGCGCACTTCTTCCAGCGTGAACAGGCCTTTGTCCTTGATGGCCTTGCAGATGGCTCCTTTGTTCACGCCATTGCAGCCGCAGACCTCATCGCCGTCGGCCATGCTTTGCGCCTTGCTCTGGCCCTGGTGGCCGGCGTCGCCCAAATGGCTTTCACCGAACATCAGCTTGTCGCGGATGTCGTGCACCTTGCGGCCTTCGCGCAGCAGCTTGAAGTACCACGAGCCATCCACCGTGTCGCCGTACAGGCAGGCGCCCACCAGCTTGTCGCCCTGAATCACCAGGCGCTTGTAAACGCCCGAAAACGGGTCGGACAGGACGATGTCTTCGCAGCCCTCGCCGCCCATGAAGTTGCCGGCCGAGAACAGGTCGATGCCCGTGACCTTGAGCTTGGTGCTGGTCTGGCTGCCGGTGTAGCGGCCAATGCCCATCTGGGCCAGATGATTGGCTGCCACCTTGCCCTGCTCGAACAGCGGCGCCACCAGGCCGTAGGCAATGCCGCGATGCGCCGCGCATTCGCCCAGGGCGTAAATGCGCGGGTCGGTGATGGTCTGCAGCGTGTCGCTCACCACAATGCCGCGGTTGCAGTGAATGCCGGCCTTCTCCGCCAGCGCGGTGTTGGGGCGGATGCCCGCGGCCATCACCACCAGATCGGCGGGAATCTCGCTGCCGTCCTTGAACTGCACCGCGCGCACCCGGCCCGATTCATTGCCCAGCAAAGCCTGCGTCTGAGCGCCGATGAGGAACTTGAGGCCGCGATCTTCCAGCGACTTCTGCAGCAGCTTGCCCGCCACGTCGTCGAGCTGGCGCTCCATCAGCCACGGCATGATGTGCACCACGGTCACGTCCATGCCGCGCAGCATCAGGCCGTTGGCCGCTTCCAGCCCCAGTAGGCCGCCGCCAATGACCACCGCGTGCTTGTGCGTCTTCGCGGTCTCGATCATGGTCTCGGTGTCCTTGATGTCGCGATAGGCGATCACCCCGTCCAACTCCTTGCCCGGCACCGGCAGGATGAAAGGCAGCGAGCCGGTGCCCAGCAGCAGCCGGTCGTAGGGGGCTTCGATGCCGTCATCGGTGCGCACCACGCGCTTGATGCGATCGATTTCCACCACCGTCTTGCCGGTGTGCAGGGTGATGCCGTTGTCGGCATACCAGTCCAGCGGATTGAGGATGATCTGCTCGATGGTCTGCTCCCCGGCCAGCACTGGCGACAGCAGGATGCGGTTGTAGTTCGGGTGCGGCTCGCTGCCGAACACGGTGATGTCGTACAGCTCGGGGGCGAGCTTGAGCAGCTCTTCGAGCGCCCGCACCCCCGCCATGCCATTGCCGACGAGAACGAGTTTGGGTTTGTTCATGATGCGAAGTCCATTCGACGGGTGAGGGTTGCTTGGGGCATGGCGTGCGCTGCGGTCCGATGCATATCAAGCCGCAGTGTTCGGCTCGACTTGCTCTGCCGCGTCGATCATCACGCCAGACAACACGCCGTAGGCGTCGGTCCAGGCCTGTTTCACTGGCGGCGTGAAGTCTTGGTCCAGGCCCTGTTCCAGCGCGTAGAGCAGGGCGCTGCCGACATAGGCGTAATGCGCACTCTGCACGCCGTAGCCCACATGGCCGCGCGCCAGGTTCTGCGCGGCGGGGACGATGGCATCCAGGTTGTTCAAGCCGTTGACTACAGTGTTCAGCATGGCCATGAGTTTGCGGCCCTGCTCCACCATGTCGCCCTTGAACATGGGTTTGACCTGCGGCGCGATGTCGAACAGCTTGGCGTAAAACAACACGGCGGCCTGATCGGAAATCGGCTTGACCTTGGCGAAGCTGGTTTGCACCAGGCGAATTTGCTCGGCGTTGAGGCTCATGTGAAACTCCTTTGGGTTGGGTGAAACTCTGGACAAACGACGATCGAACAGGCGATCACGCCGCCTTGGCCTGCGGGTGCGCCTGGCGCTTGTAGAGAAACTCCAGCACTTGGGCGCGCAGATGGGCGTAGTGCGGGTCTTCGCTCAGGGCCAGGCGTTCGCGCGGGCGCGGCAGATCGACCGTGAGAATTTCGCCGATGGTCGCGGCCGGGCCGTTGGTCAGCATGACGATGCGGTCGGACAGCAGCACGGCTTCGTCCACGTCGTGCGTCACCATCACCACAGTGGCGCCGCTTTTCGCCACGATGCCTTGCAGCTCGTCTTGCAGCCTGGCGCGGGTGAGGGCGTCGAGCGCGCCGAAGGGCTCGTCCATCAGCAGCACCTTGGGCTCCATCGCCAGGGCGCGGGCGATGCCGACGCGCTGCTTCATGCCGCCGGAGATTTCGTGCGGATGTTTGTGCGCCGCATGCGGCAGGCCAACGAGTTCCAGCGCGGCCTGGGTGCGGGCCTTGAGCTGCGCGCGGGTTTCAGTCGCGCCGAACACGCGCTCCACGCCGAGGTAGATATTGCCGTAGCAGGTCATCCACGGCAGCAGCGAGTGGTTCTGGAACACCACAGCGCGGTCCGGGCCGGGGGCGTGAATTTCGCGGCCATCGCACACCATCACACCCGAGGACGGCAGGGTGAGTCCGGCAATGAGGTTGAGCAGGGTGCTCTTGCCGCAGCCGGAATGGCCGATCAGGCTGATGAACTCGCCCTTGGCGATGTCGAGGTTGATGCCCTTGAGCGCGTGAAAGGGGCCGCGCGCGGTGTCGAACACCATCTCGACGTGTTGGATGACGATGAAGCGTTCCATGATGATGGCCTTTCGTGTCTTGTGTGATGGGAAAATCAGCGCGCTTCGTCGTAGCTGAAGCGCCGCGCAATCAGCATCAGCGCGCCTTCGAGCGCCATGCCGGTGACGCCGATGACCAGAATGGCGATGATGATGTGGGCGAGATTGAGGTTGTTCCACTCGTTCCACAGCCAGAAGCCGATGCCGGTGCCTCCTGTCAGCATTTCGGCGGCGACGATGACCAGCCAGGCGGTGCCGACCGACAGCCGCACGCCGGTCATCATGTAGGGCATGACCGAAGGCAGCAGAATCTTGGTGAACACCTTCCAGGTGGAGAGATCGAGCACGCGGGCCACGTTCAAATAATCCGCCGGAATGCGCTGCACGCCGATGGCGGTGTTGATCATCATCGGCCAGATGGAGCAGATGAAAATGGTGTAGATGGCCGCCGCCGGCGCATTGCTGAACACATACAGCCCGATGGGCAGCCAGGCCAGCGGCGACACCGGACGCAGCAGGCTGATGAGGGGCGAGAGCATGCGGTTCAAGAACTGCACGCGGCCAATGGCGAAACCCAGCGGAATGCCTACCAGCGCCGCCAGACCAAAGCCGTAGGCCACGCGCTGCAGCGAGGCCAGCAGGTTCCAGCCGATGCCCACATCGTTCGGCCCGTTGTCGTAGAACGGATGGGCGAACACCTTCTGCGCAGACTGCCAGGTGACCAGCGGCGAAGGGAATTGGCTGCTGTGTTCGGCCGCAAGTTCCCACACCAGCAGCAGGAGTGCGAAGCCCATCAGCGGGGCGATGAGGCGCAGTGCGATCTGGCGGTTCTTCGCGCGTTGTCGCTCTGCCGGGCTCACTGTGCGGATGCCAGGTTGCTTTGCAGCAGCCGGGGGAGCTTCGGGTGAGGCGCCCTCCGTCGCAGAGGCTTCAAACGATCCGCCCGGGGCGGAAAAGACGGCAGTGTTCATGCTGGACTCCTGGTTCATCGCGTCGGCAAGGTCAAACGGCGAGATCGTTGACCTTGAAGCTGTGGGCGTAGGCCTTGGGGTCCTTGCCGTCCCAGGTCACGCCGTCGATCAGCTTGGAGGTGCGCAGCGTGCTGGCGGGCACCGGCACCTTCAGTTCGGTGGCGACTTCCTTGTACAGATCGACGCGGTTCACCGCCTTGGCCACGGCGAGATAGTCGGGGTCGGTCTTGATCAGGCCCCAGCGGCGGAACTGGGTGAGGAACCACATGCCGTCGGACAGATAGGGGAAGGGCACGGCGCCATCTTCGAAAAAACGCATCGGGTGCTTGGCCTGCCAGGATTTGCCCAGGCCGTTTTCGTAATGCCCGAGGATGCGCGGCAGGATGGTGTCGACCTGGGTGTTGACATAGCCCGGCGCGGCAATGGTTTCGGCCATCTTGGTGCGGTTGGCATCCGAGGCGTCGATCCAGCGACTGGCGTCCAGCACGGCTGCCATCACCGCCTTGGTGGTGTTGGGGTATTTCTGCACGAACTCGGCTGTGGCGCCCAACACCTTTTCCGGGTGCTCGGGCCAGACTTCCTGGCTGGTGGCTACGGTAAAGCCCACTTTCTGCGCAATCGCCACGGCGTTCCAGGGTTCGCCCACGCAGCAGCCATCCATCGCTCCCACGCGCATATTGGCCACCATCTGCGGTGGCGGCACGGTGATTTCCTTGGCGTCGCGCATCGGGTTCACACCGTAGGTTGCCAGCCAGTAATACAGCCACATGGCGTGGGTGCTGGTGGGGAAGGTCTGGGCGAAGGTCCAGGCGCGCTTTTTCTCCAGCACGGCCTTGGCCAGCGTCGGGCCGGTGGTGATGCCGTCCTTGATCAACTTGTCCGATAGGGTGATGCCCTGTCCGTTGTGATTGAGGGTCATCAGCACGGCCATGTCGCGCTTGGGGCCGCCGACGCCGACCTGCACGCCGTACATCAGGCCATACAGCACATCGGCAAACTGAATGCCGCCCGTGAGCAGGTTATCTCGCACCGCAGCCCACGAGGCCTGCTTGCTCGGGATGATCTTGACGCCGTACTTCTTGTCGAAGCCCAGCACAGCGGCCATGACCACGGGCGCACAGTCGGTGAGGGGGATGAATCCGATCTTGACTTCTTCCATTTCAGGTTTTCCCAGAGTGGCGGCGCGCGCCGTGGGCTGCAGGCTGGGAAGAAGACCGGCAACAGCCACGGCGGCGCCTGACTTGATGAGGGTGCGGCGCAAGGGTTGTGCCGGGTCGTTGCTCGGAGGTGTGGCGTCTTGTGCGTTGCGCATGAGAGTTCCTGAAAGGGCGGACGAAAAAAAACCTTCGGGCGCTTCACACAAGGCGAAGCACACGAAGGCATCATTGCCGATCTGAGCGGGGGAGACTCCCGTTCAGTGGGTTCAACATAGGCCGCCGTTGGCCTACGGCTCAGTTGAAGCAATCAGCGTGCCAGCCCTCGATTCTGGGGTGGTCCGAGGGAAACTCCCCGCTGTATCGAATCAGGCCGCTCTTCGAGGGTGCAAAACTGTGCGTCACGGTTCCAGTCTGGTGCAAGCGCGCACAGAAAGCGCGCAGCCGCAAGGCTCAGATCAAGCCGACGGTGTCGAGGATGCGCTGGGCGACCTCAGAGAGCTTCAAACCTTTTTCCATCGCCAGCTTGCGCATGCGGCTGAAGGCTTCTTCCTCGGTGCAGCCCTGGCGCTGCATCACAATGCCTTTGGCGCGCTCGATCAGTTTGCGCTCAGAGAGCTGGGTGCGCGCCTCGCTCAGTTCCGCGCGCAGGGCCTGTTCGCGCTCGAACCGCGCCAGCGCCACCTCGATCACCGGCTTCACCCGGCTGGGCTTGAGGCCGTCCACGATGTAGGCCGTCACCCCCGCCGTGATGGCGAGTTGCGCTGTCTCGGTATCGTCGTCATCGGTGAACAGCACAATGGGGCGCGGTGTGTCGCGCGAGGCCAGCACCACATGCTCCAGCAGATCGCGCACGCCGGACTCTGCATCCACAATCACCAGATCGGGTTTGAGTGCGGCAATACGGTCGTCCAGATCGGGTTTGGCAGGCAGAACGGCCACTACCTCGTAGCCCGCATCCAACAAGGCCTTTTCCAGCATCGCGCAACGCTCCGCCTGGCGCTCATGATTCGCCTGATCGTTCTCCGTCGCCAATGCGGGATCGGGGGAGATGACGGCAACCGTCAGAGTGCTTAGTGGGTTGGGCATATCTCGATTCGTGCAAATTCCATGCCCCGAAGAGTCCTTTTGCCCGCGATTGATGACAAATCTTGAGACCATTCAATAATCAAAGGATGTCATGCTTTGCGTGGCATACGCGGCCAGTGCCGCAATCACTCCAGCATCTTCGCCCGCGGGCTGTGCGAGCACAACTCGCAGTTTCGGATATCGCGCCTGCGCGGCTTGCACCACTTCTGGAATGTCGCGCCGGAGGTGGCCGCCTGCACCAAGAAAGAGGGGCGCGATGTGCACATGCTCCGTGCCGTTTTGGCCCGCTTCCTCCAGGGCTTGTTGCAGGGAGGGTTGCATCGACTCCAGGAAAGCAAGGCGGACGGTCAGTTCGGGGTGGCGGGACTGCACCAGGCCGCAAACGGCCTCAAAAGGCAGAGCCCATTCGGCCAACCGGGAGCCATGGGCCAGCAAGACAAGTAACCTAGGTTCACTTTTCATCGGTATGTAGATTTTTGCTCAGCAATCCGTTGGCAGCAACGACCGTTCCAATCGACACTATCGGCGCAGCGTTGAAAATTGACGACTCTACCAAGCAGGGGAGTCAAGTCGGATGTTTGATCTACGTCCAGGGTTGGCGCGTAAGCTGCGCGACTTGATACTTCACTGGGCCTGGGCAATAGTTAGCGATGGTGATAGTCGTGCGGAAATGTTCTCGTTGACCTTGCCCCTGTTCGACGTCGTCACTGGTT
>DZDA01000071.1 GCA_022730375.1 Thiomonas intermedia
GCGAACGCCGGGCGCCGCCAGGGGCTTGGGATGCTCTCAAGGAAACGCTGGGCCGCCCCAAGTTTCCTTGTCCACCTCGCAGCTTGCAGGCTGCTCGGATTCGGCTCCGTCCAAGCTGCCGCAGGGCAGCTTGGAGCCGCGGGCCTCATCCCCCACGGGGGGCGGGCTGGGCGCAGCCCGGCCCTGGGGGCGCTCAGAAGGCGCCGCCGTCCAGCCCCAACGCGTGCGCAACAGAGGCAGCAGGGTCTGCAGGGCCTGGCCGCGGTGACTGATGCGATTTTTCTCCTGCGCGTCACATTGCGCCAGGGTGCGGCCATCGGCCAGCACGAACAAGGGGTCGTAGCCAAAGCCGCCCTGCCCTTGCGCCGCATGCCCTATCTGCCCGATCAGTTCGCCGCGAACGATGAGCGGCTCGGGGTCGGCCGCATGGCGCAACGCCACCACTATGCTGACAAAACGCGCAAGGCGCAGGGTCTGGCCCTCCATCTGCTGCAACAGCAAACGGTTGTTGGCGGCGTCTTGCTCGGCCCGGGGCCCCTCGATCTGCGGCGCGAAGCGGGCCGAGCGCACGCCCGGCAGCCCACCCAGCGCTTCCACGCAAAGGCCTGAATCGTCGGCCAGCGCGGGAAGGCCAGTGTGGAAGCTGGCGTGACGCGCCTTGGCCAGCGCGTTTTCAACAAACGTGGGATGCGGCTCTTCAGCCTCGGTCAGATGAAATTCGCTTTGGGCCTGCACCTGGCACCCCAGCGGCGCCAGCAAGGCCGAGAGCTCGGCGAGCTTGCCCGGATTGCCGGACGCAAGCACGATCTGCCAAGTTCCGGAAGTCGGCACAGCCACCGTCAGATCTCCAGCGCCTGTCTTTGCAGCGCGACGAGTTCGGCGATGCCGCGTTGCGCCAGGTCGATCATGCCGTCGAGCTGCTGCCGCGAAAACGGCGCGCCCTCGGCCGTGCCCTGCACCTCGATCAGCGCCCCGTCGGCCGTGCCCACCACGTTCATATCGGTATCGCACTGGCTGTCTTCGGTGTAGTCGAGATCGAGGCGGTAATCGTCTCCCAGCAGGCCGACCGAGACGGCGGCAACCAACTGGCGCATCGGGTTCTGTGGGATGCGGCCCTGCGCGATGAGCCACTGACAGGCATCCCACGCGGCCACGGCGGCGCCCGTGATGGCGGCGGTGCGCGTGCCGCCGTCAGCCTGCAACACATCACAGTCGAGCGTGATCTGCCGTTCGCCCAGAGCTGAAAAGTCGAACACGGCGCGCAGCGACCGGCCGATGAGGCGCTGGATTTCCTCGGTCCGACCCTGCTGTTTGCCGCGCTTGGCTTCGCGCTCGCCGCGCGTGTGCGTGGCCCGGGGCAGCATGCCATATTCCGCCGTGACCCAGCCCTGCCCGCTCCCCCGCTTGTGCGGCGGCACGCGCTCTTCGACCGAGGCCGTGCAGAGCACACGGGTGTGTCCAAAAGCCACCAGCACGGAACCTTCGGCATGACGGGTGAAATGACGTTCGATGGCAATCGCGCGTAGCGCCGAAAACCCGCGACCTTCTCGCGCAGGATGGGTGTTTTGCATGGGGGAAATGGGGAAGAGAAGCGGGAAGCGTTATTTACGCGCCGCACCCTGGCGGATGGCGGCGTTGATTTCAGCGATCGAACGTTCGATGTCGGCGTCGTTCATTTCTTCGACCTGCAGATCACCCAGCTCGCTCTGGATGGTGGACTTGAACCCACCTTTCTGCATGGACTCGGTTTCAATACGCAGGGAGGTTTCCAGCTCTTCGGGATCGGCCTCCCATTCGACGCCCAGCGCGGTGACGTTATCTGAGTCGGCGCCGCCTTGTCGCAACGCCATTTCCACGACCTCGGGCACCGCGTCGGAGAGCACCTGCTGGCCGAGCTGCCGCACCAGAACCGACTCGGGGATCTGCCCCCAGAGCCCATCAGAACACAGCAGCACGATGTCGCCCCGCCGCATCGCCTGCGGCAAACCCACCTCGATCATGGGCAGCTGCCCCGATCCCAAGCAGGTGAACAGCATGTTTCGCGTCGGGCCGTCAGGCTGCAGCAAAGAGAGGCCGTCGGCCTGATCTTTTTTGTGCTTCTGCTCCACATGCGAGTGATCGCGGGTGCGTGTGAGCATGGCGCCGTTACGCATGAAATATAGCCGCGAATCGCCCACATGCGCCCAGTGCGCAGCGCCGTTTTGCAGCACGCAGACCACGACCGTCGTGCGCGGCGAATCCGTCAACTCGTTTTCCTGCGCATAACGCTGGACTTGCTCATGCGCCCGAAAAATCGAGCGTCGCAGAAATTCCTGCGGGTCGCGTAGGCGCGGCCGCGCTTCTTGCTGGAAGAGGTTGGCTATGGTCTGCAGCGCCAGTTGCGCCGCCACATCGCCACGCGGGTGCCCACCCAAACCATCGGCCAGAGCGAACAAGGCGCTTTCGCGCGTGTAGCAATAGCCCATGCGATCCTGGTTGTTCGCACGGCCGCCGCGGCGGCTCACCTGGTACACCGAAAACTTCAATTCTTCTCCCTCGCGGCTGGTTTACCCTGCTCAGGCCCCGGAGTTTGCACCGCCTGGACGGGCGCGCCAAATCGGGTGACATCCTTCACTTTTTTTACTTGCGACTTGGTATCGTTCACCAGCTCGTCAATGTGCAGCCGGAGCTTCTCGCCCATGGTCAGATTGGTGTAGCGCCGCGCGTTTTCCGCACCCAGTTCGCGCTGCAGATTGAACACGCTTTGCGGACGCGCCATGGCATCCAGCGCCATGCACCACTCCACGATTTCGATCAGATTGTCCGAATACACGCCCCGCAGCTTGGAGAGCTGGGCCTGCAGCCGGTCTTTCTCCAGCCGCTGCGGCGCTTCGTAAGGCGGGTAGCCCGTCATGCAGGCGTAGATGCAGGCGCCGACGGCATAAATATCGGTCCACGGGCCGAACGCCCCCTCGCGCTTGTACATCTCAGGGGCTGCAAAACCCGGCGTATACATCGGGCGAAAGCGCTTGTCCTGCTGGTTGAGCACTTCGCGCGCCGCACCGAAATCGATCAGGATGGGCTTGTTGTCATCGGTGATGAACACGTTTGCCGGCTTGATGTCGAGATGCAGCATCTTGTGCTGATGCACCACGCGCAGGCCTTGCAGGATGTCATCGAACAGCGAGCGGATGGTCGACTCGCGAAAAATCTTCTTGCGCTTGAGCTCTCTAGCGGTGATGACGAATTCCTGGAGCGACGCGCCCTCCAGATAATTCATCACCATATACACCGTGTCGTTTTCTCGAAAAAAGTTGAGCACGCTGACCACGCTGGGATGCGAGATCTGCGCCAGCGAGCGGCCTTCCTCAAAAAAACTCTTCAGGCCCAGACGGTAGAGCGCGAGTTTGTCGGGCGGCACCACCGGGCTCGACTCGCCCGGCCCCCGCTCCACCAGCGAGGCCGGCAGATACTCTTTCACGGCCACTTTCTGCCCATCGGAGCTCAGCGCCAGATACACCACGCCGAAACCGCCGCTGGCGACCTTGCGCACAATGCGGTAGCCGCCCACTTGCGATTCGGGAGCGAGTGGGGCGGGTTTGGATTTGGGCGAGGTGGCCATGAAAACGAAGGCTAGCAGCCTACCGGCGAAAGGAGTGTGGAAAAATACGCGCAAAGGGGATGCGATTGAAACCAATTTATAGCATGACTGGCTACGGCCAAAATAGTGCACAACTCTCGACCGGAGCCAAGATCCATATCGAGTTGCGCTCGGTCAACAGCCGCTTTCTCGACATCGCCTTCCGGCTGCCTGAAGAACTGCGGGGTGCGGAAGCCGCCATGCGGCAATCCATCACCCAGACGCTGCGCCGCGGCAAGATCGACTGCCGCGCGGTTTTCGAAGCACCGCAAAGTGCGCCCGCCTTGCCCGACGCCAGCGCCGCCGCGCCGCTGCTGGCCTTCGATACCGCCCTGCGCGCCCTAGCGCCTCACCTCACCCCGCTCTCGGTCGGCGAAGTGCTGCGCTTCATCGGCAGCGCGCAGGAAGATCATGCCGACGCTGCCGAAATCGCGCAGGTCGCCAGCCTGGCCATCCAGCAGGCCCTGGCCGCGCTGGTCGCGGCGCGCGCTCTCGAGGGCGACCGTCTGCGCACCCTGTTGCTCGATCGCATCGAACGGATTGGTCAACATGCCGCCCGGGCACGCGAGATCGTGCCCCTCGCCGTGGAGCGCCAACAAGCGCGGTTCACCGCCCGCTGGGAAGAAGCGCTGGCGGCCTTGACCGGCGTGGAGACCAGCGTCGAAACGCTCAACGACCGTCGCCTGCAAGAGGCCGCCAGTTTTGCCATTCGTATCGACGTGGCCGAAGAGCTCGACCGCCTTCAGGCCCACCTGCAAACCCTGCGCGATCTGCTCGCCCAGGGCGGAGAGTTGGGCAAGCGACTGGACTTCCTCATCCAGGAGCTGCACCGGGAGGCCAACACGCTGGGCTCCAAATCCGCCGCACTCGAACTCAGCGAAATTGCGCTCGAACTCAAGGTACTGATCGAGCAGATGCGCGAGCAGGTGCAGAACATCGAATAAATCAGGCCGCCACGTGTCCTCCCACTTTCCCGGAAACCTGTTTGTCGTCGCCGCCCCCAGTGGGGCAGGCAAGTCCAGCCTGGTCAACGCCTTGCTCGCCGAGGACTCGGGCATCCAGCTCTCGGTGTCTTGCACCACGCGCGCGCCGCGGGGCGCCGAGATCGATGGCGTGCATTACGTCTTCATCGATAGCCCCGAATTTCAGCGCCGCATCGACGCAGACGAATTTCTCGAATGGGCCGAGGTGCACGGCAACCGCTACGGCACCTCCAAGCGCTGGCTGGAAAGCCGCATGGCCGACGGCATGGACGTGCTGCTCGAAATCGATTGGCAGGGCGCCGCGCAGGTGCGCAAGCAATTCGACAACGCGGTGAGCATCTTCATCCTGCCGCCCTCGTTCGAGGAGCTGCGGCAACGGCTCACCCGCCGCGCGGAAGACGCGCCCGAAGTCATCGAGCAGCGTCTGCGCGAAGCCCGCATCGAGTTGGCGCAGGCGAAGAACTTCGACTTTATAATTGTGAATCAAGACTTTACGCACGCCTTGCGCGATCTGAAGCAAGTCGTCGCCGCGCAGCGGCTACGCTATGCGGCGCAACGCCTTTCCCATCCCGAGGTCTTTCGCGCCCTCGGCATCCTTTGAACTGGAACTCTGACATCATGGCTCGCATCACCGTTGAAGACTGCCTGGAAAAAATCCCCAACCGCTTCCAGCTCGTGCTGGCCGCCACTTACCGCGCCCGCATGCTGGAGCAGGGTCATTCGCCCAAGCTGGAATCGAAAGACAAGCCCGCCGTCACCGCCCTGCGCGAAATCGCCGCGGGCCTGACGGGTATTGAGATGCTCAAAAAAGTACCCACCTGATTTCAAAATGCCCAGCAGCCACACCGCAACGCCCGATCCGAAAGCCTCGGTCACGGGTTTGGCTGTGCCTGCTGCGGGCCAAGTTGCCGCAATCAAGCGACCGCGCGCGCGGTCTAAGAATGCCACGGCCGAGCCCGAGCCTGCGGCGGTTGCGACAAGCGATGAGCCGGCCGCAACCCGGCACGTCTGCGTGAGTCTGGCCAGTCTGCTCGACAAACTTCAGGCCTACCTCCCCGAAGCCGATCTGCAAAGAATCCGCGAGGCTTACCGCTTCGCCGATGCGGCGCATCTCGGGCAATACCGCGCCAGCGGCGAGCCCTACATTTCTCATCCCGTGGCGGTTGCCGAGCTCTGCGCCGACTGGAAGCTCGACACCCAGGCCATCATGGCCGCGCTGCTGCACGACACTGCGGAAGACAAGGGCATCACCCAGGCCGAGCTCATCGAGCATTTCGGCAGCACCGTGGCCGATCTGGTGGATGGGCTGACCAAGCTCGACAAGCTGCAGTTCTCCAACCGCGAGGAAAACCAGTCGGAGAGCTTTCGCAAAATGCTGCTGGCGATGGCGCGCGACATTCGCGTCATCCTCGTCAAGCTCGCCGATCGTCTCCACAATATGCGCACCCTGGGCGCGATGGCCGCCAACAAGCGCCTACGCATTTCGCGCGAGACGATGGACATCTACGCGCCCATCGCGCACCGCCTCGGGCTCAATCTCGTTTACCGCGAACTGCAGGAGCTCGGCTTTGCCAACAGCCACCCCAACCGCTACGCCGTGCTGTCGCGCGCCGTGCTGGCTGCCCGCGGCAACCGGCACGGTCTGGTGGAGAAGATTCTGGCGGCGGCGCAGGCGGCCCTGAAAGAGGCGCAAGTACCCTCGCAGTTGTTCGGCCGCGAAAAAACGCTGTATTCCATCTACCGCAAGATGCGCAGCAAGCACCTGAGCTTTGCGCATATTCAAGACATTTTCGGCTTTCGCGTGCTGGTGCCCGATGTGCTCGACTGCTACCGGGCGCTGGGCGTGCTTCACAGTCTGTACAAGCCCATGCCGGGCAAGTTCGAGGACTACATCGCCATCCCCAAGGCCAATGGTTACCAGTCGCTGCACACCACGCTGATCGGGCCGAACGGCAATCCCATCGAATTTCAGATCCGCACCGAAGCGATGCACCGCATTGCCGAGAGCGGGGTGGCCGCCCATTGGCTCTACAAAACACCGGAAGACAAGCCGGCCCCGCAGCAGGCGCAGACCAATGCCTGGCTGCAATCGCTGCTGGACATCCAGACCGAGAACCGCGACTGGGCCGACTTTCTCGAAACCGTCAAGGTCGATCTGGCGCCCGATGCGGTCTATGTGTTCACGCCCAAATCCCGCATTCTGGCGCTGCCGCGCGGCGCAACGCCGGTCGATTTTGCTTATGCCATTCACACCAATCTGGGCGACCAGACGGTGGCGGCCAAAGTGAACAACGCGCTGGTGCCGTTGCGCACCGAGTTGCGCAGCGGCGATGTGGTGGAGATCATCACCGCCCCGGCCTCGCGCCCCAATCCGAGCTGGCTGAGCTTTGTGCGCACCGGGCGGGCGCGTTCCAAGATTCGACATGCGCTGCGCACCACGCAGCAGGCCGAGTCCGTCGAATTGGGACGTCGTCTGCTGCAAAGCGCACTGCGGCACGAGCATCTCGATCTGCTCACGCTCGACGACGCCGTGTGGGACAAACTGCTGCGCTGGACGGGCTTCAAGTCGCGCGACGATCTGTACGCCGACATCGGCCTAGGCAAGCGCGTGGCCGACATTCTGGCCAAGCGCGTGATGGCGCTCATCTCCCCGCAGGACGCGCTGTCCGCACCCTTGCTCGACACCATCGAGCGTCTGGAAAGCCGTGCCGCCCACGACGCCCAGACCTCTTTGCAGCTTGACGGCAGCGAAGGCATCTCGGTGCGCTACGCCACCTGTTGCCGTCCCATTCCGGGCGACGCCATCATCGGCTATCTGGGCAAGGGCGAAGGCCTGATCGTGCATCAGCAAGACTGCGACATCGCGCGCCGCCTGTTCCAGAAAGACCCGGACCGCTGGATCGATCTGAGCTGGGCTGAAGAATGCACCCGGCCTTTCGAAACCGGCCTGAGCGTGATCGTGCAGAACACCAAAGGCGTGCTCGCCCGCGTGGCGGCCGCCATCAGCGAGCGCGACAGCGACATCGCCCACGTCACCATGGACGAAGACACGCAGCAGGCCACCACCGAGCTGCGCTTCGTCGTACAGGTGCGCGACCGCAAGCATCTGGCCGACGTGCTGCGCGCCCTGCGTCGCCTGCAATTTGTGGTGCGCGCCAGCCGCGCGAAAAACCGCGCCGCAGGTTTGGGCTCAGGCAACTCCTGAGCGCCCCCAAGGATGGGCGCAGGCCTCAGCCGCGAGGCGGGTAGGACACTTCGAGAATCTCCAGCGTCGCAATGCCGCCCGGAGTCGGCAGGCTCACGCTATCGCCTTCGCGGGCCTTGAGCAGCGCGCGCGCCACTGGCGAAATCCAGCTGATCTTCCCCTGCAGCGGCTCGGTCTCGTCGATGCCGACGATGGTGATGGTGTGCTCGGAGCCCTTGTCATCGGCGTAGCGCACGGTGGCGCCGAAAAATACCTGATCGTTGCCATGCTGCAGACCGGCATCGACCACTTCGGCGATGTCCAGCCGCTTGGTGAGAAAACGGATGCGCCGGTCGATCTCCCGCAGACGCTTCTTGCCGTAGATGTAATCGCCGTTTTCCGAGCGATCACCGTTCTTCGCCGCCCACGACACGGTCTCGACGACCTTCGGGCGCTCATCCTCGACCAGAGTCTTGAGTTCGGCGCGCAGCCGGGCATAACCCTGCGGCGTGAGGTAATTCTTGCCGCCCGGCGGCAGCGGCGGGAGTTGGGCGCCGCCGTCATCGTCGTCGTCGTCTGAGGTTTGTTCGCGGACAAAGGCTTTGTTCATGGAGCAGTCAGAGGGTGTGAACCAATCCGGCGTGGCCGAGCAGCGCGCCCAAACGCCCCCGATCAAGGCGCAAAGCACAGCCGTGCCCGTCGGCACGGCGAGCACTTGTAACACCGAGCGCAACGCCGAGCGGGGGTGTTTGGGCGCGAGGAGCGGGCATGGCGGGTTGGTTCACACCCTCTCAAGTGTATCGATGCGCGAGAGCAATCCGCTGGCCCGGCGCGTGACGCGCTGGATGCCCTCATGCAGCGTCTGCGTGTCTGCGCAGACCAGGGTGAAGAAGCTGCGCGCGCGCGTGATGCCGGTGTAGATCAGCTCGCGGCTGAGCCCGGCGTGGCGCTCGGGCAGCACCAGCACGGTGTGATCGAACTCCGACCCCTGCGACTGGTGCACCGTCATGGCGAACGCCGTCTGCACATCGGCCAGACGGCTGATGCTGACCGAGCGCAGGCTCTGCCCCTGCAGAAACACCACCCGCAAGCCCTGCGTGCCAGTCGGCAAGGCGATGCCGACATCGCCGTTGAGCACGCCCAGATCGTGATCGTTGCGCGTGACCATCACCGGGCGGCCCGCGTACCACGCGCCGCGACCGTGCAGCAGGCCGAGCGCGTCCAGCCGCGCGGCAATGGCCTCATTCAGCGTCTGCACGCCCCAAGGCCCTTCGCGCACCGCGCACAGCACGCGGCACTGATCGAAAGCCTGCAATACGCGCTGCGCCCAAGTGTTCCAGTCTGCCTCGGCGGCCGGGCCCTGCCGCAGCAACTCGGCGTAGTGGGCATAGCCCTTGGCGCCATCGCGACCTTGCACCGCAAGATCGACCAGCGCCGGGGCTGCCACCGGGGCGGCAATAGGCGCCAGCAACTGGGGCACGGGCAACAGCCGCACCGCCGCATCGTCGGTCTGCTGCAGCAGCGTCTGCGCCCGCTCGGCGTCGCCCGCGTTCACCGCCTGGGCCAGTTGCCCGATGGCGCCGCCGAAGCGATGACTTTTGCGCAGCATCACCACCCGCTGCAGTAGCGCGGGGCCGGCGGGGTCGATAAAGGGCTGAGGAATGCGGTCGCCGCACAGAGCCTGCAGCGCCTGCGCCGTTTGCGGCGTATAGCGGCCCTGCTCCGCCCCGGTGCACAGATCGCCGAGCACCGCGCCGGCTTCCACCGAAGCGAGCTGATCCTTGTCGCCCAGCAGAATGAGCCGTGCCGTGGGCGGCAAGGCGTCGAGCAGCGCGGCCATCATTTCCAGATGAATCATGGAAGCCTCATCGACCAGCAGCACATCCACCTCCAGCGGCTGCGCGGCGTTGCGGGCGAAGCGGCGGGTATCAGGTCGCGCGCCGAGCAGGCTGTGCAGGGTGCGTGCCGGGCCGAGGCGCTGCGACAGTTCGGCCACACCGGGGAGGGCGGCGAGCTTGACGAGCTCGCGGTCGATGGACTGCTTGAGCCGGGCTGCGGCCTTGCCCGTGGGGGCCGCCAGCGCCACGCGCAGCGCGCCGGGCTGGGCTCTTGTGGCCCACAGCAAAGCCAGCAGCCGCGCCGCGGTATGTGTTTTGCCGGTACCGGGGCCGCCGGTGAGCAGGGTGAAACGTCCGCGTAGCGCCAGCGCGCACGCCAGTTTCTGCCAGTCCACTTCCGTATCGTCGGCAGGCTGGAAAAGCTGCGCCAGCAGGGCTGCGGCTCCGGGTGCATCGACCTCGGCCTCATGCTGCAGGCGCTGGTGAATCCGCGCGGCCACGGTGTTTTCATCGCGCCAGTAGCGGCGCAGATAGAGCCGCCCGGTCTCCATCGCCCCCAGGGTCGGGCTGCGCCCGCCCCGCCCCCCGAGGGGGTCAAGGGAACTTGGGGCGGCCCTGCGTTCCCTTGAGAAAATCAGCGGCGCGCCATGGTCTGGCTCGCCCTCAAGGTGAACGGCCGGGCACTCGCGCAGCAGGCGCTCGCCGTCGTGGGGCCAGTGCACATCGGGCGGCAATGGGGGAGCGCCAGCCGTGGCCGCGCGCTCTTTCAAAGCGATGAGGTGTTGCGGCAATTCGTCAAGCAGCACGCAGGTATGACCGCGCCCTTCCAGATCGGCGAGCAGCGCCACGGCCACCGCCAGTGCCGGCGGGATTTGCGGGCAGAGTTCAGCCAGGAAGCGGGCCAGCGCGACATCCAGCCGCCGCAGCACGCCTTGCTCTGCCCAGTCGTGCAGCACGTCGAGAACGCGCTGGGTCGGCGCATTCGGGCTGATGGGCGGAGCCGGTTTCATGCGAGCTCCTCGCGCTGGGCAAAGAGGGCGTCGAGCGCGTCGAGCAAGACCCCGTCGGGCGGAATGTGCACGCAGCCCGACTGCGGCCCGCGAACCCCGCGCAGGAACAGATCAATCGCGCCGCCAAGCTGCGTCTGCGGGTCGTAGGCCGTGCGCAGCCTGGCCCGCAGCAGGCGATGCAAGGCCAGCATATAGAGCGCGCACTGCACGTCATAGCGGTGTTCGAGCACGGCGGCTTCCAGCATCTCCTGCGAATAGTCGGCGTCGTCCGTGCCGAGGACATTGCTCTTGTAGTCGAGCACCCAGTAGCGGCCCGCGTGGTGGAACACCAGATCGGCGAATCCCATCACCATGCCGTGCAGAGTGCGCTCGGTCAGCTCAGGGCGGGCGCGGCCCGGCAGGATGTGCTGCTGACACAGGGCGTCGATCTCGGACGCGCGCGCGCGTCCGACCGGCAACCAGAATTCCATTTCCGCCAGCAGCGTGCCGATCTCGGGCAGCGCCGCGCCCAGCGGCGGCAAGGGCGTGGCCAGCACTTCGCCCAACCACTCCAGAAGATCCTGCGAACGCGGCGCATCCCAACCCTGACGGGCGCAGCGTTGCAACAGGCGGTCGCGCGCTTGTTGGTCTGACAGCGCAAAGCCGTTCTCGCCCAGCCAGGCCAGTTGTTCATGCACGAACTTGCCCACCAGCGCGCCACGCGGAAAGCGATGGCGCGCGGCAGACGACTGAACGGCGGCAAGGGCGGGCTGTTCCACGCTCGGCTCGGTCGCCCACAGTTCGTCTTGCACCGCCGCTTGCAAGGCGGGTTGCTGCGTCGAGCGCGGGGTGAGGTCGCGCACCAGCGCAGAGAAGCTGCCGATGCTCCAGTTGCGCTCGAACTGGGCGTGATAATTGGACGGCTCGATCAAGGCCGGGGCAGGGTGAGCAGCCTGCAAGCGCTGGAGGTCGGCCTCCTGCGCCGCATCGACGAACTGCACCGCCGGACTGTCGCCAAAGGTCTCGCGCAGCAGGTCGGGAATGGCGGCGCCCGTGCGCGGCGCATCGCCTCCCAGCAGATAGCCGATGGCGCTGTGATGCAGCATGCAGTCCGACCCTCTGCCGACTTTCAGCGCGGCGATGCCGACCCACAGCGCATGCCGCGCGCGGGTCAGCGCCACATAGAGCAGCCGCAGGTCTTCGCGCAGGCGCTCGCGGTCGTCGGCGCCGTCCTTCGCCTCTTTGAACGCGGTGGCAAACGGCAGAAACACCAGCGGATATTCGAGCCCCTTGGACTTGTGGATGGTGACCACGCGCACCAGATCGGCCTCGCTTTCCAGCCGCACCACCTGTTCTTCGGTGGACTGACCCGCCCTCTGCTCCTGCAGCCAGCGAATCAGCGCCTGCTCGCCGTCGAGCGTGCCGCTTGCGGTTTGCAGCAGTTCGGCCAGATGCAGCACATTGGTCAGGCGGCGCTCGCCGTCTTCCTCGCTCAACCAGCGGGCGGGCAGATCGAGCCGGTGCAGCGTCTGGCGCAGCATGGGCAACACGCCCTGACGCAGCCAGATGGCCTGCAGCTCGGCCAACAAAGCCAGCCGGTTCTCGAACACGTCGTCATCGGTAGCCAGCGCGGCCAGTTCGTCGATGGTCGCCCCCAGCGTCGGTGCGGCGAATGCGGCGCGGGCCAGACGACCGTCGCGCGGCGCGGCCACGGCGCGCAGCCAGCGCAGCAGGTCGGCGGCTTCTGGTGAGGCAAACACCGAATCGCGATCCGACAGATAAACCGAAGCCACGCCCCGGCGTTGAAGCGCGCGGCGCACGGCGCGAGCCTCGTCGCCATCGCGCACCAGCACCGCGATGTCAGACTGGCGCAGACGCGCAAAGCTCCCGTCAGCCTGACGGAAACCAGCCTGCGTATCGTTCAGCAGGCTGACGATGCGCGCTGCCGCGTGCGCGGCAAACCGCTCGCGTGCATCGCGCTTGGATTCCAGCTCCTGGTGCACGCTGCAGGTCAGCGCAAACACCGGCCCTTCGGAGCACATCAATTGCTCGGCCCGTCCGCGCGCACCGACCGCGATGAAGGGCACGGGGCTGTCCGCATCAGGCGCGTCATCGTCCCGGTACAGAAAGGCGCCCGCGCCTGCCCCCGCGCCTGCGGCCTGCTCGCGCCGCTCGAACAGTTGGTTGACGCTGCGCACCA
>DZDA01000072.1 GCA_022730375.1 Thiomonas intermedia
GCCAAGAACCGCTAAGTCCTTGGCTTGATTGAATAAATCTTGGTTGCGGGGACAGGATTTGAACCTGTGACCTTCGGGTTATGAGCCCGACGAGCTACCGAGCTGCTCCACCCCGCGCCGGAAGCAGTGAATCATACTTGAAGACCGCCCTTTACGCAAGGCACCCCATTCGCATAAGGCTTATCTGGCGATTGGGGCGCCTTGCGATCAGGTTTGATCCGAGGCGTTATCGGATTCTGCAGAGTGCAGGGTGCTGTCTTCGAGCGCCTGCAGTTCGGCCGCAGCCTGGGCTGCGCGGTCGGCTTGGTCCATCGCATCCTTCGCCTTGCGCGCCTGATGGAAGGCCAAGCCAGTGCCTGCGGGAATCAGGCGGCCGACGATCACGTTCTCCTTCAAGCCACGCAGTGCGTCGCGCTTGCCCATGATGGCGGCTTCGGTCAGCACGCGCGTGGTTTCCTGGAAGGACGCGGCGGAGATGAAGCTGTCGGTGGACAGGCTGGCCTTGGTGATGCCCAGCAGCAGGTTGTTGAAGGTGGCGGGCATCTTGCCGTCGCGCAGGAGCAGGTCGTTGCGCGCCAGAACCTGGGAACGCTCGGCCTGTTCGCCCGCGATGTAGTCGGTGTCGCCCGCGTCTTTGATTTCCACCCGGCGCAGCATCTGGCGAACGATGACCTCGATGTGCTTGTCGTTGATCTTCACGCCCTGCAGACGGTAGACGTCCTGCACTTCGTCAACGATGTAGCGCGCCAAGGCCTCGACTCCCAGCAGGCGCAGGATGTCCTGCGGCTCGGCGGGGCCGTCGACGATCAGTTCGCCCTTGTTGACGACCTGTCCTTCGTGGACCAGCACGTTTTTCTCTTTGGGGATGAGGAACTCATTGGAGTTGCCGTCCAGGTCGGTGATGACCAGGCGGACCTTGCCCTTGGTTTCCTTGCCGAAGGAGACGGTGCCGGTGGTTTCGGCCAGCATGCCGGCGTCCTTGGGCGAGCGCGCCTCGAACAGTTCGGCCACGCGCGGCAGACCGCCGGTGATGTCGCGGGTCTTCTGGCCTTCCATCGGGATGCGCGCCAGCACCTCGCCGGGGCCCACGTCCTGGCCGTCGCGCACCTGAATCAGCGCGCCCACGGTGAAGCCGATGGTCACGGCGTGATCGGTACCGGGGATCTTGACCTCTTGGCCCTGCTCGTTGAGCAGCTTGACTTGCGGGCGCACCACCTTGGCGGAACCGCGGCGTTTCGGGTCGATGACCACGAGGGTGGACAGGCCGGTGACTTCGTCGACCTGCTTGGCCACGGTCACACCCTCTTCGACGTTCTCGAACTTGGTCTGTCCCGCGTACTCGGTGATGATGGGGCGGGTCAGCGGATCCCAGTTGGCCACCAGAGTGCCGGCCTTGATCACCATGCCGTCCTTGACGAACAGAGTGGCACCGTAAGGCACTTTGTGGCGCTCGCGCTCGCGGCCGTGGTCGTCGGTGACCAGCACTTCGCCGGAGCGGGTGATGACCACCTGCTCGCCCTTGGTGTTGGTGACGTAGCGCATGGTGGCGGTAAAGCGCACCGTGCCCGCACTCTTGGCCTCCACGCTGGACACGACGGCCGCACGCGACGCCGCGCCGCCGATGTGGAAGGTCCGCATGGTCAGCTGGGTGCCGGGCTCGCCGATGGACTGCGCGGCGATCACGCCAACCGCTTCGCCGTTGGTCACCAGCGTGCCGCGGCCGAGGTCGCGGCCGTAGCACTTGGCGCAGATGCCGTAGCGGGTTTCGCAAGTCAGCGCGGTGCGCACCTTGATCTCGTCGATGCCGGCGGCTTCGACCAGGTCGAGCATGTCCTCGTCGAGCATCTCGCCCGCGGGCACGATGACGTCCTGCGTCTCGGGGCTGATCACGTCGACAGCGGCCACACGGCCGAGCACGCGGTCGCGCAGCGATTCGATGACCTCGCCGCCTTCGACCAGCGCGCGCATATTGGTGCCGTTGGCCGTGCCGCAGTCGTGCTCGGTGACCACCAGATCCTGGGTCACGTCCACCAGGCGGCGGGTGAGGTAGCCGGAGTTCGCGGTCTTCAGTGCGGTGTCAGCCAAGCCCTTACGCGCGCCGTGCGTGGAGATGAAGTACTGCAACACGTTCAGCCCTTCGCGGAAGTTCGCGGTAATGGGCGTCTCGATGATGGAGCCGTCTGGCTTGGCCATCAGGCCACGCATGCCAGCCAGCTGACGGATCTGCGCAGCAGAACCGCGGGCGCCCGAGTCGGCCATCATGTAGATGGAATTGAACGACTCCTGACGCACGTCCTTGCCATGACGATCCTTGACCGTCTGGTTGGAGAGGTGATTCATCAGCGCCTTGCCGACTTCGTCGCCAGCGCGGCCCCAGATGTCCACCACCTTGTTGTAGCGCTCGCCTTGCGTCACCAGCCCGGAGGAGTACTGCTGCTCGATCTCCTTGACTTCCTTTTCGGCGCGGGCAATGACCGTGTACTTCTCTTCCGGAATCAGCATGTCGTCGATGCTGATCGAGATGCCGGCCTTGGTCGCCAGTGAGAAGCCGGACTGCAGCAGCTTGTCGGCGAAGATCGCGGTTTCGCGCAGCCCGCAGCGGCGGAACGACGCATTGATCAGGCGCGAGATTTCCTTCTTCTTCAGCGCCTTGTTCATCACGCTGAACGGCAGACCCTTGGGCAGAATTTCCGACAACATCGCGCGGCCCACGGTGGTTTCCACCACGGCGGTCTTGGGGGTGAAGCTGCCAGTGGCCTTATCTTTTTCGTACTCGGTCAGACGCACGCTGACCCGGCTGGTGATTTCCACCTGCTTGGCGTCGAGTGCGCGGTGCACTTCGGACACGTCGGCGAACACGATGCCCTCACCGCGACCATTGATGCGCTCGCGGGTGGCGTAGTACAGGCCCAGCACCATATCCTGCGACGGCACGATGGACGGTTCGCCGTTGGCCGGGAACAGGATGTTGTTCGATGCCAGCATCAGCGCGCGCGCTTCCACCTGCGCTTCGAGCGACAGCGGCACGTGCACGGCCATCTGGTCGCCATCAAAGTCGGCGTTGAACGCGGCGCAGACCAGCGGGTGCAGCTGGATGGCCTTGCCTTCGATCAGCATGGGCTCGAAGGCCTGAATGCCCAGGCGGTGCAGCGTGGGCGCGCGGTTGAGCATCACGGGATGCTCGCGGATCACGTCTTCGAGAATGTCCCAGACGATGGGGGTCTGCGATTCGACTTCCTTCTTGGCCGCCTTGATGGTGGTGGCCACGCCCATGGTTTCGAGCTTGTGGAAGATGAAGGGCTTGAATAGTTCCAGCGCCATCAGCTTGGGCAGGCCGCACTGATGCAGCTTGAGCGTCGGGCCCACGGTGATGACCGAACGACCCGAGTAGTCGACGCGCTTGCCCAGCAAGTTCTGGCGGAAGCGGCCGCTCTTGCCCTTGATCATGTCGGCCAGCGACTTGAGCGGGCGCTTGTTCTGGCCCACCATCGCCTTGCCGCGGCGGCCGTTGTCCATCAGCGAATCGACCGCCTCCTGCAGCATGCGCTTTTCGTTGCGCACGATGATTTCAGGCGCGGACAGCTCCAGCAGACGGCGCAGGCGGTTGTTGCGGTTGATGACGCGGCGGTACAGATCGTTGAGGTCGGAGGTCGCAAAGCGGCCGCCGTCCAGCGGCACCAGCGGACGCAGATCGGGCGGCAGCACAGGCAGCACGGTCATGACCATCCACTCGGGCTTGGCGCCGGAATCTTTGAACGCCTGCATCACTTTGAGGCGCTTGACGTTCTTCTTGACCTTGGTGTCGGAACCGGTCATGTCGCCGCGCAGTTTCTCGATCTCCAGATCGAGATCCATGTTGTGCAACAGGGCGTGCACGCCCTCGGCGCCCATGAACGCGACGAACTCTTCGCCAAACTCGGTGCGCTTGGCGGCGAACTCGTCTTCAGACAGCACCTGGCCCGCCTTGAGCGGCGTCATGCCGGGGTCGGTGACCACATAGGCTTCGAAATACAGCACGCGCTCGATGTCGCGCAGCGGCATGTCGAGCACGATGCCCAGACGGGACGGCAGGCTCTTGAGGAACCAGATGTGCGCCACCGGGCTGGCCATGTCGATATGGCCCATGCGCTCGCGGCGCACCTTGCTCTGGGTGACTTCAACGCCGCACTTCTCGCAAATCACGCCGCGGTGCTTGAGGCGCTTGTACTTGCCGCACAGGCACTCGTAGTCCTTGATCGGGCCGAAGATCTTGGCGCAAAACAGGCCGTCGCGCTCGGGCTTGAACGTGCGGTAGTTGATGGTCTCGGGCTTCTTCACCTCACCGAACGACCAGGACCGGATTTTTTCCGGCGACGCCAGGCCGATGCGAATGGCGTCGAAATGCTCATCCTGATGAAACTGCTTGAACAGGTCGAGTAGCGCTTTCATGCTTTCACTCCTTCAGATGCGAAACCCAGCGTGCGTTTGGCGCACGCCGGGCGCGGCATAAATCTCAATTGCGTTCGAGTTCGATGTCCAGACCCAGGGAACGGATTTCCTTGATCAGCACGTTGAACGACTCGGGCATCCCGGCTTCGATGATGTGGTCGCCCTTGACGATGCTCTCGTACATCTTGGTGCGGCCCTGCGTATCGTCGGACTTGACGGTGAGCATCTCCTGCAGCACATACGAGGCGCCATAGGCTTCGAGCGCCCAGACTTCCATCTCGCCGAAACGCTGACCGCCGAACTGCGCTTTGCCGCCCAGCGGCTGCTGCGTGACCAGCGAGTACGGGCCGGTGGAGCGGGCGTGCATCTTGTCGTCAACCAGGTGATGCAGCTTGAGCACATGCATGATGCCCACGGTCACCGGGCGTTCGAACAACTCGCCGGTGCGGCCATCGGTCAGCATGACCTGCTTTTTCGCTGCGGTGAGCTGCAGCTTCTCGGCGATGGCGTCAGGATAGGCAAAGTCGAGCATCTGGCCGATTTCGGCTTCGCTCGCCCCGTCGAACACCGGGCTGGCGATGGGGAGGCCGGCCTTGAGGTTGCTGGCGAGTTCAAGCACCTCGGCGTCGCTAAGCTGGTCAAGCGCTTCCTGCTTGCCGCTGAAGTTGTACAGCGTGCCCAGGAATTTGCGCAGCTCGGACGCCTTGGCATGCGACTGCAGCATGTCGTTGACGCGTTTGCCAATGCCGATCGAGGCCCAGCCCAGGTGGGTTTCGAGGATCTGCCCGATGTTCATGCGCGACGGCACGCCCAGCGGGTTGAGCACGATGTCCACGGTGGTGCCATCAGGCATGTGCGGCATGTCCTCGACCGGAACGATCTTGGACACCACGCCCTTGTTGCCGTGACGGCCGGCCATCTTGTCGCCCGGCTGCAAGCGGCGCTTGACGGCCAGGTAGACCTTGACCATCTTGAGCACGCCGGTGGGCAGTTCATCGCCCTGCGTGAGCTTGCGGCGCTTCTCTTCGAACATCAGATCGAAGGCGTGGCGGCGCTTCTCCAGCGAGTCCTTGAGCTGTTCCATCTGCTGTGCCAGAGCTTCATCCGCCGGGCGGATGTCGAACCAGTTGTAGCGGTCGGTTTCGCCCAGGTAGTCGGCGGTGATGGTTGCGCCCTTGGCCAGCTTGTTCGGGCCGCCGTTGGCGGTCTTGCCGGTGAGCAGCTTGCCCAGACGGTCGAAGGTGTCGCCTTCGACGATGCGCATCTGGTCATTCAGGTCGAGGCGGTAGCGCTTGAGCTCGTCGTCGATGATCTGCTGGGCGCGCTTGTCACGCGGAATGCCTTCGCGGGTGAACACCTGCACGTCGATGACGGTGCCGTACATGCCCGAAGGCACGCGCAGCGAGGTGTCCTTCACGTCGGAAGCCTTCTCGCCGAAGATAGCGCGCAGCAGCTTCTCTTCCGGCGTGAGCTGGGTCTCGCCCTTGGGGGTGACCTTGCCCACGAGCACGTCGCCCGCTTCCACTTCGGCGCCCACGTAAATGATGCCCGACTCGTCCAGACGCGCCAGTTGGTGCTCGGACAGGTTGGGAATGTCGCGGGTGATTTCTTCGGAGCCGAGCTTGGTATCGCGGGCCGGGACGTTCAGCTCTTCGATGTGAATCGAGGTGAAGCGATCTTCGGCCACCACGCGCTCGGACAGCAGGATCGAGTCTTCGTAGTTGTAGCCGTTCCACGGCATGAAGGCCACCAGCATGTTCTGGCCGAGAGCCAGCTCGCCGATGTCGGTCGAGGCGCCGTCGGCCACCACATCGCCCTTGGCGAGCGTGTCGCCGCGCTTGACCAGCGGACGCTGATGGATGTTGGTGTTCTGGTTGGAACGCTGGTACTTGATGAGGTTGTAGATGTCCACGCCGACTTCGCCGGCCTGGGTTTCGTCGTCATTGACGCGCACCACGATGCGGGCGCTGTCCACATAGTCCACCACGCCGCCGCGCAACGCGGTGACCACGGTGCCCGAGTCGACTGCGGTCACGCGCTCGACGCCGGTGCCGACCAGCGGCTTTTCAGGACGCAGCACGGGCACGGCCTGACGCTGCATGTTGGCACCCATCAGCGCGCGGTTGGCGTCGTCGTGTTCCAGGAAAGGCACGAGCGAGGCCGCGGCCGACACGATCTGGCTGGGCGACACGTCCATGTACTGCACACGCTCGGGCGAAACCAGAATGGATTCGCCGGTTTCACGGGCAGACACCAACTCGTCGTTGAGCATGCCGTGCTCGTCCATGCCGGCGTTGGCCTGGGCGATGACGTACTTGCCTTCTTCGATGGCCGAGAGGTAGTCGATCTGGTCGGTCACCTGACGGTCGATTACGCGGCGATAAGGCGTCTCGATGAAGCCGTACTCGTTCAGGCGCGCAAACAGCGCGAGCGAGTTGATCAGGCCGATGTTCGGGCCTTCCGGCGTTTCGATCGGGCAGACGCGGCCGTAGTGCGTGGGATGCACGTCGCGCACTTCAAAACCGGCGCGCTCGCGCGTCAGACCGCCCGGGCCCAGGGCCGAGACGCGGCGCTTGTGGGTGATTTCCGACAGCGGGTTGGTCTGGTCCATGAACTGCGAGAGTTGCGAGGAACCGAAGAACTCCTTGATCGCCGCCGAGATGGGTTTGGAGTTGATGAAATCGTGCGGCATCAGGTTTTCAGTCTCGGCCTGGCCCAGACGTTCCTTCACCGCGCGCTCGATGCGCGACAGACCGGCGCGAAACTGGTTCTCGGCCAGCTCGCCCACGCAGCGCACCCGGCGGTTGCCGAGGTGGTCGATGTCATCGACTTCGCCGCGGCCATTGCGCAACTCGACCAGCAGCTTGATGACCGCCATGATGTCTTCATGCGACAACACCATCTCGCCTTCGATCTCTTCACGACCGAGACGGCGGTTGAACTTCATGCGGCCCACTCGCGACAGGTCGTAGGCGTCAGCGTCGAAGAACAGGCGGTTGAACAAGGCCTCGACGGCGTCTTCGGTCGGCGGCTCGCCGGGGCGCATCATGCGGTAGATCGCCACCTTGGCGCCGAGCTGGTCGGCCACTTCATCGATGCGCAGGGTCTGCGAAATGAACGCGCCCTGGTCGAGGTCGTTGACGTAGAGCGTCTGGATCTGCTGAATGCCGGCTTCGCGGATCTTCTTCAGCAGCGCCTCGGTGAGTTCGTCATTCGCGCGGGCCACGATCTCGCCCGTGTCCTGCGACACCAGATTGCGCGCCAGCACCTTGCCCAGCAGGAAGTCTTCCGGAACCGACAGGCGTTGCGTGCCGCCCTGCTCCAGCTCGCGCAGATGGCGGGTGTTGATGCGCTTGTCCTTGGCGACGACGACCTTGCCGTTCTGGTCGATCAGGTCAAAGCGGGCCACCTCACCCTTGAAATGGTCTGGCACGAATTCAAGCAGTGCGCCATCGTCCATCAGTTGCATGTGATCGAAGGCGAAGAAATGCGCCAGGATCTGCTCAGGATTCAGGCCCAGGGCCTTGAGCAGAATGGTGACCGGCATCTTGCGGCGACGGTCGACGCGGAAATACAGAATATCCTTGGCATCGAACTCGAAGTCGAGCCAGGAGCCACGGTAAGGAATGATGCGGGCGCTGAACAGCAGCTTGCCCGAACTGTGAGTCTTGCCCTTGTCGTGCTCGAAGAACACGCCAGGCGAGCGGTGCAGCTGGCTGACGATCACCCGCTCGGTACCGTTGATGATGAACGAGCCCTTGTCGGTCATGAGCGGAATCTCGCCCATATAGACCTCCTGCTCCTTCACCTCCTTGACCGTGGGCTTGGCCGCTTCGCGGTCCATCACGATCAGGCGCACTTTAGCCCGCAGCGCCGACGCAAAGGTCAGGCCGCGCTGCTGGCATTCGCGCACATCGAAGACCGGGCGCGCCAGGGTGTAGCCGTTGTATTCCATGCGCACATACTGGTTGTGCGACACGATGGGGAAAATGGCGCGGAACGCCGCTTCCAGCCCTTCGTCCTTGCGCTGCGGCAAGGGAAGGTCTTTTTGCAAAAAGGCCTCGTAGGAGTTGATCTGCGTAGCCAGCAGATAGGGGACATCCAGAACACTTTGGCGGCTGCCAAAACTTTTCCGAATGCGCTTTTTCTCAGTGAACGAGTAGGACATGGATACGCTCCGCTCCACAGGGACAAAATCAGTTATCGCATGACCCGGGCTCACCCCAGGCCATGTGGTAACCAAGCTGCCGGCCTGAACCGGCAGAAGGCGCGAAAGCCCGGAAGACCAATTGACCTTCCGGGCCCACGCAAAACCAAAGACTTACTTGATGTCCGCCTTGGCGCCGGCTTCTTCCAGCTTCTTCTTCGCAGCTTCGGCATCGGCCTTGGCCACGGCTTCCTTGACGGCCTTGGGCGCGCCGTCCACCAGATCCTTGGCTTCCTTCAGGCCCAGGCCGGTCAGTTCACGCACAGCCTTAATGACGCTAACCTTGTTCGCGCCGATTTCCGTCAGGATCACGTTGAATTCGGTCTGTTCTTCCACGACAGCAGCAGCGCCGCCAGTGCCAGGGGCGGCCACGGCCATCGCGGCAGCGGACACGCCGAATTTTTCTTCAAACGCCTTGACCAGGTCGTTGAGTTCCATGACGGTCATGCCGCCGACTGCGTCGAGGATTTCCTGTTGATTCATTGCCATTTGTTGACTCCGAGATAAATGTTTGAAAAGAGAATGTTGAAAGCTTCAGCCCGATCAGGCTGCTTCGGTTTCGCGTTTTTTCGCCAACTGGCCCAGCGCCACGGCAAAGCCGGACACGGGAGCCTGCATGACACCCAGCAGACGCGCCAGCAGCACTTCGCGCGTCGGAATGCTGGCAAGGGTCTTGACCCCGGCGGCGTCGAGCGCCTTGCCGTTGACAACACCCGAGCGAATGACCAGCTTGTCATTGGTTTTGGCAAAGTCGTTGATGACCCGGGCGGCGGCCACTGCATCTTCGGAAAATCCGTAGATCAGCGGGCCAGCCATATCACCGGCGAGAACTTCGCATGCGGTTCCCGAAACGGCGCGCTTGGCCAGGGTGTTCTTGAACACCTGGAGATGCACCCCGTTTTCGCGAGCCTGCTTACGCAGCTTGGTCATCTGCTCGACTGCAATGCCGCGATACTCGGCCAGAACCAGGGATTGCGCCTTGGCTGCCAGCGCCGAGATTTCCTCGACTGAAGCTTGCTTTTCAGAGCGGTTAAGACTCAAGATTGACTCCTGAAGAAATTGCCTTGAACCCAATCGGCTCAAAGCGCCTAAACAAGCGTCCTCTGGAGTGACTACAGGCAATGTTCGCACCTTGCCCATTCTCTCGTCCAGCGGGTTCGCCATCTGCGCAGACCCGACGTCGCAGGTATGACGTCGAATTAAGCGGGACTGCCGTCTCGCGCCTGCGGTCTTGGATCGCCCGAGGCGGCATGAACACTGCCGCATCGGCCCACCAATTCCTACTCAGTCCCGGCCGATCATTTCAACCGGCCGGGCCTGCTTCAAACATTTCTGGTTCAAACATTTACTGCCCTGCGACCGCGGCGTTCACCGTGGCGGTATCGACGCGCACGCCGATGCCCATGGTGGACGAAACCGCCACCTTTTTCAGGTAGATGCCCTTGGCGGCTTGCGGACGCGCCTTCTGCAGCGCTTCGATCAGCGCGGCCAGATTGCGGCGGAGCGCATCGGGGCCAAACGAGGCGCGGCCGATCGTGCCATGCACGATGCCGGCCTTGTCGGCACGGAACTGCACCTGACCGGCTTTGGCATTCTTCACCGCACCCGCGACGTCCGGCGTCACAGTGCCAACCTTGGGGTTGGGCATCATGCCGCGCGGGCCGAGAATCTGACCCAGCGCACCGACCACGCGCATCGCGTCGGGCGAGGCGATGACAATGTCGAAATTGAGGTTGCCGGCCTTGACCTGCTCGGCCAGGTCTTCAAAACCCACGATGTCTGCACCGGCGGCCTTGGCCTCTTCAGCCTTGGCGCCTTGAGCGAATACGGCCACGCGCTTGATCTTGCCGGTACCTGCTGGCAGCACGACCGAACCACGCACGACCTGGTCAGACTTGCGGGTATCCACGCCGAGGCTCACGGCCACGTCGATGGACTCGTCGAACTTGGCGACCGCGCATTCCTTGATCAGCACCAGCGCATCATCCAGCGCGTACAGCTTGTTGGAATCGACCTTGGCGCGCAAGGCAGCATAACGTTTGGGCATCTTGGCCATTTACACGCCCTCCACAGTAACGCCCATCGAACGGGCTGTGCCCGCGATGGTGCGAACAGCCGCGTCGAGATCGGCTGCGGTCAGGTCTTTCATCTTGGTGTTGGCGATCTCTTCGAGCTGAGCCCGGGTGATCTTGCCCACCTTGTCGGTATGCGGTTTGGCCGAGCCCTTGTCGAGCTTGATCGACTTCTTGATCAACACACCGGCTGGCGGCGTTTTGATGATGAAGGTGAACGATTTGTCCGCGAAGGCGGTGATGACCACCGGCAGCGCGAGGCCCGGCTCCACACCTTGAGTCTGCGCGTTGAACGCCTTGCAGAACTCCATGATGTTGAGGCCGCGCTGACCGAGCGCCGGGCCGATCGGCGGCGAGGGATTGGCTTTACCAGCTGGCACTTGCAGCTTGATGAAGCCGACAATTTTCTTTGCCATAGTGACTCCGTATGGGTACGAGCGCCTTTGTTCTCACAAGGCTCCCCGAAACCCGCCCTTTACGACTCACACTGCAACCCGGGCGGGATGGGCGGCTGCAATCAAACCGTTTGCGGTTGCACGCAGGCAACCACGCAGATCAACAAGCGGTCAAAGCCGCTCGATCTGCTGAAACTCCAATTCAACCGGCGTGGCGCGACCAAAGATGGTGACCGAGACGCGAAGCCGCGACTTTTCGTAGTTCACCTCTTCCACATTGCCGTTGAAGTCGGTGAAAGGGCCCTCCTTGATGCGGACCATTTCGCCCACTTCGAACTGCACCTTGGGACGCGGCTTGTCCGCCCCCTCCTGCATCTGGCTCATGATCTTGTTGACATCCGCCTCGCTGATCGGCACGGGACGGTTCTTGGCGCCGCCCACGAAACCGGTCACCTTGCTGGTGTGCTTGACCAAATGCCAGGTCGCGTCGTCCATCTCCATTTCCACAAGCACATAGCCCGGGAAAAAGCGACGTTCGGTAATGCTTTTATGGCCATTCTTGATTTCGACGACTTCTTCCGTCGGCACCAGAATGCGCCCGAATTTGGTTTGCATCCCCGCGCGCTCAATGCGCTCGGCGAGATTGCGCTGCACCGCCTTCTCCATGCCCGAATAGGCGTGGACGACATACCACTGCTTGCCAGCTTGCGCCGCCATTGTTTGTGCTTCAGCCATACTCATGCTCCTAGCGCTTCCAACCAAGGATCAGGTCGTAGAGCACATATTCCAGCGATTTGTCGGTCAGCCAGAGGAAAAGGGCCATCAAAATTACAAAGGCAAACACGATGCCCGTCATTTGTATGGCTTCTTTGCGCGTCGGCCAAACCACTTTCTTGGTTTCGCGCACCGCATCCTGCCCGTAGGCAATGAGCGCACGCCCCGGCTCGGAGAGGAAAAACACCACAACCGCGCCCGCCAGCAATACCAGGAGCGTGACGACGCGCACCCACATGGGCTGCCCGCCCAGACCATAAAACAGGCCCAGCGCGGCGAGCAGCAATACCGCCGCCGCCCCCAACTTAGCTTTGTCCGCCCCAGTGGAGACGGTTTCGACAGACGGATTCGCCATATGGATTTACGCGCGTTCAACCCCGAAACGATTCGGAGTGGCAGGGGCAGAGGGAATCGAACCCCCAACCTTCGGTTTTGGAGACCGACGCTCTGCCAATTGAGCTATGCCCCTGTACCTTCTAGCACCAAGGCCGTTGTCTGCGAAACAGGCAACGGCCGCAATTCAAACAGATTCGGGCTGACCCCGCAGAGCGCCCTCACAAAACCCTGGTTCGGAACCTATGCCGGATTTCTCCAGAAGCCATTCCGAATCCAGGTTGAACGATTTACTCGATGATCTTGGCGACGACACCGGCGCCGACGGTACGACC
>DZDA01000073.1 GCA_022730375.1 Thiomonas intermedia
CTGAAGGGGCGCGTGCTGTACCGGCAGGTCGACATCGAAGCCTACGAGGAATCGTGCTTGGCGACGTCGACCAAGATCTCAACGGCTCAAGCCAGTACTGGCTGATGTGTTCCGTTTTGTCGGCAGTTATTGATAAGTGCCGACGTTTTGCAACATGAAGGGGCTCTCGACGGCCGTCATGGGCCACATTGAAAGTCCGCAGTCCACAAGCGCGGACTGATCAAGCGGGTTGTTCAAAATCAACAACCTACCATCAGGCCGTGCGGACTATTTCGAACTCCTGCGGGTTCCTGCGGAAAGAATCGAACACTTTCTGGGTATGGGTGGGGTGGAACCCTGCGCCAAACCTCAGTAACTCAGCGCCTTACAACCGCTTCTAACTCCTGCGGAAAGGTGCGGAATCCAGCCCTTGTTTCTGGCAATCCTACCAGTTCGCATGCTCATTGACATCAACCGCGTGCAGGCAACCGGCAGCCAGTTCGATTCCCGTTCACGGAATTGAACCCGCGTCCGCATCAGCCGCGTCAGTGGGAAGAGTCTGCACATCGCAGAGATGCACAACACACCCACAACGTTGCTTTGCTTAGACACAAGCAGTAGCGCATAATATCATCATATTGATGATATAAATGGCGTCACGATGAATAGTCAATCCGATTTTTGTAGTCTTCCGGTCGTCTCTCGTGGATGAGGAGTCCTTGACCATGCACCCTCAGCGTGTCGAAAGTTTGAGTCATGCCCAACGCGAGCGCTTGGCGTATATCGACTTCCGTCTGTACTTCATGGGTGAAGTTGGGCGGCCTGACTTGGCAAGCCGCTTTGGCGTGGCACCCGCAGCAGCCACTCGCGACCTGGCTCTGTACCGCGAGGTTGCACCGCAAAACATCGAGTTCGACGGCAGCAACAAGATCTACCGGATTGGCAAAACGTTCGCGCCCTTGTTCGACCATGCCCCGCAGCGAGTGCTGTCAGCGCTTTCGCTTGGGTTTGGTGATGGTGTGAATGGCGAATCGCAGCCCATGCTTCCCTGCGAGTCACCTGCTGTGCTGAGCAGTCCCCGCATGGAAGTTCTTGCACCTATCTGTCGCGCAATCCAGGCCAAGCGACCTGTAGCTATTCGCTACCACTCGATGAGCAATGGCGAGTCAGATCGGGTCATCGTCCCGTTCGCCCTGGTCGATACAGGCCTACGCTGGCATGTTCGAGCCTTTGATCGCAAGAGCGGTGAGTTCCGCGACTTCGTTGTTACACGCATTGAAGCACCGACATTGGTTGATGAAGAGCCCAAGGCCAGCGAGCGTCCTGACAGCGACATCCAGTGGACTCGGATCGTGGAACTGGACTTGGTGCCGCATCCGCGCCTTGCACGCCCTGAGATTATCAGGATGGACTACGGGATGGTCGATGGCTCGATACGCATGCGCGTGCGCGCTGCAGTTGCAGGTTACATGCTGTTGCGCTGGAGCGTTGATGCATCGCCCGACCACAGTCTCAAAGAAGAACAGTACCGCCTCTGGCTCAGCGACCCGCTGGCTTTGTATGGCGTTGAGAACGCCAAGCTGGCACCCGGCTACCGCGCGCCCAAGGGAAGGACATAAAGATGAACAACGTTTTTAGCTTTCGTGACCAACTCATTAGTGAGTACGGCTCGTTTTCGCGAAGTTTTTCCCGAATCGCCGCACCAGACATCAGAGATGAAGTTGAACGGCAATACGCTGATGGTCGCTATTGGCCAGAACCCCTCGTCCAAATAAACCCAAACTATCAGCGCAAGGGTACGGTGCAGCAGTTGGTTGCGGAAGGCGTTTTGCACGCTGCTTGTGCGGATCTTTTCCAAGTTGGTAAAGCTGAGGGGGCTCCACAGCCGTTGCATCTCTATGCGCATCAGATGCAAGCCTTGGCCAAGGGGCAGGGAAAGCAGAGCTATGTTGTTACTACGGGCACTGGCTCTGGCAAATCACTGTCTTTCTTTATTCCAGTCATTGATCGGATTTTGAAGGCAAAAGCCCAGGATAAAACCCCGCGAACACGCGCTATCGTCATCTATCCGATGAACGCCCTGGCGAACAGCCAACTCGAAGAACTCGACAAATTTCTCTATGGCTATCCGGCTGGACAACAACCCTTCACGGTAGCGCGGTATACCGGGCAAGAGTCAAAGGCAGAGCGTGACGCGATAGCAGACAACCCGCCCGACATCCTGCTCACCAACTTCATGATGCTGGAACTGATCCTGACTCGTTTTGACGAGGTGGATCGCCGCGTGGTGGATCATTGCCAAGGTCTGGAATTCCTGATTCTCGACGAGCTTCACACCTACCGTGGCCGTCAAGGTGCGGACGTGGCATTGCTTGTGCGTCGACTGCGAGAGCGCCTGCAGGCCAACGAGCTTGTCTGTATCGGGACATCGGCCACCATGTCGAGCACCGGAAGCTTGGCAGATCGAAACAAAACCGTGGCTGAGGTTGCCAGCAAGCTTTTTGGCGCAAGCATCAGTGAGCAAGACATCATTGGTGAAACGCTTGAGCGCGTGACCGATCCGCTGAAAGATGTCGCCGCAGTGCAGGCTAGCTTGGCTGGCTCAGTGGCGCGTACTCAATTCGCATGGGCAGATTTTGATGCTTTTCGGATTGACCCGCTCTCGATCTGGGTTGAACTGAATCTCGGCATTGAACTGCCTGACAACGAGCCGCCACGCCGTGCAAAACCGATGACCATCCAGGCCGCCAGTGAAAAACTGGCCAAAGACACGGGTTGTGAAATTGATGCAGCGCGACTGGCTCTACAAAAGTTTCTGGTGGCCGCACATGAAGTCAGAACGCCACAAGGGCGACCGCCATTCGCCTTTAAGTTACACCAATTCATCAGTGGCCCCGGCAAGGTAATGGCCACGCTAGAGGCGCAAAAAGTTCGTCATGTCACTCTGGATGCCCAGCGTTTCGCGCCAGGCCGTCAGGATGAAGGGGCACAGCTCTATCCGGTGCATTTTTGTCGAGACTGCGGACAAGAATATTTGCCGGTTTGGCAGTCAAAGCGGGCACCAACAACCTATACGCCGCGCGAAATTGATGACATTACGGCTGATGACAGCGAGGATGTCTATTACGGATTTCTATGCCCTGCGACCTCAAATCTTCCCTATCGCGGCGACATTGAAGACTTGCCAGAAACGTGGCTGGACCTAAGTCGCGATCAACCCAAGATCAAGCAGAACTACAAAAAGGCCGTACCCTATAGCGTCAGTGTCGACGTGCAAGGCAACGAGGGGCATGGCGAATCATTCTGGTACATCCCCGGAAAATTTCGTTTCTGTCTGAGCTGCGGTCAACTGCATGAAGCGCATGGTAAAGACATTAACCGTCTGGCAAGCCTGTCTGGCGAGGGGCGATCATCAGCCACCACGATTCTGACGTTGACTGCACTTCGTCAACTCTTCGACGATACAGAGCCAACCAGCGGCCAGCCTGACCCACGCAAGATACTTGGGTTTACCGATAACCGTCAGGATGCTGCGTTACAGGCTGGTCACTTCAATGACTTCGTTTTTTTGCTGACTTTGCGAGCGGGACTCATTGGTGCTTTGAAGAACAACAATGGAGAATTGAGTGAAGAACAGTTATCCGATGCTGTTTTCAAGGCACTCGGCTTTGATCGGGTAGACGAAACCACCCTGGTCGAATACCTGCGCACGCCAAAGCTCATGGGGCTGGCGCGCCAAGAAGCTCAGCGCACGCTGCGCTACATCATGGGTTACCGCCTGCTGCGTGACCTTCGGCGTGGTTGGCGATTCAACAATCCGAACCTAGACCAACTAGGGCTGCTTACAATCAATTACCGCAGTCTGGATGAATTCTGCGCCAACACCGCTGCATTTGGAAAAAATGGCACATTAGCGAAATTGAGCGCGGATAATCGGGCAACGCTGTGCCGACTTGTTTTCGATACGATGCGTCGGGGGCTTTGCCTAGAAACACGCTATCTCGATCCCGTCGAGCAAGACAAGGCGCGAACCAGCGCTTTCGCGTACCTGAATGAACGCTGGGCGTTCGCGCCTGATGAGATCTTGGAAACCGCCAAATACCTCATTCTTGGTAAGCGTCCAGAATACAGAGGAAAACCCAGAACGGATCTGGTTACAGGTGGACCACGCTCGCGGTTACTGCGTGAAATAAAAACGGCCTCCTTCTGGAAAGAGACAGCCTTTGCCGGACAAGTCGCTAGCTGGAAAGACCCAGAGTGGGTCGAACTGGTTGAGGCGCTTCTGCACGCATCAGTGCCGTACGGTTATGCTCAAAAGCATCCAATTGATCAACAGTTGGTTGGCTGGCGATTGAATGCAACCGCACTAGATTGGTGCTTACCAGATGCGTCGGTCTTGGAGGACGGCTCGCGCGCCAATCCGTTCTTCCGCGCGCTCTATGAGAATATCGCCGAGCTATTGCGCCAGCAAAGTCATCCACTCTTTGATTTTGAAGCGCAAGAACACACCGCCCAGGTCGATGCAGGAAGGCGTCAGCTGCTTGAGCAACGCTTTCGCTACACCGACAAAGATCGCAAGGACTGGGCTGACAACCCCGCGCACGAGGCACCGCTGGAGCGCCTGCCCGTCATGTTCTGCTCGCCGACCATGGAGCTTGGCGTTGATATTTCCGCACTCAATACCGTGTACCTGCGCAATGTTCCGCCCACACCGGCCAATTACGCACAGCGTAGTGGCCGTGCGGGTCGTTCTGGCCAACAGGCATTGGTGATTACGTATTGCGCTTCATTGAGTCCGCACGACCAGTGGTTTTTCCATCACGCCAACGAAATGGTGCATGGCATCGTTCGCGCGCCCACGCTGGATTTGGCCAACCGTGATCTTGTCGAAAGTCATCTGCAGGCTGTGTGGCTGGCAAACGCCCACATTGCATTGGACGTCAGCATTGCCCCCATGCTGAACCTTGATCAAGAGGACAAGCCGCTGATTAAGTATTACCACGATGCGCTGAATGATCCGGCGGCCACGCAGCGCGCCAAGGCCAGTGCAGCGCGTGTCATCGACCAACTCCAGCAGGAGTTGGCCGGCAGTGATTGGTTTTCTGCCGATTACGTGCAGAAAGTGATTGAGCGTGCGCCCCAGACATTCTCAGATGCCCTCGAACGTTGGCGTGTCTTGTTTGATGCGACACGCACGCAGATGAACATGGCCGACCAGATCGTCAAAAGCCATACGGCATCCCCTAGTGAGCGCAATAACGCCCAGCGTCGTTACGGTGATGCAGCTCGGCAATATGCCGTACTGCTGAAAACGGGCAATAGCCAAAACAACGACTTCTACACCTACCGCTATCTGGCCAGCCAGGGTTTTCTGCCGGGCTACAACTTCCCGCGCCTGCCTCTGATGGCTTGGATTCCCGCTCGCGGAGGCGCCACCGCCAACGGCAAGGACGCCGAGGGCAGCATGGTCAGTCGCCCGCGCTTCCTGGCCTTGTCGGAGTTCGGCCCGCGCAGTCTGATCTATCACCAGGGTCGTATGTACCGCGTGGTGCGCGCCAAGCTCAACGTAGGTTCTGCCGACCACATTTCTGGCAACAGCCAACTCGCCACCATCTCCTCGCTGGTTTGCAGTCAGTGTGGTTACGGCCACTTGAGCGAATCCGGTGGCGCACAGCCCATGGTCAATCGCTGTGAAAACTGCGATGCCCTGCTGACAGAGCACGACTGGGTGCGCGAGCTGTACCGGATTGAAACCGTGGAAACGGTCGCTGTAGAGCGAATTTCCATCAACGATGAAGATCGTCAGCGCCAGGGTTTTGATCTGCAAACCACGTACCGATTCCTGCCGGGCCCCGATGGTGTCATTCAGCAACGCAAAGCCGAGGTCAGGCATGGCGATGAAGTCCTGGCTGAGTTGACCTATGCGCCAGCCGCGCGCTTGTGGCGCATTAACCGAGGCTGGCGCAGGCGCAAAAACAAAGAGCAGCTTGGGTTTTACATCAACCCGATTACCGGTACATGGAGCAAACAGGACGAACCGGGCGGCAATCAAGATGACGACAAGGATGAAGCGCTGCTCGACAAGGTTCCCAACCAGCGCATCGTTCCCTTCGTTGAAGACCACCGCAATCTGCTCATACTTGCGCCGATTCATGAATTGTCGATTGAAGCCATGGCAACCCTGCAGGCAGCACTCAAGCGCGGCATCGAGATGACCTTCCAGATTGAAGAATCTGAACTCGTGGCCGAACCCTTGCCCAAAGCTGACGAGCGCCGCGCGTTGATGTTCTACGAGGCAGCAGAAGGTGGCGCGGGGGTGCTCACTCGAATTGCCAGCGATCCTGCCAGCTTGGCGCAGGTTGCCAGCAACGCACTCAAGCTGCTGCACCACAACGCCCCGCAGGGCCCCTGGAAACTGGAGGACTTGCCGGCGTTGGAGCAAACCAATGCGCTGGGCAATCGAATCTGCGAAGCAGGCTGTTATCAATGCCTGCTGTCCTATTTCAACCAGCCCGATCACGAAAACATCAACCGTCGCAATGCCGATGCCCTCAATGTTTTGGTGGCGCTGGCCAATGCTGAAGTGAAGCCGAAGCAGGTGCCACCGCCCAAACCTGAGAATGAGCCGAACAATGATCGTCTCCAGCACTGGCTTGATGCGTTGGCAAACGCAGGCTTGCGCCACCCCGATGCCACACAGGTACCCGTTAATCAGGGGGCTGCCATAGCCGCAGGCCAGTACAAGTCGGCTCGCGCTCTGGTGTTTCTTGACGACATTGACGCTGAGACTACCGTCTTGCTGACAGATAAAGGCTGGCAAGTGCTGAACTTCTCCGACCCATCGCAATGGCAAGCGCAGTTTGCTGCGCATGCCGATGTGTTCGACCCAAGAAAAGAATAAAGAGTTGAGAAAACACAATGCCCCAGCTTGAACACGATTTCATGCCCGGCAACCTGGTTCGTGCCCGTGGGCGCGAATGGGTGGTGCAAAGCGAATCCCGCCGTGACTGGCTTCGCCTGCGCCCGCTCGGTGGCTCGGACGACGACACCATCGCCCTGATCCCTGAGCTCGAACTTCAGCCTGTTGAGCCCGCCACCTTTCCCTGGCCACAGCCAGAGCAGGCCGGAAACCATGCAGCAGCATTGCTGCTTCGGGATGCCCTGCGCCTGAAGCTGCGCGCGGGCGGCGGTCCATTCCGTTCGTTTGGCAATATCGCGGTCGAACCACGCGGTTACCAGTTGGTGCCCTTATTGATGGCGCTGCGTCTGACCACGGTGCGCCTCCTTATCGCCGACGACGTGGGTATCGGTAAAACCATCGAAGCCGGTCTGATCGCTCGTGAGCTGATGGACCGAGGCGAGATTGCGCGTCTCGCCGTGCTTTGCCCGCCACACTTGGTTGAACAATGGCAAAGCGAACTGGAAACCCGCTTTAATTTGCAAGCCGTCGCGCTAACTTCGGCATCGGCCGCGCGCATTGAACGCGATATTCCCCATGGCGTCAGCCTGTTCGACCACTACCCTGTCGTCGTCGTGAGTCTTGATTACATCAAGAGCGAACGCCACCGCGAGCACTTCCTGGCCATTGCGCCAGAGTGCGTGATTGTTGATGAAGCGCATACCTGCGCCAGCAGTGGTGCAGGCAAGCAACTGCGCTTTGAACTGTTGCAGCGCTTGGTGCGGGACGAAGAGCGTCACCTGATTATGCTCACCGCCACCCCACACTCGGGGGATGAAGTAGCTTTTTACAACCTCTTGTCTTTGCTCGATCCGCGTTTTGTTGCGCTACAAAATCGAACATCAGCCAGTGACCCCTTGCGACAAGAACTTGCACGGCATTTTGTTCAACGCCGTCGCAAAGACATTGCCGAATGGCAAGCGGAAACCGGTGATGGCCGGGGCTTTCCGCGCCGCATGAAAACCGAAGTGACCTACCCCTTGAGTGGAGACTGGGGTGCCTTCTTTGATTCTGTGCAGAACTATTGCCGCGACCTCGCCGAAAACATTGAGCAACAGGGCGAAGGCCGTGGCAGCCTGATCTGGTACGCCACACTTGCATTATTGCGTTGCGTCGCCTCATCACCTGCCGCTGCAGTCAAGGCTCTCACCACACGACTGGAAGGCAGCCTTGAGACAGACGACCTGCTGACCGACGAACGCCTGCACGACGGCGAAGTCGATGATCTTGACAGCAACGACCTTGAGCCACCGGGGCAACTGATCGAGTCCAGCCGCCTGCAGGGCTTGATCCAAGAAGCCGAGCGCCTTTCCGGCAAAGCCGGAGACCCGAAGCTCGCCGCCCTCATCCGGCATATCGAAGCCTTGCTGCAAGATGGTTATCACCCCGTCGTATTCTGCCGCTACATCGCCACGGCCCACTATGTGGCCGAGCACCTGCGCAAAACCTTCCCCAAGGCCACCATCGAATCCATCACCGGCGAATACACGCCAGAAGAGCGGCGAGAGCGAATCGACACGATGGAGGAAGGTGAGCCACGCATTCTGGTGGCTACCGATTGCCTGTCCGAGGGCATCAACCTGCAACATCTGTTCACGGCTGTGGTTCACTACGATCTGGCCTGGAACCCCACCCGGCACGAACAGCGCGAGGGCCGAGTTGATCGGTTTGGCCAGCAGGCAGCCGAGGTACGCTGCACCATGCTCTTCGGCCAAGACAACCCCGTCGATGGCTTTGTGCTCAATGTGATTCTGCGCAAAGCAGAAACCATCCAGAAAGAACTGGGTGTGCTGGTGCCCATGCCGGAAGACGAAGCCCGCATCAATCAGGCGTTGGTGAAAGCCGCGCTCATGAAACGCAGCGAAAGCCGTCAACCGGCTCAAGGTGGTTTCGACTTTGGTGAGCCCGAACGCATCCTCGCGCCGCTGCAAGCCAAGTGGCAGGATGCGCTAGAAAAAGCCAAAGCCAACCGCACCGTATTCGCCCAGCGCCGTATTCGCCCGGACGAAGTGCTACCCGAGTGGCAAAAGCAGCAAGAAGCACTCGGCACCCAAGCCGATGTGCAGCGCTTTGTACACAGTGCCTGCGCCCGCCTCAATGCCCCGCTGGAGCCTACTCGAAAGCAGCAGTATCGCTTTTTGCCGCAGCACCTGCCCGAAGCGCTGCGACTGCGCCTTGCCGATGAAGGCATCAGCAAGCCTCTGTTGCTGAACTTCAATGAACTGCACCGCAGCCACCCACTGGTTAGCGTGCTGGCTGAACACCTGCTGGAAACCAGTCTGGCCGCCGATGGCCAAGGCTCAGGTATTGCCGCACGCTGCGCCGCCACCCTCACTGATGCGGTCGAGGTGGTCACCACCATTTACCTGCTGCGCCTGCGCCATCAATTGGCCTATGTACGCCGTCGTCAACCGTTCCAGATGATGGCCGAAGAAACCGTCGCCCTCGCCGTGGCTGGCCGCAGCCATCCGCAATGGTTGCAGGGCGAGGATGTAGCGCAACTGTTGGAATGCACGCCCAGCGGCAACTTGCCTGTGGAGGCGGTGCAGCGCGAAATACGCACCGCGCTTGAGTTTATTGCCACCCATCCGCAGCAACTGCAAACGCTTGCTCAAGCGCGCGCCGAAACGCTACTGGCCGACCATCAGCGCGTGCGCGAAGCCGCTCGCGATGTCGGCCAGTACAGCGTGAGCGCCTGCCTGCCGGTGGATGTGATGGGCGTTTATGTGCTGCTGCCCGATGCACTGTAACCGGCGGCCACAAGGGATAAGAACATGAGAAAACTCCGCAAAACTCAGACCGTGTTGAACCTGCCCACCCTCACGCTGGAGGGCGGCCTGTTTCTGCCCGATCAGCTGGAAAAAGCCGCACTCGGCAGCGCGCAATGGCAAACCGAAGCCGACTATGGCACGCCCAAAGGCCTCAAGCTCAAAGACGACTACAGCCGCGCCTTCCAGATTGCCTGCGCACAGTGGAAGCACTTCGCGGCCCATCTTGAGCGCACCGATGTAGATGCCGCTGCGCTTACACAGACTTTCGTGCAAGAACTGCTGCGCGATGTCTTTGGTTACACCAACGTGCAAACCTGTGCCGGTATCGCGCTGGGCGAGCGTCACTATCCGGTCACTCTGCTCGCCGGTAGCGTGCCGGTGGTGGTGGCACCCCACACGCTGGCTCTGCATGAGCCCGATCCGCGCTTTGCCGTCGCAGGCTCCGGTAGTCGCAAAAAGTCCGCTTTCATGCTGACGCAAGAGCTGCTCAACGCCAGCCCCGATTACCAATGGGGCATTGCCTGCAACGGCAAAACCCTGCGCCTGCTGCGTGATGCCGCCACGCTCACCCGCCCCAGCTTTCTGGAGATTGACCTGGCCGACCTGCTCGACGGCCAGCGTTATGCCGAATTCGCCAACATCTGGCGCGTGCTGCACGCCAGTCGTGCCCCACAACGCTCCTCTCCCCCCGCGAGAGGAGCCGGGAGTGAGGGTGACTGCATTTGGGAAAAATGGCGTGCAGCGGGTCAGATCGAGGGCACCCGGGTGCGCGACGGCTTGCGCCTAGGTGTCACCGATGCCTTGCTGATTCTGGGGGAAGGCTTTATCCAGCACCCGGCCAACGATGCCTTGCGTAACGCGCTGCACAACGGCGAATTGAGCAAGGATGCCTACTTCCAGCAACTGCTCCGCCTGATCTACCGGTTTATCTTCTTATTCAGCGTTGAAGAGCGCGGTCTGCTGCACGGCAAAGACAACAGCAAAGCCGCCCAAGCCGCACGGCGCGCCTACGCCGAAGGCTACGCCCTGACCCGCCTGCGCGATCTGTGCCTGAAACGCCGCGCCCGCAACCGATTTGATGACCACTGGCAAGCGCTGCGCATCGTCTTCAAAGGCTTGAGCGAAGGTGAGCCGCGCTTGGCATTACCGTCGCTGGGTGGCCTGTTTGCCACCAGCCAATGCCCAGCGCTCGATACCGCCAGCCTCGACAACGCCCACCTGCTTGCCGCCATGCAAAACCTGCGCTGGGCCAGCCACAAAGGCGTGCTTGCGCCGGTGGACTACCGCAACATGGGGCCTGAAGAACTGGGCAGCGTGTACGAAAGCCTGCTGGAGCTGGTGCCGGAAATCGACCTGCCCGCACGCCAGTTCGGCTTTGTCGGCTTCAATGATCTCCCCTCGCCCTCTGGGAGAGGGGTTGGGGGTGAGGGAGCCGTCAAAGGCAACGCCCGCAAGCTTAGCGGCAGTTACTACACGCCCGATTCACTGGTGCAGGCGCTGATCAAATCCGCGCTCGATCCAGTCATCGAGCAGCGCCTTGCCGCCCAACCCGAATCGCCCATTGATGCGCTGCTCGCCATTCGTGTTATCGACCCCGCCTGCGGCAGTGGCCACTTCCTGCTGGCCGCCGCGCGCCGACTGGCTGAAAAACTCGCGCAACTCCGTGCAATCGACAGCGAGCAAACCGAACACGACTTTCGCCACGCCCTGCGCGAAGTGGTGAGCCACTGCATTTTTGGTGTGGATCGCAACCCCATGGCCATCGAGCTGGCGCGCACCGCGCTATGGCTGGAAGGCTTTGAAGAAGGCCGTCCGCTGGGCTTCCTCGACCACCATTTGCACGTAGGCGATGCGCTATTGGGGCTGGTAGACCTCAAGGCGCTGGAATTGGGCATTGCCAAAGACGCCTTCAAGCCGCTCTCTGGCGACGACAAAGAAGTCTGCAAGCAGCTTGCCAAAGCCAATGCCGCTGCGCTTAAAGACATGGCGAAAAAACGCAGCGGCTCGCAGTTCAGTTTCAAATTGCACGATGAAAATCAACTGTCTGAGCTACAGGCACTCGAAGCCCTTCCCGAGAACACCACACAAGAAATTGCCGCCAAAGAAGCCGCCTACCGCGCGTTTTTGGAACAAGCCAAAACCAGCCGCCTCGCGCACGCCGCCGATCTGCTGGTGGGCGCCTACCTGCTGCCAAAAACCACGCCCCCCGCTCCCCTTGCGGGCGAGGGGTCGGGGGGTGGGATTCAGCGCATCCCCACCAGCGCCACGCTCTACCTCACCTTGTTGGGCGACACCTTACCCGCCGCACAACAAGGCGCACTCGCCGCCGCCCAAGCCGCCTGCCTTGAGGCCCGCGTGCTGCACTGGCCACTGGCCTTTCCGCAGGTGTTCGCGGGTGGCGGTTTTGATTGTGTGCTTGGCAATCCGCCGTGGGAACGCATCAAGCTGCAAGAAGAAGAATTTTTTGCTACCCGGCATCGTGATATCGCCGAGGCCAAAAACAAGGCTGAGCGCAGCCAGCGCATTCAGTGGCTGGCTGAAGGCATATTGGCGAAACACCTGTTCCCGCAATTGGAGCACGCCCCGCACGAATGCGAAGCCGAGCAGCGGCTGTATGCCGAATTCATCAGTGCTCGCCGCACAGCGGAAGCGGCCAGCGTGTTCGCGCATGTCAACGGCG
>DZDA01000074.1 GCA_022730375.1 Thiomonas intermedia
TGCAAGCTGCGAGGTGGACAAGAAAACTTGGGGCGGCCCGGCGTTTCTCATGAGCCCCAGCGCGGATGCCGGGTAATTCAGCGGGTGCAGCAGGGCAAGCCCTAAGGCATTCAAATATGCCACTGGACTTATATTTCACCTTCGACGGCTGCGCGACGCCTGACTGGCTGTCAGGATTTCACGCGGCACGCGACCAAACGATAAGACAAGGGAGACCGTTCATGCGCCGTAGCATTCCATCCACTTCGCGAGCACCGCGTTTCTGGGCAGGGCTCAGTCGCGCTCTGCTGGGCTTTTTCCTGCTCTGGGCCGGCGTTTTGCTGCCTGTGGCGCACGCTCAGCAGGCCGATTTCCTGCCCCCGGACGAAGCCTTCCAGTTCACCGCCAAAGTGCAGGATGCCAAAACGGTGCTGCTGCAGTTCAAGGCGCACGACGGGTATTACCTGTACCAGGAACGGTTCCATTTCGAGTCACAGACGCCGGGCGTGGAACTCGGCAAGCCAGAATTTCCCGCGGCGCACAAAATCTTCGATAAAAACCTCGGCCACGAGGTGTTTCACTACCGCGGACTGGTCCCGATTCCCCTGCCCGTGCTCAAGGCGCCGGCCACCTTCAAGATATTGGTGACGTATCAGGGCTGCGCCGACGCGGGGCTTTGCTACCCGCCGATTGAAAAGCTCGCCACCGTCAGCCTCAGCGGGTTTGGCGGCAACGGAACGGTGAGCATTTCCGAACCCGACGAGAGCGGCAGCGCGCCCGCGGCAAGCGGCAGCGAAGCCAGCGGCCTGGTACAGGGTTTGATGGCCGGCGCCAGCGCGGCACAACCGGCGGCGGCCTCTGCTTCAGCCACGGCAGCGCCAGCTCCGGCTGCAACGGCATCGGCCGTCACCGCTCCGGCTGCAGCGGGCGCGGTCGCCCAGGGTGGCGAGTCGTCGCGCATTGGTCAGGCGCTGGCATCGGGCAGCCTGCTCAGCATCATCCCCATGTTTCTGGTGTTTGGTCTGCTGCTGGCCTTCACGCCCTGCGTGCTGCCGATGATTCCCATTCTGTCGAGCATCATCGTGGGGCAGGGTGACAAGGTGTCTCGCGGGCGCGGCTTCGCCCTGGCCGTGGCCTATTCGCTGGGCATGGCCATTGTGTACACGGCCTTTGGCGTGGCGGCCGGTCTGCTGGGCCAAGGGCTGGCGGCCTCCTTGCAGAACCCCTGGGTGCTGTCGGTCTTCGCCTTGTTGCTCGTGGTGCTGTCGCTGTCGATGTTCGGCTTCTACGAACTGCAAGTGCCCAGCAGTCTGCAGAGCAAGTTGTCGTCCACCTCCGACAAGATGCAGGGCGGACACTTCGCCGGGGTTTTCATCATGGGCGGCATTTCGGCGCTCATCGTCGGGCCCTGCGTGGCCGCGCCGCTGGCTGGCGCCTTGCTCTACATCAGCCAGACCGGCAACGCGCTCATCGGTGGGGTGGCGCTGTTCTCGCTGGCGGCGGGCATGAGCGTGCCCTTGCTGCTGGTCGGTCTGGGCGCGGGCACTTTGCTGCCCAGGGCGGGCGGATGGATGGATGGCGTCAAGGCCTTTTTCGGTGTGCTGCTCATCGCCACCGCGCTGTACATGATCGCCCCGGTGCTGCCGACCTGGCTGCTGATGGTGCTGTGGGCTCTGCTTTTGCTCATCAGCGCCAGCTTCCTGCGGGTGTTTGACCGGCTGCCCGATGAGGTTTCGGGCTGGAAGCGGTTGTTCAAGGGCTTTGGGGTGGGGTTAGCAGTGGCGGGTGCGGTACTGCTCGTCGGTCTGGCGGCGGGCAACCGCAATCTGCTGCAGCCGCTCGCCGGGCTGGGCGGCGGCGCAGCGGGCGCTGTGAGCGCCGCGCCGGCGGTGCAGTTTCAGCGCATTCGCACGGTGGCCGATCTCGACCGTGTGGTCGCCAGCAGCAGCAAGCCCGTGATGCTCGACTTCTACGCCGACTGGTGCGTGTCGTGCATTGAGATGGAGCACTTCACCTTCACCGATCCCGCAGTGGCGCAGCAGATGGCGGGCTTTACGCTGATTCAGGCCGACGTGACGAACAACACCGCCGACGACAAGGCGCTGCTCAAGCGCTTCCAACTGTTCGGCCCGCCGGGCATCATCTTCTTCAGGGGCGGCAAGGAAGTGGGCCGGGTGGTGGGCTTCGAGGATGCCAAGACCTTCCTGGCGTCGATGCAGCGCGCGGGAGTTTGAGCGCGCTGTTTCGACGCAAGTGCAGTGTTTTACGCTATCTGGAACATAAAACCGCGTCTTTGCCGCCTGGTCGGCGTTGCCAATCCGCGCGATACCTATGGGTATCGCTGTGCTTGACGCCTTGCCCTGACGCCAAATCCATCGGTTTTATTTGATCCATCAAACGTAAAACACTGCACTGGCCAGAGATTCAGTGCGCTGCGCCGTGGCCGTGTGCCGCGCGCACTGCGCAGGTCCACTGCTGCCCGACCGGAATCGGTGTCCAGATCTGCGACATCGGCCACGACGCTTGTTCTTCGGCTCGCCACGAATGAGCAGGCGGTAGAGATAGACGAAGGCCGAGGCCCGCATATTTTTCGCGCAATGCAGCCAGACGGGTTCTTGCCCGAGCGCAGCCATCACCCCGGCGAACTGCTCGAACTGCGCAGGTTTCGGCGCATCCCACAGCACCGGGATGTGCGCATAGTTCACCCCCAAGGCAGTCACCTGCTCGGCTTCTCCGGACAAGGCATTGGAAGACGTGGGCAGCGCGAGGTTGATGACCGTGGCCACGCCCAGTGCAGGCAGGCGGGCAATGTCGGCGACGCTGAGCTGGCCTGAGCACCACAGACCTTCAAACACCGCGAAGGTGTTTTCGGCGTCAAAGCGCAGCGGCGCTGGCTCGGTCACGCTGCGGCCACTTCCACCAGGCAGTCGTAGAAGCATGGCCCGTTGCCCAGATCGGTCAGGTGCTGGTGGGTGAGGGCGTTGACGTTGTTGCCATCGGCAGAGAGCTTGCGCCACCAGATGCCCAGAGCCACGATCTGGCCTGGGCGCGTACGGGTGCTGACGCGTGCGCGGCAGACAGTGGCGCCGCGGCCGTTGAAGGTTCGCACACTCTGGCCATCGACAATGTTGCGCGCTGCGGCGTCTTCCGGGTGGATGAGCAGCGTGGGTTCGCCTTCGAGCTTGCGCAGACTGTCCACATTGACGAAGCTGGAATTGAGGAAGTTGCGCGGCGGGGGCGAGATCATCGCCAGCGGGTAGCGCATGGCGAGCTCCGGGGCCGAGGCGGCGGACTCGAAGGGCAGCAGCACCTCGGGCAAGGGGTCGCGTCCGGCGTTGGCCTCGCGTTGCGACCAGAATTCGCACTTGCCCGAAGGCGTGGGAAAGCCGCCGTGTGCAAACGGGGCGGCGGCGCCGGGCAGCTTGGCCCAGCCGCTGGCTTGCAAAGACTCCCAGTGGATGCTGCCGTTGCGCGGGTCGGGGGCGATGGCCTGTGCTGCGATCTGCTCATCGCTCTCGGCAAAGCAGGGGTCGGTGAAACCCAGGCGCGCAGCCAGCAGACGGAAAATTTCGGTGTTCGGCTTGGCCTGACCCAGTGGCGCAATGGCCGGGTTGTTCGCCATCCAGTAGCGGTGGCCATACGACTTGTGCACGTCCAGATGTTCGAGCTGGGTGGTGGCGGGCAGCAGGTAGTCGGCGTAGTCGGCGGTATCGGTCTGGAAATGCTCCAGCACCACGGTGAACAGGTCGTCGCGGGCAAAACCGGCGCGCACCTTGTCGCCCTCGGGCGCAACCGCCAGCGGATTGCTGTTGTAGACGATCACGGCCTCGACTTTCGGGCCGAATTCGTGCGAACTCGGTCGCAGCAGATCGTCGCCGATGGTCACCATATTGAGAGTGCGCGGGGCGCGTCCGGCCAGCAGATCGGGGCGCTCCAGCGCAGCGCCGTTGGCGGCGAAATGATTGGAGCTCGACATCAGCAGGCCGCCGGCATCGTGCCGCCAGGCGCCCACGAGCGCCGGCAGGCAGGCGATGGCGCGTACCGCATTACCGCCGCCGCGCACGCGCTGCAGGCCGTAGTTCATGCGAATGGCCGCCGGGGTGAGCGTGCCGTAGTCGAGCGCCAGTTGGCGGATCTGCCGGGCGGGCACGCCGCAGACTTCGGCGGCGCGCTCGGGCGGCCACTCCAGCGCGCGCTCACGCAGTGCAGCAAAGCCCACCGTGTGCTGCGCGATGTAGTCGTGATCGAGCCAGTCGTGCGCAATGAGTTCGTGCATCAGCGCATAGGCCAGCGCGGCATCGGTGCCGGGGCGCAGTTGCAGATGGTCGTGGCACTTCTCGGCCGTGTCGTTGCGCCAGGGGTCGATGCACACCAGCTTGGCGCCATTGCGTTTGGCGCGCTGCGCGTAAGTCCAGAAATGCAGATTGCTGGTGATGCTGTTGCTGCCCCAGATGAGGATGAGCTTGCTGTGTTCGAACTGCTCCACGTCCAGACCCATCTTGCCGCCGATCACCGCTTTGAGCCCGGCCTCGCCTGCGGTGGAGCAGATGGTGCGGTCGAGCAGGCTGGCGCCGAGCTGGTGGAAAAAACGCGCCGCCATGCTTTCGCTCTGCACGAAGCCCAGCGTGCCGCCGTAGGAATAGGGCAGGATGGCCTGCGGGTCGCGGGCGGCAATCTCCTTGAGCCGGGCGGCGATGTCGTCCATCGCCTCGTCCCAGCTCACCGGGGCGAACTGGCCGCTGCCTTTGGGGCCGACTCGCTTCATCGGCTGCAGCAACCGATCCGGGTGATAGGTTCGCTCGGTGTAGCGCGAGACCTTGGCGCACAGCGCGCCGTGCGTGGGGGGATGGTCGGGGTCGCCGCGCACGCTGATGGCCACGCCGTCTCGCACGGTGACGAGCAGAGCGCAGGTGTCGGGGCAGTCGTGCGGGCAGGCGGCGCGCACGAGGGTGTCTTGGGCGGAGACTGCGTTGGAAGAGTCGGGCATGGTGACGGTTTTTGAAGTCAGGGAGTTAGCACCTCAGTTTAGGCGGCAAATCCCCTGATCGCAGATAGCGGTTGACAAAGTGGCGAGAATCGGAAATAGTACGACCGTTCGTTTTTTTATCGATCCCTCCCGCACACGACAAAAATGACCGCCAGTCACTCCCCGATCTCTCCGCGCCGCACGCCGCACCGAACGACGGGCGCCAAAACGGCGGTAAAAGCGGCGGCAAAACGCAGCGTGAGCGCAAGCCTGCCAGTTGAGCCGATCGGCAGTGGTTCGGCCAAGGGGCGGCAGACGCGGCAGGCCATCATCGACTGTGCGCTGCAGATGGCCGGGCGCATCGGGCTGGAGGGTTTGTCCATCGGGGTGCTCGCCGACCGGATGGAAATGAGCAAATCGGGCGTGTTCGCGCATTTCGGTTCGCGCGAGGAGTTACAGATCGCTGTTATCCGCCACTATCACGACCTGTTCGAGCAAGAGGTGTTTTACCGCGCCATCGAGCAGCCGCGCGGCATGCCGCGTCTGGCGGCGATGGTGCAGCGCTGGCTGCAGCGGGTGAGCGTGGAAATGGAGACCGGCTGCATCTACATCTCCAGCGCGGTCGAGTTCGACGACCGCCCGGGCACGGTGCGCGACGCGCTGGTGGCCATGATCCAGACCTGGCACGACGCGGTGCGTCGCGCCATCGTGCAGGCCATCGAAATGGGCCATCTCAAGCCCGACACCGACCCGCAACAGCTCATGTTCCAGATTCACGGCTACATCCTGGCGCTGCATCACGATGCCCGGCTGCTCAGGTTGCCCAACAGCCTGGATCTGGCCTGCCGCAGTCTCGATGCGTTGCTGCGCGACCACGCCACGCCCGAAGGGTTGCCCCTGCTATTGCCTTGTCTGGCCAAGGAACGCGCCGCGAGCGCCTCCGCCCCCAATTGAGCCCGTTTCTAGCCCATTTCCAGCCCATTTCCAGCCCGTTTTTCGATTCACGATTTTCAGGAGACAGATATGCCCCAATACAACCCGCCCTTGCGCGATATGCAGTTCGTCATGCACGAAGTGCTCGATGCGGCTACCCTGCTCAAGGAGCTGCCGCCGTATGCCGAGGTCGATGCCGACCTGATCAACCAAGTGTGCGAAGAGGCGGGAAAATTCTGCAGCGAAGTGCTGCAGCCGCTCAACGCCAGCGGCGATGCCGAGGGCTGCCATTACGACGCCGCTACTCATGCCGTGACCACGCCCAAGGGTTTCAAGGCGGCGTGGAATCAGTTCGTGCAGGCCGGGTGGACTTCGCTCACCGCCGAGACCCAGTTCGGCGGCCAGGGTCTGCCGCACTTGGTGGGCAGCGCGGTGCACGAGATGCAGAACGCAGCCAACCAGGCCTGGACCATGTATCCCGGCCTGACGCAGGGCGTGACCGAATTGCTGAACGTGCATGGCAGTGCCGAGCAGAAGGCGCTCTATATGCCCAAGCTGGTGGCCGGCGAGTGGACGGGCACCATGTGCCTAACCGAGCCGCATTGCGGCACCGACCTCGGCCTGATCCGCAGCAAGGCCGTGCCGCAGGAAGGTGGCAGCTACAAGATCAGCGGTCAAAAAATCTTCATCTCCAGCGGCGAACATGACCTGGCTGACAACATCGTGCACATGGTGCTGGCCAAGCTGCCGGGTGCGCCTGAGGGCAGCAAGGGGATTTCGCTGTTCATCGTGCCCAAGTTCGTGCCGACCGCCGATGCGGGCGTGGGCGAACGCAACGGCATTTTCTGCTCCGGCATCGAACACAAGATGGGCATTCACGCCAACTCCACCTGCCAGATGACGCTGGAAGACGCCACCGGCTGGCTGGTGGGCGAGCCCAACAAGGGCCTGGCGGCGATGTTCGTGATGATGAACGGCGCCCGTCTCGGCGTGGGCATGCAGTCGCTCGGCCTCACCGAAGTGGCGTATCAAAACGCGCTGGCCTACGCCCGCGACCGGCTGCAGATGCGCGCCCTCACCGGGCCGAAGGCGCCCGACAAACCGGCCGATCCCATTCTGGTGCATCCCGATGTGCGCCGCATGTTGCTCACCGCGCGCGCCTGGGCCGAAGGCGGGCGCTTTCTGGCTTACTGGATTTCGCTGCTGCTCGACCAGTCGCTGCACCACCCGGACGCCGAGGTGCGCAAGGAGGCCGACGATCTCGTCTCGCTGCTCACCCCCATCGTCAAGGCCTTCATCACCGACAACGGTCTGCAGGCCACCAACGAATGCCTGCAGGTGTTTGGCGGTCACGGCTACATCCGCGAATGGGGCATGGAGCAATTCGTGCGCGACGCCCGCATCAACCTGATCTATGAGGGCACCAACACCATCCAGTCGCTCGACCTGCTGGGCCGCAAGGTGTTGATGGACGGCGGCGCGCGGCTGCGCAAGTTCGGCAAGATCCTCACCGATTTCATCGAAGAAGAAGGCGTCAACGAGGCCATGCAGGAATTCGTCAACCCGCTGGCCGATCTGGCCGACAAGGTGCAGAAGCTCACCATGGAACTCGGCATGAAGGCCATGGCCGACAAGGACGAAGTCGGCGCGGCCGCCGTGCCCTATCTGCGTGTGGCCGGTCATGTGGTGTTTGCCTACGCCTTCGCCCGCATGGCGCAGGTGGCGCAGCGCAAGATTGCTGAAGGCAACGATTCGCCCTTCTACCAGGCCAAGCTGCAGACGGCGCGCTTTTACTTCGGGCGCCTGTATCCCGAATCCGCCGCCGCGATTCGCATGGCACGCAGCGGCGCAAAGAACTTGATGGACACCGAGGCGGTGTTCGCCTGAATCCCCCGAAGGAGCTGACATGACACAGACGATACACATCCGCAAGGTCGCCGTACTCGGCGCTGGTGTGATGGGCGCGCAGATCGCCGCCCATTGCATCAACGCCCGGGTGCCGGTGGTGCTGTTCGATCTACCGGCCAAAGAAGGCAGCAAGAACGGCATCGTGACCAAGGCCGTGGCCAACCTCAAGAAACTCAGCCCGGCGCCGCTGGGCGACGCGGCCGAGGCCAGCCTGATCACCGAGGCCAACTACGAGACCGACCTCGAACTGCTGCAGGGCTGCGATCTGGTGATCGAGGCCATTGCCGAGCGCATGGACTGGAAGCACGATCTGTACAAAAAGGTCACGCCGCATCTGGGCGCGAACACCATCTTCGCCTCCAACACCTCGGGCCTTTCGATCACCGCGCTGTCTGAGGGCTTCGACGCCGATCTGCGCAAGCGCTTCTGCGGCGTGCATTTCTTCAACCCGCCGCGCTATATGCATCTGGTGGAGCTCATCCCCACCGCAGGCACCGACGGCGCCATTCTCGACCGGCTCGAAACCTTCCTCACTACCACCCTGGGCAAGGGCGTGGTGCGCGCCAAGGACACGCCGAATTTTGTCGCCAACCGCGTGGGCGTGTTCTCCATTCTGGCGGTGATCAAGGAAGGCGAGAAGTTCGGGCTCGGCTTTGACGTCATCGACGATCTCACCGGCAGCAAACTCGGCCGGGCCAAGAGTGCGACCTTCCGCACCTCCGACGTGGTGGGCCTGGACACCATGGCCCACGTCATCAAGACCATGCAGGACACCCTGCCGGCAGACAAAGACCCCTTCGCCGCGCTCTATGCCACCCCGCCCGTGCTGGCTACGCTGGTCGCCAACGGTGCGCTGGGCCAGAAAACCGGTGCTGGCTTTTATAAAAAGGTCGGGCGCGACATTCTGAAGTTCGACCCCGCCAAGGGCGACTATGTGCCGGGTGGCGGCAAGGCCGACGAGATCGTGGTGCGCATGCTGAAAAAACCGGCTGCCGAGCGCTTCAAGCTGCTGCGCGAATCGAGCAATCCGCAGGCGCAGTTCCTGTGGAGCATCTTCCGCGACGTGTGGCATTACGTGGCCCTGCATCTGGCCGACATTGCCGACAACGCCCGCGACCTCGACTTCGCCATCCGCTGGGGCTTCGGCTGGAACGAAGGCCCGTTCGAAAGCTGGCAGACCGCAGGCTGGAAGCAGATCGCCGACTGGATCAGCGAAGACATCGCCGCAGGCAAGACGCTGTGCAGCGCGGCCCTGCCGAAATGGGTGAGCCAGGTGGACGGCGTGCACAAACCCGAGGGTTCCTACTCGGCGGCGAAGAACGCCTACATGGGCCGCTCAAGCCTGCCGGTCTATGCCCGCCAGCCGTTCAAGCAGGCCGTGCTGGGCGAGAACGCGCCCGACCCGCGCACCGCGGGCGGCACCGTGTTCGAGGATGAGTCGATCCGCCTGTGGACGGCCCCCGGTGCCGACGACGTGCTGGTCGCCAGCTTCAAGACCAAGATGAACACCATTGGGCCCGGAGTCATCGCAGGTCTGCACCAGGCGGTGGAACTGGCCGAAGGCCGTTACAAGGGCGTGGTGGTCTGGCAGCCGACCTCGTTGTCGGGCGGGCCGTTCAGCGCCGGGGCCGATCTGCAGTCGATGATGCCCGCCTTCATGGCCGGCGGCCCCAAGGCTATCGAGCCGGAAGAAAAGAAGCTGCAGGACATGATGCTCACCCTGCGCTACGCCCAGGTGCCGGTGGTGGCCGCGGTCAGCGGCATCGCCCTGGGCGGCGGCACCGAGCTGAGCGTGTATTGCGCCAAGCGCGTGGTGCATTTCGAGAGCTATATGGGCCTGGTGGAAATGGGCGTGGGCCTGATTCCGGGCGGCGGCGGCCTCACCTACCTGGCCCGCCGTGCCGCAGAGCAGGCGCAGGGCGGAGACATCCTGCATTTCCTCAAGACGGGTTTCCAGGCTGCAGCCATGGCCACGGTGGGCAAGTCGGCGCTGGAAAGCCGCAATCTGGGCTATCTGCTGCCCAGCGACGCCATCGTCATGCATGCCCACGAACTGCTGCACGTGGCCGTGGGCCAGGCGCGGGCGATGTTCGACGCGGGCTACCGTCCGCCAGTGCCGGGCCAGACCTTCCCGGTGCTCGGACGCAATGGCATCGCCACCATTCGGGCGCAACTGGTCAACCTGCGCGACGGCGGCTTCATCTCCGCCTATGACGACGAGATCGCCACGCGTATCGCCACCGTGTTGTGCGGCGGCGATGTGGAAGAAGGCGCTCCGGCTGACGAGGTCACGCTGATGGCGCTGGAACGCAAGAACTTCTGCGAACTGCTCGGCCAGGGCAAGACCCAGGAACGCATCATGGGCATGTTGCAGACCGGCAAGCCGGTGCGTAACTGATCCGCCACCAGGAGAACGACATGAGCAAACAAGTTCAAGACGCCTACATCGTTGCCGCCACCCGCACCCCGGTGGGCAAGGCCCCTCGCGGGCTGCTGAAAAACTATCGTTCTGACGACCTGCTGGTGCACGTCATCCGTGCGGCATTGGCGCAGGTTCCCAATCTCGATCCCAAGCTGATCGAAGACGCCATCATCGGCTGCGCCATGCCGGAGGGCGACCAGGGCATGAATGTGGCACGCATCGGCGCGCTGCTGTCCGGCCTGCCCGACACGGTGGGCGGCGTGACCGTCAATCGCTTCTGCGCGTCCGGCATCACGGCCATTCAGATGGCGGCAGACCGCATCCGCGTGGGCGAGGCCGATGTGATGATCGCAGGGGGCACCGAGAGCATGAGCCGCGTGCCCATGGGCGGTTTTCATCCCAGCTTCAATCCGGCGATCTTTGCCAACAACGAGCATGTGGGCATCGCCTACGGCATGGGCATGACCGCTGAGAAGGTGGCGCAGCAATGGAAGGTGAGCCGCGAGGAGCAGGATGCGTTCGCGCTGGCTTCGCACCAGAAGGCGCTGGCGGGCATTGCCGCGGGCGAGTTCAACGAAGAAATCACTCCGCTGGACATCGTCGAGAAGTTTCCCCGTCTGGGCACCGCCGAGGTGGACATCAAGACCCGCAAGATGACCGTGGACGAAGGCCCGCGCGCCGACACCACGCTGGAAGCGCTGGCCCGGCTCAAGCCGGTGTTCGCGGCCAAGGGCAGCGTGACGGCGGGCAACAGCTCGCAGACCTCGGATGGCGCGGGCGCGCTCATTCTGGTGAGCGAGAAGATTCTCAAACAGTTCAACCTCGTGCCGCTGGCGCGCTTCGTGAGTTTCGCCGTGCGCGGGGTGCCGCCCGAGATCATGGGCATCGGGCCGAAGTTCGCCATTCCTGCGGCGCTGGAAAAAGCGGGGCTCAAGCTCGACGACATCGGCTGGATCGAACTCAACGAAGCCTTCGCCGCGCAGTCGCTTGCCGTGGTGAAAGATCTGGGCATCAACCCCGAGGTGCTCAATCCGCTGGGCGGCGCCATCGCCTGGGGCCACCCGCTGGGCGCCACCGGCGCGGTTCGCGCGGCCACGGCGATCTACGGCATGCGTCGCCGTAAGGCCAAATACAGTATGGTGACCATGTGCATCGGCACAGGGCAGGGCGCTGCGGGTATTTTCGAAAACGTCTGATCGCAGCCGTTCCACCAAGGCCCGGGCTGACGCGCCCGGGTTTTCATTTCAGGAGACAACATCATGAGTCAGGTGCAGGTGGAATTGCGCAGCGGGGTGCTGCACATCGTGTTCAATCGCCCCGAAAAAAAGAATGCGCTGACCCTGGCGATGTACGAGGCGGCCAACGAGGCTTTCGAACGCGCTGCGACCGACGCGGAAGTCAAGGCGGTGCTGATCGCAGGCGAAGGAGGCAGCTTTACCGCGGGCAACGATCTGCAGGACTTTCTCTCCGCGCCGCCTCAGGGTGAGGAGGCGCCGGTGCTGCAGTTTTTGCGCCATCTCGCCGGGCTGGACAAACCGCTGGTCGCAGCAGCCCAAGGCTTTGCCGTCGGCGTGGGCACAACACTGCTGATGCATTGCGATCTGGTCTATGCGGCCGATGATGCGCAGTTCGTTCTGCCCTTCGTGCATCTGGGTCTGTGCCCCGAGGCGGCGTCCAGCCTGCTGCTGCCGCAGATTGCCGGGTACCTGCGCGCAGCGGAAAAGCTCTTGCTGGGCGAACCGTTCGACGCCGCCGAGGCCTTGAACATGGGACTGGTCAACCGCGTGCTGCCTGTAGAAAGTCTGCGTGAATTTGCCGTGGCGCAGGCCGAAAAATTCTCTCGTCTGCCTGCGCCCTCGGTGCGGGCGACCAAGCGTCTGCTCAAAGGCCTGGGCGATCAGGGGCCGCAGGCCGTGCTGGCGCGCATGCGCTCGGAAGAGGCGGTGTTCCAAGCGCTGCTGGGCGCACCGGCGGCGCGTGAGGCGATGATGGCGTTTTTGCAAAAGCGCAAGCCCGACTTCTCGTCCATCACCTGAGCCTGAGCGCCCCCAGGGTTGGACAATCCCCACCCCAACCCTCCCCACAAGTGGGGAGG
>DZDA01000075.1 GCA_022730375.1 Thiomonas intermedia
CAGACAACTCATTCCCCGCACAGGAACGCACGATGGACTACAAGGATTACTACCAGGTCATGGGCGTGGAGCGCAGCGCGACGCAAGACGAAATCAAGCGCGCCTACCGCAAGCTCGCCCGCAAATTCCACCCGGACGTCAGCAAGGAAGCCGGGGCCGAGGCCAAGTTCAAGGAACTGGGCGAGGCCTACGAGGTGCTCAAAGACCCGGAGAAGCGCGCGGCCTACGATCAACTCGGCAGCAACTGGCGCGCCGGACAGGACTTTCAGCCGCCGCCGGACTGGGGCGCGGGCTTCGAGCAGCGCGGCGGCATGCCGGGCAACGAGGCGGATTTCAGCGACTTTTTCGAGGCGCTGTTCGCGCGCAGCGCAGGCGGCGCGCGGCGCGCGGGTGGCGGGCCGGGAGTCCAAGGCATGCATCTGCGTGGGCAGGACCACCATGCGCAAATCCTCATCGATCTGGAAGACGCCTACCGGGGCGCGGCCCGCACCCTCACTTTGCGCATGCCCGAAGTCGATGCGCAGGGCCATGTGGTGACGCGCGAGCGCACCCTGCAGGTGCAGATTCCCAAAGGCGTGCGCGCCGGTCAGCACATCCGTCTGGCGGGGCAGGGCGCGCCGGGGCTGGGCGAGGGCGGGGCGGGTGATCTCTATCTGGAAATTGCCTTCAATCCCCACGGGATCTACCGCGTGGAAGGGCGCGATGTGTTCATCGATCTGCCGCTTGCGCCATGGGAAGCGGCGCTGGGCGCTGAAGTCAATGTGCCCACGCCTGATGGCAAGGTCGCGCTCAAGATTCCGCCGGCCACAGGCAGCGGGCGACGCTTGCGGCTCAAGGGTCGGGGCATCCCCGGGGCCACGCCGGGCGATCTGTATGTGGTCGCGCAAGTGGCGCTGCCCCCGGCGGATACCGAGGCCGCACGCTCGGCTTACCGTCGTCAGCAGGAAGATTTTTCCGCGTTCAACCCGCGCGCCGCGCTGTATCAAGGAGCCCAATCATGAGCGCCCCCTCGAATGCGAATGCCGCGCCCTTGGTCGGTGTGGTGCTGGAAGAGCAGATCGACATTTCGGTCGACCAGGTCTGCAGCCTCTGCCGGGTGGAGCGCACGCAGATCGTGCATCTGGTCGAAGAGGGCGTGATCGACCCGATGCAGCCTTCGAGCGCCGCGGCGCAATGGCGCTTCAGTGGCGAGGCGATGGCGCGAGCCCGCCGCGCGGTGCGGCTGCAGCGCGAGCTGGAACTCAATCCTGCCGCCGCGGCGCTGGTGCTCGATTTGCTGGACGAAGTCGCTGCCTTGCGCGAGGCGCTGCGCCGCTGATGGCGCGGCAAGCCCGTTTTTGCCGCCCCGGAAGCGCGCATCTGGTGCGATTGCAGGCGGCGCCCGGCGCTTCGCCTCTGGCGACGTCGGCCCAGCGCGATCAGTTTGTGTTGTGGATGGCGCAGGGGCTGAGTCTGGCTTCGGTGCGGCTGCATGGCTATGCCGTGTTGCCCGAAGCGGTGCTGCTGCTGCTCACGCCGCAGAACGCCGCCGACCTTTCGCGCTATGTCCAGGGTCTGGCGCGGCGCGCGAGTCGCGCGCGGGCCACAGCCCCGGCGGAGTCGGCCGGGGCGTCGCCGCCGATTCAACGCACCTCGGCCTGGGCCGGACGGTTTCAGAGCGCGCTGGTGCAGCCCGGCGATTGGGAGTTGGCCGCGATGGTGTGGATCGACCGCGCGGCAGACCGCGCCGACTTGGCCGACGCTGCCGTCTGGCCCTGGTGCAGCCAGACGGCGCATTGCGGCGAGGCGCCATCAGGCGGTGCACGGCCTCCGGTCCTTTCGGCGCCAGACGCTTATTGGCAACTGGGCAACACGCCCTTTGCCCGCGAGGCTGCCTACCGCGAGCGGCTGGCGCACGGCGTCGCTCCGCCGCAATGCCAGGCGCTGGAGGCCGCGTTGCGCAGCGGCCTCGCTGTGGGCGATGCGGCGTTTCTGACGGAGTTGGAGTCTGAGAGCGGGCGACGGTTGGCTCCTGCCCGGCGGGGGCGCCCGCGCATGAAAGTTGCTTGAGAGAACCCCCAGACCTGCCGCTGCGCGTCAGGCCCCCCGAGGGGGTGAGAAACCCTTGGGGCGGCCCGGCGTGTTTCTCAGGACTGATCAGTCTCACTGAAAATAATCTGTCCCTTTTTATTTTTGCCGATTTCCTAAATCCAACTTAAATGGGGACAGATTTTTGAATTTTTGTTGCGCTGCTTGCTGCGATGCAGTAAATTCGCACACTCTTGTTGACTCACTGCGGAGCCTGCCATGTCCACGCCCCTAACTTCCGCCTCCAGCGCCGAAATCGCTGCCCTGTCCCGCGACGGGCTCTATTGCCCGCAAAACGAACACGACGCCTGCGGCGTGGGTTTCGTGGCGCACATCAAAGGGGTGAAGTCGCACGACATCGTGCAGAACGGGCTGCTCATCCTCAAGAATCTCGACCATCGCGGCGCGGTGGGGGCCGACAAGCTCATGGGCGACGGCGCGGGCATCCTGCTGCAGATTCCTGATGCCTTTTTCCGCGAAGAAATGGCGGCGCAGGGCGTGGAACTGCCGCCGCCGGGCGAATATGGCGTGGGCATGATCTTTCTACCGCGCGAGCAGGCTTCGCGTCTGGCCTGTGAGCAAGAAATCGAGCGCGCCATTCGTGCCGAAGGCCAGGAGCTTCTCGGCTGGCGTGACGTGGCCGTCGATGCCGAGATGCCGATGTCGCCCACGGTGCGCGCCAAGGAGCCGGTGATCCGCCAGGTGTTCATCGGCCGCGGCCCCGACGTGATGGTGACCGATGCGCTGGAGCGCAAGCTGTTCGTCATCCGCAAGACCGCCAGCCACGCGATCCAGAAGCTCGATCTGCGACACGGCAAAGAGTATTTCGTGCCGTCGATGTCGGCGCGCACCATTGTTTACAAGGGCCTGCTGCTGGCCGATCAGGTGGGCGAGTATTACAAAGACCTCAAAGACCCGCGCGTGGCGTCGGCGCTGGCGCTGGTGCACCAGCGGTTTTCCACCAACACCTTTCCCGAATGGCCGCTGGCGCACCCCTACCGGCTGGTGGCGCACAACGGCGAGATCAACACCGTCAAGGGCAACTACAACTGGATGCGCGCGCGCGAGGGCGCCGTGTCCTCGCCGGTGCTCGGCACCGATCTGCAAAAGCTCTGGCCGCTGATCTACCCCGGCCAGAGCGATACCGCGAGTTTCGACAACTGTCTTGAGCTGTTGCTGATGGCGGGCTATCCGTTGTCGCACGCCATGATGATGATGATTCCCGAGGCGTGGGAGCAGCACACCCTGATGGACCCGCGCCGTCGCGCCTTTTACGAGTACCACGCCGCGATGATGGAGCCGTGGGACGGCCCGGCCGCGATCGCCTTCACCGATGGTCGCCAGATTGGCGCCACGCTCGACCGCAATGGCCTGCGCCCGGCGCGTTACATCGTGACCGACGACGATCTGGTCATCATGGCGTCCGAGTCGGGCGTGCTGCCCATTTCTGAAAGCCATATCGTCAAGAAGTGGCGGCTGCAGCCGGGCAAGATGTTCCTCATCGACATGGAGGCCGGCCGCATCATCGACGACAAGGAGATCAAAAGCCAGCTCGCCAGCGCGCGTCCCTATGGTCAGTGGATCGAGAACCTGCGCATCCGCATCGACGATCTCGATCATCTGGGCCATGCCGAGCCCTCGCCCATCCCCTTGCTCGACCGCCAGCAGGCCTTCGGCTACACGCAGGAAGACCTCAAGTTCCTGATGGCGCCGATGGCCGAAAAGGGCGACGAGGCCGTGGGTTCGATGGGCAACGATGCCGCGCTGGCGGTGTTGTCCAACCGCGCCAAGCCGCTTTACAACTACTTCAAGCAGTTGTTCGCACAGGTGACCAATCCGCCGATCGACTCGATCCGCGAGAACATGGTGATGTCGCTGGTGTCCTTCATCGGCCCGCGGCCCAATCTGCTCGACATCAATCAGGTCAATCCGCCCATGCGGCTGGAAGTCAGCCAGCCCGTGCTCGACTATGACGACATGGCGCGGCTGCGCTCCATCGCCCAGCACACCGGCGGCAAGTTCCGCAGCTTCGAGCTCGACATCTGCTATCCGGTGGCCTGGGGGCAGGAAGGCATCGAGGCGCGCATTGCGTCCATTTGCGCCGAAGCGGTGGATGCGCTCAAGAGCGGCCACAACATTCTCATCATCACCGACCGCCACATGAGTGCCGAGCGCGTGGCCATTCCGGCGCTGCTCGCCATGAGTGCGGTGCATCAGCACCTCACCGCCCACGGCCTGCGCACGCAGACCGGGCTGGTGGTGGAAACCGGCAGCGCGCGCGAAACGCATCATTTCGCCGTGCTCGCGGGCTATGGTGCCGAGGCCGTCCACCCGTATCTGGCGCTCGACACCATTGCGGCAATGGCCAAAGACCTGCCGGGCGATCTCAGTGCCGATAAGGCGATTCAAAACTACGTCAAGGCCATCGGCAAGGGCATGCAGAAGGTGATGTCCAAAATGGGCATTTCCACCTATATGAGCTATTGCGGCGCGCAGATCTTCGAAGCCGTGGGCCTGTCGCGCGCGCTGGTGGACAAATATTTCACCGGCACTTCCACGCAGGTTGAGGGTATCGGCGTGTTCGAGGTGGGCGAAGAAGCGCTGCGCATGCACCGCGATGCTTTTGGCGATTCGCCCGTGCTCGCCACCATGCTGGACGCCGGGGGCGACTACGCCTGGCGCACCCGCGGCGAAGACCATATGTGGACGCCCGACGCCATCGCCAAGCTGCAGCATTCCACCCGTGCCGGCAACTACAACACCTACAAGGAATACGCGCAGATCATCAACGACCAGTCGCGCCGCATGCTCACCCTGCGCGGCCTGTTCGAGTTCAAGATCGACCCCAGCAAGGCGATTGCCATCGATGAGGTGGAACCGGCCGCAGAGATCGTCAAGCGCTTTGCCACCGGCGCGATGTCGCTGGGCTCCATTTCCACGGAAGCGCATTCGACCCTGGCGGTGGCGATGAACCGCATCGGCGGCAAGAGTAATACCGGCGAGGGCGGCGAAGACCCGCTGCGCTACCGGCCTGAAATGCGCACGGGTTCGGCCGGCATCCAGGACGGCGACACCATCGGCAGCGTGCTCGGAGCCGAGCGCATCGTCAGCGACATTCCGCTGAAAAAAGGCGATTCGCTGCGTTCCAAGATCAAGCAGGTCGCTTCGGGTCGCTTCGGCGTCACGGCCGAATACCTGGCCTCCGCCGACCAGATCCAGATCAAGATGGCGCAGGGCGCCAAGCCCGGCGAGGGCGGCCAGCTCCCCGGCGGCAAGGTGTCCGACTACATCGGCATGCTGCGCTACTCGGTGCCGGGTGTGGGTCTCATTTCGCCGCCGCCGCACCACGACATTTATTCCATCGAAGACCTGGCCCAGCTCATCCACGATCTGAAGAACGCCAATTCCCGCGCGTCCATCAGCGTCAAGCTGGTGGCCGAAAGCGGCGTGGGCACGGTGGCCACCGGCGTGGCCAAGGCCAAGGCCGATCATGTGGTGATCGCCGGACATGACGGCGGCACGGGCGCCTCGCCGCTGTCCTCCATCAAGCACGCAGGCTCCGCCTGGGAAATCGGCTTGGCCGAAACCCAGCAGACGCTGGTGCTCAACCGCCTGCGCAGCCGCATCCGCGTGCAGGTGGACGGCCAGATCAAGACCGGCCGCGACGTGGTCATCGGCGCGCTGCTCGGCGCCGATGAATTCGGCTTCGCTACCGCGCCGCTGGTGGTGGAGGGTTGCATCATGATGCGCAAATGCCATCTCAACACCTGCCCGGTGGGCGTGGCCACGCAAGACCCTGCGTTGCGCAAGAAGTTCTCCGGCAAGCCTGAGCATGTGGTGAATTTCTTCTTTTTCATCGCCGAGGAAGTGCGCGCCATCATGGCCCAGCTCGGCGTGCGCAAGTTTGACGATTTGGTCGGCCGCGCCGATCTGCTCGACGCGCGCAAGGGCGTTGAGCACTGGAAGGCGCGCGGACTCGATTTCAGCCGCGTGTTCCATCAGCCCGATGTGCCCGCCGACGTGCCGCGCCGCCAGGTCGAAGAACAGGATCACGGCCTCGCCAGGGCGCTCGATCATGTGCTGATTGAGCGCGCCCGTCCCGCGCTGGAGCGCGGCGAGAAAGTGCAGTTCATCCAGAACGCGCGCAACGTCAACCGCACCGTGGGCGCCATGCTCTCCGGCGAAGTGGCGCGGCGCTATGGCCATGACGGCCTGCCCGACGACACCATCCACATCCAGATGGAAGGCACGGGCGGCCAGAGCTTCGGCGCTTTCCTCGCCCGGGGCATCACGCTCTATCTCATCGGTGAAGCCAACGACTACACCGGCAAGGGACTGTCCGGCGGCCGCGTGGTGGTGCGCCCCAGCCTCGATTTCCGCGGCGACGCGCCGGGCAACATCATCGTCGGCAATACCGTGCTCTATGGCGCCATCGAAGGCGAGGCCTTCTTCCGCGGCGTGGCGGGCGAGCGCTTTGCCGTGCGCAATTCCGGCGCGACCACGGTGGTCGAAGGCACGGGCGACCACGGCTGCGAATACATGACCGGCGGCACGGTGCTGGTGCTTGGCGAGACTGGCCGCAACTTCGCTGCCGGCATGAGCGGCGGCATCGCCTACGTCTATGACGTGGACGGCCTGTTCGCCAAGCGCTGCAACACCTCCATGGTGGCACTCGACAAGGTGCTTCCCGCGGCCGAGCAGAAAGCGCAACAGGCCGAAGCGCTGTGGCATCGCGGCCAGACCGACGAGGCCCAGTTGCGCAAGCTGCTGCAGGATCATCTGCGCTGGACCGGCTCGCAGCGGGCGCGTGAACTGCTCGACACCTGGGAAGAGGCCCGCGGCCGCTTTGTCAAAGTGTTCCCGCATGAGTACAAGCGGGCGCTGGGTGAAATGGCTGCCAAGCGCGAGGCGCAGGCCGCCACGGAAAAAGCCAAGGCGCCCGTCGGCAACGCCAGCGTGTCTGCCAAATAACTGAAGTGCATCGTTCAAGCACCACGAACAAGGATCGACCATGGGAAAAATCACCGGATTCATGGAATTCGAGCGGCAGGAAGAACAGTACGAAGCACCCGCCGTGCGGCTCAAGCACTGGAAGGAATTCGTCCACGAACTGCCCGAAGACAAGGCCAAGACGCAGTCCGGGCGCTGCATGGACTGCGGCATCCCGTTCTGCAACAACGGTTGCCCGGTCAACAACATCATCCCCGACTTCAACGATCTGGTGTGGTCGGGCGACTGGAAGCAGGCGCTCGACGTGCTGCACTCGACCAACAACTTCCCCGAGTTCACCGGCCGCATCTGTCCCGCGCCGTGCGAATCGGCCTGCACTCTGGGCATCAATGAGTTGCCGGTGGGCATCAAGTCCATCGAGCACGCCATCATCGACCGGGGCTGGAATGAAGGCTGGGTGGTCCCGCAGCAGCCGGCGCACAAAACCGGCAAGGCCGTGGCGGTGGTCGGCTCCGGCCCTGCCGGACTGGCGGCTGCGCAGCAACTCGCCCGCGCGGGACACACCGTCACCGTGTTCGAGAAGAACGACCGCGCAGGCGGCCTGCTGCGCTATGGCATTCCCGATTTCAAGATGGAAAAGAGCCACATCGACCGCCGCATCGAACAAATGCAGGCCGAAGGCGTGACCTTCCGCACCGGCGTGCTGGTGGCCGAACTGCCCAAGGACGGTCCTGGCGCCACCGTGGCCAACTGGGCGAAAGAGACCATCAGTCCGGCGCAACTGCAGGCCGACTTTGACGCCGTGCTGCTGACCGGCGGGGCCGAGTTCCCGCGCGATCTGCCGGTGCCGGGCCGGGAACTCGACGGCGTGCATTTCGCCATGGAGTTTCTGCCGCTGCAGAACAAAGTCAACGCCGGTGACAAGCTGAAGAACCAGATCCTGGCCACGGGCAAGCATGTGGTGGTGATTGGCGGCGGCGATACCGGCTCCGACTGCGTGGGCACCAGCAACCGCCACGGCGCGGCCAGCGTGGCGCAGTTCGAAGTCATGCCGCAGCCGCCTGAAGCAGAGAACAAGCCGCTGGTCTGGCCCTACTGGCCGATCAAGCTGCGCACCTCCAGCAGCCACGAAGAAGGCTGCTCGCGCGACTGGGCCGTGGCCACCAAGGAATTCATCCCCGGCGCCGGAAAAGACAAGAACAAAGTCAAGCAACTCAAGGCTTGCCGCGTCGAATGGAAGGACGGCCGCATGCAGGAAGTGCCCGGCAGCGAGTTCACCATGCCCGCCGATCTGGTGCTATTGGCCATGGGCTTCGTGCATCCGGTGGGCAGCGTGCTGGAGGCTTTCGGTATCGACAAGGACGCGCGCGGCAATGCCAAGGCGGGCACCGAAGACGAAACCGGCTATGCCACCAGTGTGCCCAAGGTCTATGCCGCAGGCGATATGCGCCGCGGTCAGAGCCTGGTGGTGTGGGCGATCCGCGAAGGCCGTCAGGCCGCGCGCGAGATCGACCGGTTTTTGATGGGCAGCACCGTGTTGCCGCGATGATGCAGCGACCGACCCTCACGGATCGTCCGTTTTCTGATCTGTATAGGGTCGGTGCAGCCGGGTTTTTCGGACAATGCGGGGATGATGCGCGAAGCCGATGACGATCATGGCCTGCCCCAGTTTCCGGGGCGGGATCCGCAAGACATGCTGGAGGCCACGCTAGCCAGCCGCCCTGATGGCGACCTCTGGGTGTTCGGCTACGGTTCGCTGATCTGGAACCCGGAAGTCGAGCACGACGAAGTGCGCCCTGCGCGGGTGTGGGGCTGGCGGCGCACGCTGCGCATGTGGTCGCGCATCAACCGTGGCACCGAAGAAGCGCCCGGCCTGGTGTTCGCGCTGATGTCGGGCGGCTCCTGCAGCGGCATCGCGTTGCGCGTCCTTCAAGATCGGGCCGAGCGCGAATTGCGCCAATTGTGGAAGCGCGAAATGCCTCGCGCCGTCTATGAGCCGCGCTGGCTCGGCTGCCGCACGCCGCAGGGAGCGGTGCGGGCACTGGCATTCACCTTGGAGCCCAGCAGCCCGAGCTATACCGGTGAACTCGACGACGCGCAGTTGCTCGACATTCTGCGCACTGCAAGCGGCCGCTATGGCGCCACCTTCGATTACGTCGCGCGCACCGCGCGCGCGCTTCGCGACATCGGCATTCGTGATGCCGAGTTGGAGCGCATCATGGAGCTGGCCGCGCAGCACCGTCTCGACGCGAAGAATGCCTGATGCGACGAGTCCGGGCCGCGACCTTCGATAGCATGTGGCATTCCCGCTTCACGCCCCAAAGTCTTCAGTGGCTGCAAGGCCTCTTTCACCATTCACCAGGACACCCCATTGGTCAAGCCAAATTACTCCTACGAAAAGCGTCAGAAAGAACTCGCCAAAGAGCGCAAAAAGCAGGAAAAACTGCAGCGCAAGGCCAATAAGCCCGACAGCACCGACGCGCCGGGCGAAGATCACGGCAGCGCTGCGCCGCCGGACGCCGGCCCCTCGGGCAGCGCCACGCCAAGCACCGAGAGCTGATCGTCGCGGGACGGCCCGGGCGCAGGCTCTATGCTGAGCCTCTTTTTCCACAGGCCCGCACATGACCTCCCCCGAACATTTCATCCCCGGCAAGGACGCCTCGCTCGAACAGTCCATCGCCACGCTGCGCGGCAAGCTGAGCGCGCTGGGCTTTCACCTCGAAGAGCGCTCCTGGCTCAATCCGGTGGAAGGCGTGTGGTCGGTGCATGTGCGCGATCACGACTGCGCGCTGCTGTTCTCCAACGGCAAGGGCGCCTCCGAGCTGGCGGCGCGGGCCAGCGCGCTGGGCGAGTTTGTCGAGCGCTTGTCCACCCACTATTTCTGGACGCATTTCTACCTGGGCGAGGCCATCGCCCAGCGCGCGCAGGTGCACGCGCCCAACGAGCGCTGGTTCGCGCTGAACGGCGACGCCTGGCCCGATGGCCTGCTCAACCCGGAATTGCGCGCCTTCTACAACCCGCACGACGCCGTGCCTGCCGCGCAGCTCGTTGACCTCAACTCCGGCAACGTGGCGCGCGGCATTTGCGCGCTGCCCTATCAGCGCCTGTCCGACGGCGCGACCGCCTACTTCCCGGTCAACCTCATCGGCAATCTGTATGTGAGCAACGGCATGTCGGCCGGCAACACGCTGATGGAAGCGCGGACCCAGGCGCTGTCGGAAATTTTCGAGCGCCATGTGAAGTTCCGCATCATCCGCGAAGCGCTGTGCCTGCCGGACGTGCCCGAGGACGTAATTGCGCGCTACCCGCACATTGCCGCCGGCATTCGTGGCCTGCGCGAGGCGGGCTTCGGCATCGTGGTGAAAGACGCCTCGCTCGGCGGCCGCTACCCGGTGATGAACGTCACCCTGCTGCATCCCGGCGACCAGGGCTGCTTCGCCAGCTTTGGCGCGCACCCGCGCTTCGAGGTCGCACTGGAGCGCGCCCTCACCGAATTGCTGCAGGGCCGCGCGCTCGACGCGCTGGCCGGCTTTCCCGCGCCCGGCTTCGACCGTGACGAGATTGCCGATCCGCAGAACCTGGAAATCCACTTCGTCGATTCCAGCGGCGTGCTGTCGTGGGAGTATTTGCGCAGCACGCCCGACTTCGACTTTGCCGACTGGAACTTCGGCGACTCCACCGAACAGGATTACCACTGGTCAGTGGCCGCGCTGCACGCTGAAGGTCATCCGATCTATGTCGCCGACTTCACCCAGCTCGGCGTTTACGCCTGCCGCATCCTCGTGCCTGGGGTGAGCGAAATCTACCCGGTGGACGAACTCGAATACGAGAACAACAGCGTGGGCATTGCGCTGCGCGCCGACATCGCCCGCCTGCCGGAGTTGTCCGGGGACGAATGCGTTGCGCTCTATGACCAGATCGTCGACCTGGAGCTGGCCGACGAGCGCCCGGTGAGCGTGCTCATCGGTCTCGCTCCTGACCCCGACACCGCTTGGGCCGGGCTCAAAATTGGCGAACTCAAGCTGCTGCTGGCGCTGGCCAGCGGCGATGACGACGCCATCCTCGAAGGCTGCGCCTGGCTCGCCCAGTATGGCCAGCGCAGCCCGGAACGGCTCAAAGTCTTCCGCTGCATCGCCGATCTGCTCAAGCTGCAGGACGCCACACCCTACGCCGCCGCACTGCGCCTGCTCTACGGCAGCGACACCCTCGACCTTGCCCTTGCGCTGCTCAATCAGGAACAACGCTTCTGGGGCCTGGGCGCCCTGGGCCCCAACTTCGAAGCCAGCGTCAACCACAGCGCCTTGCTGGCGGCGTATCGCAAAGTGTGCGGCTGATATGGGCTTTTGCGCGCAGCCTCTGGCGCGCAGAGTTGGCTGAAGCGGCGCGGGGAAGTGCAAGCCACGCACGCCCTATCGGCCGCGCTCCAGGCGGCCAGTTTGTAGCCGCAGCCCGCGCAGCCAGTGCAGAGCGGCTCTCAGCTTGAGCGGTCGTCGTCGTTCTCGCTGTAGTTGCGCCATTGTTGTAGCGCGCCGCGCATGGTCTGCACTTCCTGCGCGAAGTTCGGGCAGGCCTTGCACACCATGAAGTGAATGCGGATGGATAGACGCTCAGGAAAGCTGAGCGCGCGGTCTTCCCGGGCCAGGATGAGGCCGGCGACTTCACGGCAGGTGCGGCGGAAAGGGTAGTTCACGTTGCGGGGTTCCCGAACCAATTGAGTTGCAGACATTCGCGCAGGCGCATACGGGCGCGGTGCAGCATGGTCCAGACATTGGTCGAGGAAATGCGCAATTCCTGACAGATCGCCTCGGTGTCAAGTTCCAGCCATTCGCGCATCAGGAACACGCGGCCGATCTGCCCGGGCAGGGCGTCCATGCAGGCTTCGAGCACTTCAAAGAACTGGCGCTGCTGCAAGGCGTCGGCCGGTGTAGCCCAGGTCTGCGGCATGGTGCGGAAATGGCCGTCGGGGACGAACACCAACTCTTCCAGCACCTCGCCTTCTTCATCGGTGTCGTAACCCACTTCGCGCTTGCGCAGGCGGAGCTGGTCGAGCACCTTGTGCTTGAGGATGCCCACCACCCAGGTCTTGAACTGCGACTGGCCCGCAAAGCGCGCCG
>DZDA01000076.1 GCA_022730375.1 Thiomonas intermedia
GGGTTGGGGTGGGGATGGATTTGGCCCCTGCGCGACAAGCCCATAGCCATCGCTATGGGCGCGAAGCGCGGGGGCAAAGACGCCCCAAACCGACTGCCAGCGCCCGTGTAGGGGCGAAGCCCCGCCTAATGGACAATCTGGGTTCAGCCCAGCAGCTTGCCCAGCATCTGCTGCGCGGTCGCCATCAGATCGCCCTCGGCCGGCAACTGGCCGTCCGGCGTGAGTTTGTCCACCACATTAGGCAGCGCCTGCGACAACTCCCCTGCGGCCTGTTCCGGCTGAATGCCGAGTTTGCTGGCGATGTCGCCCAGCGCGCCGCTGCCCAGCACATGCTGAATCTGCTCGGCCGAAATCGGCAGATTCGAGCCCGTCCCCACCCACGACTGCATCAAGTCACCCAAGCCGCCCTGCTGGAACTTGCCCAGCAGCCCGCTCAGACCGCCGCTGTTGTTCATCAGCCCCATGACCACCTGCAGCATCGGGTTGTCCCCCGCTGCGCCTTGGGCCTGCTGGCCTCCCAACATCTGACCCAAACCCCCAGCCACGCTATCGAACAGTCCCATGATTCACTCCTTGGTCGAAAAATTCAGCTCAGCAAGTCCAGCCCCCTTGGCGCACAATTGCACCTCGCTCGGGCCACTCGAACAGCTTATTAGGATTGCATGACCTTGCGTATCGTTTGTCGGCCCGAATTTTGAAACTTTTGCTTTATTTACAGTTTCATGGACGCATCTTCTGAACAGATCCACACCCTAATGGCCGACCTCGGGGCTCGTGCCCGTGCCGCTTCACGTGACATGGCACGGGCGTCAACCGCAGCGAAAAATCGTGCGCTGGTCGCGCTGGCTGCCGCCATCCGGGCGCATCGCCCGGCTCTGCAGGACGCCAATCTGCGCGACTTGCACGCGGCACGCGAAGCCGGGCTGGAAGCGGCGTTCGTCGACCGTCTCACCCTGAGCGATAAAGTGGTCGAGCAGATGGCGCAAAGCTGCGAGCAGGTCGCCGCGCTGGCCGACCCTATCGGCGGCATTGACGGCGTGCGCCGCCGCCCCAGCGGCATCAGCGTGGGGCAGATGCGGGTGCCGCTGGGCGTGTTCGGCATGATTTACGAGAGTCGGCCCAATGTCACCATCGAGGCCGCGTCGCTCGCCATCAAGAGCGGCAACGCCGTCATTCTGCGCGGCGGCTCGGAAGCCATACACAGCAACCGCGCGCTGGCCGACTTGGTGGCGCAGGCGCTGCGGGCTTCGGGTCTGCCCGCCGACGCGGTGCAACTGGTGCCGACCACTGACCGCGCCGCCGTGGGTGCGCTCATCACCATGCCGCAGTTCGTCGACGTGATCATTCCGCGCGGCGGCAAGGGCTTGATCGAGCGCATCAGCGCCGAAGCTCGGGTGCCGGTCATCAAGCACCTCGATGGCAACTGCCATGTGTATGTGGACAGCGGCGCTGATCTCGACATGGCCGTCAAAGTGACCGACAACGCCAAGACCCAGCGCTACAGCCCGTGCAACGCGGCCGAGTCCTTGCTGGTCGCCCGCGATATGGCGGCTGATTTCCTGCCGCGCATCGGCGCCGCGTTCGTGCGCAAGGGCGTGGAAATGCGCTGCTGCCCGGCCAGCCGCGCCCTGCTCGCTGCCGTGCCCGGCGCCGCACCGCTGCTGCGCGATGCCGCCGAGGCCGACTGGAGCGCCGAGTATCTCGCGCCCATCATCTCCATCAAGCTGGTGGACGGGGTAGATGAGGCCATCGCCCACATCAACCGCTACGGCTCGCAGCACACCGACGCCATTCTCACCCGCGATCACCCCCGCGCCATGCAGTTTTTGCGCGAGGTCGATTCGGCCAGTGTGATGGTCAACGCCTCTACCCGTTTTGCCGACGGCTTTGAGTACGGCCTGGGAGCGGAAATCGGCATTTCCACTGACAAGTTCCACGCCCGCGGCCCTGTCGGACTGGAAGGCCTGACCAGCATGAAGTGGGTGGTGCTGGGCGACGGCGAAGTACGCAACTGATTTTTTCTCCATCACACATGACTTCCCCCCAGATCGAAACCGCCGTCCTCACCCTGCCCACCCTGCTGCGTATCAATGCCGCCATTGGCGCGGGTTTCGGTGTGCTCAGCGCCTTGCTCACCGCCGTGGTGAAATGGCGCGACTTCAATGGCTTCGAGCTGCTTGCAATCCTGCCCGGAGCGGTGTTTTTCAACACCCTGGCGCTGGTGTTCGTGACGCTGGTGGGATATTGGCTGTACCGCTGGCTGGCTGAGCGCCAGCGTTGGAGCCTGCATCATCTGCACACCCGGCGCACCCATCCGCACACATCGGCCTGACCAAAAAACGAGGAGACCGCCATGAACCCACGCGACCGCATCAGACTGCTCGGCGCAGGCCTCATTGGCCTGGGCGGCGCCCAGCTTGCGCAGGCGCAGACCCAAGGGCCGGTGCCTGCGCAGCAGATTTCCAGCGAACCGTGGAAAGTGGCGTTTCAGATCAGCGACAGCCTGGAGCAGGCCTACGAAGGTCTGATCAATATCCAGAACGTGCTGGAACTCGACCCCAAGATGCAGTTCATCGTGGTGGGCTACGGCAAGGCCATCCACTTTCTGCTCAACGGCGCCAAAACGCCGCAAGGCGCGCTGTTTTCCGGGATGATTGGCGATCTGGCCAATCAGGGTGTGCAGTTCAAGGCCTGCAACAACACTCTGACCTTCCTCAAAATCCCGCAAAGCGAATTGGTGCTCGAAGCGACGGTGGTCCCGGCCGGGGTTTATGAGCTGGTCAAGCTGCAGTCTGAAGGCTGGTACTACATCAAGCCCTGAGTCGATCCATGAGGCGGCCTCAGCGCCAGGCTGCCACCTCTCGGCTGGCAGCACCCCCTCGACTTGTGTGACCCGGATCACACAGCCGCCCGCATACTCACCCCAGTATTGACGGCGCTCAAGAGCGACAAATTCCTGCTGGTTCACCCGAATGTATCCATTTGCTACATTTCGCTACCTTTTGCTTTAGATCAAAGACCTTTGATGTCTTCTGGTCTGCAGCTCTATCCCATCAAGGAGGCATCGAATGTTGCGCAAACTGTTGTTGACGTCGTCCCTGCTCTGCGCCACGGGCGCGGTGCAGGCGGCCGATCTGGTCACGCCGGGCCAATCATTAGCCGCTACCTGCTTCAACTGCCACGGGCCGCATGGCGTGTCCACCGCGGCCATTCCCTCGCTGGCCGGTCGCACTTCGGCCTCGATCGTGGAAACCATGGCGGAATACAAGACGGGCAAGCGCACCGGCACCATCATGCCGCAGATCGCCAAGGGCTATACCGATGCCCAGATTCAGCTCATCGCCACCTACTTCGCACAACAGAAACCCTAAGGACGCCTCCATCATGCAATCACGTCGCAAATTCCTGGCAGGCGCCGCCACTGTGGGCGCCATCGGTCTCGCACCCGCGCTGTCGGGCTGCGCCAGCACCACCCGCAGCGCTGCGGGCAAGGGCAAGGTCGTCATCGTCGGCGCCGGTTACGGCGGCTCGACTGCGGCCAAATACATCCGCGAATGGTCGGGCAACGCCATCGAGGTGACGGTCGTCGATCCAGGCGATGTCTTTATCTCCTGCCCCGTTTCCAATCTGGTCATCGCCGGCGCCAAGTCCATGCAAGACATCACCACGTCCTACGACGCTCTGCGCACACGGCATGGCGTGAAATGGGTCAAGAGCATGGTGGAGCGCATCGACCCCGCCGCGCACACCGTGAAGCTCGCTAACGGCGATACGCTGAAGTACGACAAGCTCGTGGTCTCGCCCGGCATTGATCTGATGTTCGATACGGTCAAGGGACTGAGGGCCGCGAATGAAGCGGGCAAGCTGCTCATTTCCATGAAGGCGGGCCCGGAAACCGTGGCGCTGCGCCAGCAGATCGAGTCCATGCCCGATGGCGGCGTGTTCGCCCTGTCGGTGCCCAAAGCCCCGTTCCGCTGCCCGCCCGGCCCTTATGAGCGCGCCACGCTGGTGGCCGCCTACTTCAAAAAGCACAAGCCCAAGTCCAAGGTCATCATCTTCGACGCCAACGACAAGGTGCAATCGAAAGAGCCGTTGTTCAAGAAGGCCTGGGCCGAAATGTATTCGGGCATGGTGGAATACGTGCCCGACCACAACGTGGTGGGGGTGAACGCTCAGACCATGGAAGTTGAGTTCGAAGTGGACAACCCGGTGAAGGCCAATGTGATCAACGTCATCCCGCAGCAGCGCGCAGGAATCATTGCCCAGCGCACCGGGCTGGCGAACCTGAATGCCCGTTGGTGTGAAGTGGATTACAAGACTTTTGAATCGGCGGTGCACAAAGACATTCATGTGCTGGGCGATTCCATCCAGATCTCGCCGCTCATGCCCAAGTCGGGCCACATGGCCAACCAGCACGCCAAGGTGGCAGCAGCGGCCATTGTGTCCATGCTCTACGACCAGCCGGTCAACGCGCACCCCGTCGTGATGAACACCTGCTACAGCATGGTGAGCTTCGACAAGGCGATTCACGTCGCCACGGTGCACCAGTACAACGAGAAGGAAAAGACCTATCTCACCGTTCACGGCTCGGGCGGCATTTCGGCAGGGCTGTCCGACGTCGAGGCGCACTACGCCGAGGCGTGGGCTACCAATATCTGGCGCGACACCTTGTCCTGATCACACACCCACGCGCCGCAGGGTCTGGTTTTGCCCGGATTGTGCGGTGCGTGGTTCGCAGGCATCATGTCAGGGCCGATTTGAAGTCGGCCCTTTCTTTTTCGCGGCAACGCCATAAGAGCGCAATGCGACAACCATCCCAAGGAGGAGACAAATGGAGAACATCCCCAATCGCCGCAAGGCACTGGCTGCGGCAACCGTTGGCGCCGCAGCACTCATGGTCAGCACCACCGCGCGCGCGCAAGGCCGCGCAGACAAGGAAGGGCCCGTGAAAGTGGTCTATCACGTCACCCAAGGCGACGCACAAGGATCGCGCTGCCTGGGCAATGTGCGCAACCACTTGGCCGCCGATCCCACGGCGAAAATCGTCGTTGTTGGTAACGGGGCCGGTATCGATTTCATGCTCAATGGCGCGGTGGATGGCAAAGGCGCCGAGTTCGCCGGGCTGGTCGGCGGCCTAGCCTCGCAAGGCGTTTCCTTCCGCGTGTGCAACAACACCCTGACCGTCCGCAAAATCTCCAAAGACCGCGTACTGCTCGATGCCACCATCGTGCCGTCCGGCGTGGCCGAGGCCGCCAATCTGCAATACCGTGAGGGCTACGCCTACATCTGCCCCTGAGCGCCCCCAGGGCCGGACTGCGCCCAGCCCGCCCCCCGTGGGGGTCAAGGAAACTTGGGACGGCCCTGCGTTTCCTTGTGTGCCTCGCAGTTCAAACGGCTCATCCCTTGGGAGGCTGCACCGATAATGTGCCGGTGACCTCCCCTTCCCAACCCACCGTCCCGTCCGCCCAGCGCCCCTTGTGGCGCGATTTGGTCGCCTGCGCGCAATTGATCGGCGCGGTACAGGCGGGCGCCTCACTTTCCACCGCCTTGCCCCAGGCCGCAACGCGCGGCAAGTGGGATGCCAGCCAGCGCGGCGCAGCGCAGGCGCTGAGCTTTGCCGTCTTGCGCCATCTCGGCACGGTGCGGGCCTTGCTGGCCGATCTGCAGCCCAAACCGATCCACCCGCCCCTGCTGCGCGATGTCTTGCAGACCGCGCTGGCGCTGCTCCTGCCGGATGCCCCCGCGCACTACGCCGCACATACCGTGGTCAATCAGGCCGTCGAAGCGTGCAAGCGCACGCCTTCGCTAAGCCATGCTCAAGGGTTTGCCAACGCCTTGCTGCGGCGCTTTGTGAGCCGGACAGCCGATATCGAAGCGGTGCGAATGAGCACCCTGGAGGCGAGATGGAATCATCCGGACTGGTGGGTGCAGGCCCTGCAGCCGACCTATCCCGACGACTGGCAAGGCGTGCTCGAAGTCGCGCAGCGACCGCCTGCCATGACACTGCGGGTCAATCCCCGTCGTCAGTCGCGCACCGACTATCAGGCCGCGCTCGCTGCGTGCGGGATGCCGTGCACGGCGCCAGACGACCCCCTGCTCGATCAGGCGCTCATTCTGAAGCAGGCGGTGGCGGTTGAGCGTCTGCCCGGCTTCGAGCAGGGCTGGGTGAGCGTGCAAGACGCCGCAGCGCAATACGCCGCCGCCCTGCTCGATGTCCAGCCGGGCCAGCGCGTGCTCGACGCCTGCGCCGCGCCGGGCGGCAAGACCGCGCACCTGCTCGAACGCTGCGATTGCGACCTGCTCGCCCTCGACAAAGACGCGCAGCGATTGCGTCGGGTGGAAGACACGCTAGGCCGCCTCGGCCTGCAGGCGCGCACCCTCGCCGCCGACGCCGCCCATCCAGCCGCCTGGTGGGACGGACAGCCCTTCGACCGCATTCTGCTCGACGCGCCCTGCAGCGCCTCGGGCATCGCCCGCCGCCACCCCGACATCCGCTGGTTGCGTCGCGCCGCCGACATTCCCGCGCTCGCCGCCACGCAAGCTGCGCTGCTCGACGCGCTTTGGCCACTGCTGCGGCCCGGCGGCAAACTGCTGTACGTGACCTGCTCGGTGTTCCCGCAGGAGGGTGTGGAGCAGGCCCGGGCCTTCCTCGCCCGCCATGCCGATGCGATAGCATCGCCCGCGCCGGGGCAGTTGTTGCCGCAGGAACCCGCGCCCGATCAGACCGGGGATGACCTCGGCGCCGACGCCGCTCGTCATTCGCAAGACGGGTTCTTCTATGCCCTGTTCACCAAAGCATTGTGAAAACCCGCCCCGCCTCCCCAGACCCCATGCGCCGCAAGCTGCTGCGCAACGGCCTGGCGCTGGCCGCAGGCGTCAGCCTGATCTCGCGAGCCCGGGCCACCACGGTCGATACCGAACCGCTCATGCTGACCATGAGCCCGGAGGGCTTGTTTGTCACCACGGCCGCCGTGTTCGCCTTGCCGCGCAGCCTCGAAGACGTGCTTCACCGCGGCATTGCGCTTTATTTCGAGACCGTCGTCACGGTGGTGCGCCCGCGTTGGTACTGGTTCAACGAGGACATCGCTCAGGCCCGGCGTGAAGTGCGTTTGGCCTATCAGCCGCTGCTGCAGCGCTACCGCGTCTCCGTGGGCGGTCTGCAACAAAACTATGACAGTCTCGACGAGGCGCTGGGCGTGGTACAGCGCACCCGACACCTGCGCGTGGCCGAGCCCTCGCAGCTGGTTTCCGGTCAGACCTACCTACTCGATGCACGGTTCAAGCTCGATCTGTCGCAGCTGCCGCGGCCGTTTCAGCTCAACGTCTCTTCTCAGTCGGACTGGAAAATCGAAGCCACCTTCCCGCCGCAACCCTTCGTGTGGACGCCATGACGAGGCCAAGCGGCAATGCCTGGGATAGCCGCACCTCGCGCTGGGCCATGCGCATGGCACTGGCGCTGGGGCTGCCGCTGGCGGTGTTCCTCGTTTTTCTGCTGGCGGTTTCAACCGACAACACGGGGCAGCCCAGCCCGTTCTTTGCCTGGCTGTACTGGATCAATTTTGTCGTGGCGGGGGCGCTGCTGCTGGTTGTGCTGGCGCTCGGCCTGCGCCTGGGCTGGCGCCTGCACAAGCGGCGCTTCGGCAGCCGTCTTCTGTTCAAACTCGCTGCGGTGTTCGCCTTGGTCGGCGTGCTGCCCGGGGTAGTGATCTACACCGTGTCTTACCAATTCGTCGCCCGCAGTATCGAGACCTGGTTCGACGTCAAGGTGGAAGGCGCACTCAGCGCGGGCCTGAACCTGGGGCGCACCACGCTCAATGTGCTGCAGAACGATCTGCAGACCAAGGCCCGCAACCTGTCGGTACAGATCGCCGATGACCCGACCCTGCTGTCTCCGCTCTCGATGGAGCAGCTTCGGCAGCAACTCGGACTGCAACAGATCACCGTGTTCGATGGCAATGGCACGGTACTCGTCACCGCGGGCGGAAACCCGTTCTCGCTGGTGCCCGATCTCCCCGGCCCGAGCAGCATGCGGCAACTGCGCACCATGGGCTCCATCGCAGACATTGAAGGCGGCGATGACGGCGCCAGTCAGGCGCCGCAGACGCTGAAGCTGCGGGTGGTGATCGGTCTGCCCACGCGCAATTTCGTCTTGCCCGGACATGGGCGCTATCTGCAACTCATCCAGAACGTGCCGCAAGCCATCTCCAGCAGCGCCCTCGAAGTGCAGCGCGCGTATGGCGAGTATCAGGAGCGCGCACTGGGCCGTGAGGGCCTCAAACGCATGTACATCTCCACGCTCACGCTCACGCTATTCCTCGCCGTGTTCCTTGCGGTGCTGCTGGCTGTGGTGCTGGGCAACCAGTTGGCCAAGCCGCTGCTGCTGCTGGCCGACGGCATGAAGGCCGTGGCTGAAGGGGATCTGCGGCAGAAGCCCAACTTCCAGCGCAATGACGAACTCGGCGTGCTGGTGCGCTCGTTCAATGCCATGACCAACCAGCTCGCCGAAGCCCGGGCGCAGGTGCAGTTCAATCACGACGCACTGGAAGCGTCGCGCGCTTATCTGCAAAGCGTGCTCGACAACCTCAGCGCGGGCGTGCTGGTCCTGGGCAGCGATCAGCGGCTCGCCCTGGCCAACCCCAGCGCCACCCGGCTGCTGCGCGCGCCGCTGCAAGGCCTGATCAGCCAGCCGCTGAACCAGCATCCCAGCCTGCAGGCCCTGGCGCAGACCATCGCCGAGGCCTTTACTTCGCTCGACGAACAAAATGATGCAGGCCCCAGCCCGCACTGGCTGCAACAGATCGAGTACCTGCTGCCGGGCAGCGACGCCACCATCACCTTGCTGGCCCGTGGCGCCCGGCTGGCCTTGCCCGGACAGCCCGCGTCGGTCGTTGTGTTCGATGACATCTCCGAGGTCATCTCCGCACAGCGCTCGATCGCCTGGGCCGAAGTGGCCAGGCGACTGGCGCACGAAATCAAAAACCCGCTCACGCCCATCCAGCTCTCGGCCGAGCGCCTGCAGATGAAGCTGGCCGCCAAACTCGAAGGCGCCGATCGCGACATGCTCCAGCGCAGCACCACCACCATCGTCAACCAGGTTCAGGCCATGCAGCACATGGTCAACGACTTCCGCGACTACGCACGTCTGCCGGCCGGCAAACCCGAGTCCATGAGCCTCAACGCACTCATCCAAGACGTGCTCAATCTCTACACCAGCCTGTCCGCACACGATGGCGTCAGCCCTGAAGATCAGCCGCAGGTACGGGCCGACTTGGCTGCCGATCTGCCCCACATTATGGGCAACGCAACGCAGCTGCGGCAGGTCATTCACAACCTGCTGCAAAACGCCATTGATGCCGTCGCCGCGCAGCCCGAGCGCAAGGTGCGCATACGCACCGAGGCCCTGCCGACGACCTCCGGCACCGCCCCGCGCGTGCGCCTGAGCGTGAGCGACAACGGCCCCGGATTCAGCGACAAAATCCTGAATCGCGCCTTTGAGCCCTATGTCACCAACAAGCCGCGAGGCACCGGTCTGGGTCTGGCCGTGGTGAAAAAAATCGCAGAGGAACACCACGCCCGCATCGAGATTCAGAACCTGCAGTCAGAGGGGTCGGTTTGCGGCGCGCGCGTTTCCCTTATATTCCCTGGGCTGGCGCAACAACATTCTGTGGACGCGCCCCAGCAGCACGCGTGAGAGTGAGTCGGTATGGCAAGCATTTTGGTAGTTGACGATGAGATGGGAATTCGGGAGTTGCTTTCGGAAATTCTCAATGACGAAGGGCACAACGTATCGCTGGCCGAAAACGCCGCGCAGGCCCGGCAGCTGCGCGCCCAGGCCCGGCCCGACCTCGTGCTGCTCGACATCTGGATGCCCGATACCGACGGCGTCACCCTGCTCAAAGAATGGTCCAGCAGCGGACAGCTCACTATGCCGGTCATCATGATGTCCGGTCACGGCACCATCGATCACGCCGTAGAAGCCACCCGTATTGGCGCCATGGCCTTTCTCGAAAAGCCCATTGCCTTGCAGAAGCTCCTGCAATCCGTTTCGCAAGCGCTCACCAAACCCGTGGCCCGCAGCGCCAGCGGTGTCAACCCGGCATCACCGCTAGCGGCAATGCCCGGCGCCAACGCCGTGCAGGTGCAACAACCCGTGGCCCTGCCCGCAGAACGCGCTTTCCTGCTCGACCGCCCCTTGCGCGAAGCGCGCGATGAATTCGAACGCGCCTATTTCGAATTCCACCTCACACGCGAAAACGGCAGCATGACCCGCGTGGCCGAAAAAACCGGGCTCGAACGCACACACCTCTATCGCAAGATCAAACAACTCGGAGTCGATCTCGGCCGCGGCTCGCGCAACAGAAATGAACCCTCGTCCGTCCAGGAAGACGAGGCCATAGCGGATCTGGACCCCTCTGCCGAATAAGCCGCGGCGAACCGGATATTGCGAGTGCCCTGAAAAATTTTGCTAGGATGCTTGTTTTTCGAAAATGCTGCTCTCCAGTGAAGAATCGTTTTTGAGCATGCAGCTTCAGAATTTTTGGCCAGGTAGCTCAGTTGGTAGAGCAGCGGATTGAAAATCCGCGTGTCGACGGTTCGATTCCGCCCCTGGCCACCAATATTCTAAAAACCAACCGTTATCGGTTGGTTTTTTTTCGCCTATACCCCCCAGTACTGGCGCGGATTCCGGGCATGGCCTCGCGAGCGCCATCCCTCCGAACCCAGCATTTTCACCCCGGCGCACGCCTCTCTGTTCTCCGTTCTCTCTGGTGGTCTCGCGAGCGTGCGCGAGGCCACTTCCTGTATTGGCGGGGGTTTGGGGGCAGTAGGTTGTGGTTGGCAACTCCTGGGCGGAAGCGACCGAGAACAACACAGACACAAAAAAACCGCCCGGAGGCGGTTGCTGGCGCTGGGCTCGGCGCGGTTAGGTGGGCGGCGCGAGCACCCGCATCTGGCCACTCCAGCCTTTGGGCCAAGGGCGGCGCATCACCTGCTCCAGCACAATGTTGGGCGCACCCACCAACCGTTCGATGACCTCGGGGGCCAACAGGGTCAGCCGCATGATCCGGCGCACCTGCGTCACGTCCATGCTCTCGGCCTTGGCGATGTCGGCCACCGACGCCGCCCGTTCTTCGTCCAGGAGCCTCTGCCAATGGTGTGCCAGCCCGAGCGCCCGCATCAATGCACTGTCCTGTGCAGCAGCCCGAGCCGCCCGCTCCCGGGTGGCCTCGGACAGAAATTCCTGTGGCGCATCCAACGGCGTGATCACCTGCTTCTTGAAACCACGCTTGACCAGCGTCCAGGGCACAAAGGTTTCGAGCCGTACCCCACCGGCCGGTGCTGGAAGTTCGTGGGTGATGGCACGGCCGGTCTGCTTGCCGTAGGTCTTCTTGGGCATGTTTCGTCCTCTACTTGAACTGCTTCAGCATCTGGCGCTGCTCTGGCCAGAGTGCCGGGATGTCGTTTCGCATCAGCCATAGGAGTGTCAGCCGTCGAGGCTGACTTCCGGCCATCAACTGTTCAACGATGTCGGGGGCAAGGCGCGCCAGACGCATCAGCCTGCCCACAGTGGTCGGCATCAATCCCTCGGTCTGCGCGATGTCGGTGACTCTCTTGTAGGCACCGCTGTCCAGCAGCACGTTCCAATGCATGGCCCGTGCAACGGCCTCGATGATCGTGACATCGTGCGCGAGATTTCCTTCCCCGAGCAGCAACCGTCCCTTTTTGCGCTTGAATAGCAGGGGCACGAATGTTTCGAGTGGGTTGTCCATCAGGACTCGACCTCCAACAGTTCCGCGCCAATCCCCCTCGGGGTGAATTCACCGATCAGGGTGTTCCAGCCCAGTTCCCGCCACTTCACCTTGATGCCTTGCACCTCGCCGATGTGAACCAGAT
>DZDA01000077.1:0-5898 GCA_022730375.1 Thiomonas intermedia
GGCGTGCTTTGCCAGGAATCGGCACGGCGTTCCGGCGGCAGATTGCCGGTGCCCGGTTTGGCCGCGGCACCCGACTGGCGCTGGCCCTGCGGCTTGGCGCTGGCAGGGGCTTGCGGGCGGCCTTGGCCTGAGCCTTGCCGACCTTCACCGCGCTTGCCGCCTTGGCTCGCACCTGATCCGCCGGAACCTTGTTGGCGGCGTTGGCCTTGACCACCACCACCACCACCACCACCGCCGCCGCGGCGTTCGCCGCCGTGCAGCACGGTGCGGCCCATGACGATGGGCTGCGCCTTGGCGTTGGGGTCGGGCTCGAAGCCGGGAATGACTTCCTGCGCAATGGGGTTGCGCACCAGCTTCTCGATGTCGCGCAGGAAGCCGAGTTCGTCCACGCAGACCAGCGAAATGGCTTGCCCATTGCTGCCCGCGCGGCCGGTGCGGCCGATGCGGTGCACATAGTCTTCGGGGATGTTGGGCAGCTCGTAGTTCACCACGACAGGAAGCTGGTCGATGTCGATGCCGCGCGCGGCAATATCGGTGGCCACGAGGACCTGCAGCTTGCCGCTCTTGAAGTCGGCCAGGGCGCGCAGGCGTGCGGACTGGGTTTTGTTGCCGTGAAAGCCGGTGGCGACGATGCCGTCCTTGTCGAGCTGTTCGGCCAGACGGTTGGCGCCGTGCTTGGTGCGGGTGAACACGAGAGTTTGCGGCCAGTTGCGTTCGCGGATGAGGTGGACCAGCATGTCGCGCTTGCGCTCGCGGTCGACCGGGAACACGATCTGTTCCACCAGATCGGCTGTGGCGTTTTGGCGTGCGACCGCAACCTGTTGCGGGTTGACCAAAAAGTCACCGGCCAGCCGCTTGATTTCTTCAGAGAACGTGGCGGAGAACAGCAGGTTTTGGCGCTGCTTGGGCAGCAGGGCGACGATGCGGCGCATGTCGTGCACGAAGCCCATGTCGAGCATGCGGTCGGCTTCGTCGAGCACCAGCATCTGCACGGCGGACAGGTCGATATTGCGCTGGCTTTGGTGGTCAAGCAGGCGGCCGGGAGTGGCCACGACGATGTCCATGCCGCGCGCCAGGGCGTTGATTTGCGGCTGCATGCCCACGCCGCCATACATCGCCATGCTGTGCAATTTGAGGTGGCGGCCGTAGGCCGCCAGGTTCTCGTGCACCTGCGCGGCAAGTTCGCGGGTGGGGGTGAGGATCAGGGCGCGGGGAATGACCTTGCCCTTGGCGTTGCGGGCGGGTTCGCCGCCGCCCAGGCGCTGCAGCATGGGCAGGGTGAAGCCCGCCGTTTTGCCAGTGCCGGTTTGCGCGGCGGCCAGCAGGTCATGGCCTGCGAGCACAACCGGAATGGCCTGGAGTTGAATGGGAGTGGGCTCGGTGTAGCCTTGTTCGGCAACAGCGCGCACGAGGGGCTCGATCAAGCCCAGATCTTGAAAAGACATGTAAAAAACTTTCGGGAGCGGTGTGTGAACCGATCCAGGACTCTGCCACCGCGCTTGAAGAAGCGCGCCAGTCTGCAACAGATGGAGTGGGCCGAGAGGCTCGGCAGGAGTCAAAAGTGACTGCGGCTGGGAGACTGGACATGGCCGCTGGGCAATATGTTAGCCGAGTTCGCCGTGTGCGTGTCTCAGCTCAAGTTTTTGGACACGTAATGCACGCCGGGCAGGCCCTGGAAGTCTGCGTCCATGGTCCAGAGATCGGCCTGGGCCTGGCGGGCCGTGGCGTAGATCAGACTATCGGCCATGGGGAGCTTGTGGCGCAGGCTGAGCTGCGCGGCTGACAGCGCGAGCGCAGCGTCGATGGCCACCGTCTGGCCCTGCTGCATCACGGCAAGGCAGGTGATGCCGTCGTTCTCGTCGCGTTGAACGGCGATGCGCTTGAACACTTCATACAGCGTGATGACCGGCACGATCAGCGCCGCTGGCTGCTCGATGATCGGGGCAAACTGATCGGCAGCCGGGCCGTCTGCGAAGTATTCCAGCCAAGCCGAGGAATCGACGACATGATGTTTCACGAGCGGTCAGTCTCGCGGGGAACGGTCGTGTCGATGCCGCGCAGAAGACCGCGCAGCGCGCGAGCGCTCTGCCGTGGAACAAGCTCAATGCGCGACCCGAAGGGCACGACGTCGAGCTTTTGTCCCGGCCGCAGGCCGAGCTGCTCGCGCACGCGTTTGGGAATCACGACCTGAAACTTCGGGGAGAGGGTGACGGTGTCCATGTGAGGTTGGTGCAAAGATCGATACGGTGATCGTATTACAACAAAAAGATCGATGCCTTTGGTTCGACCGCGTGCCGTTGGGGGGCGAGACCGTGCGCACCATACGCGCTACAGCGACAATAACGCTTTGCAGTGCGACGGGCTGAAGCCTGTCGGCGCCGATATTCCGCAGTTCCCAATCTGGGTCCGCTTTGCGCGGCCTGATTAATTCGACAGAAACTATGGCTCAATACGTTTTCACCATGAACCGGGTCGGCAAGATCGTGCCGCCCAAGCGTCAGATTCTCAAGGACGTTTCGCTGAGTTTTTTCCCCGGAGCCAAGATTGGCGTGCTTGGCCTGAATGGTTCGGGCAAGTCGACCCTGCTCAAAATCATGGCCGGGGTGGATACCGACATTGAAGGCGAAGCCGTGCCGATGGCAGGCTTGCGCATCGGCTACCTGCCGCAGGAGCCGCAGCTCGATCCGGCGCAGACCGTGCGCGAGGCGGTGGAAGAAGGACTGGGCGGTGTGCTCGCCGCCAAGAAGCGGCTGGAAGAGGTGTATGTGGAATACGGCGACGCCGATGCCGACTTCGACAAGCTGGCGGAAGAGCAGGCGCAGCTCGAAGCCATCATTACCGCGGGCGAGGGCGACAACACCGATCTGCAGATGGAGGTGGCCGCCGATGCCCTACGGCTGCCCGCGTGGGACGCGATTGTCGGTCCGCTGTCGGGCGGCGAGAAACGCCGTGTGGCGCTGTGCCGCCTGCTGCTCTCCAAGCCCGACATGCTGCTGCTCGATGAGCCGACCAACCATCTCGACGCCGAGAGCGTGGACTGGCTGGAGCAGTTTCTGCACCGCTTTCCCGGCACCGTGGTGGCCGTCACCCACGACCGCTATTTCCTCGACAACGCGGCCGAGTGGATTCTCGAACTCGACCGCGGTTCGGGCATTCCGTTCAAGGGCAATTACAGCAACTGGCTGGAGCAGAAGGAAGCGCGGCTGGAGCAGGAGTCGCGCAGCGAGGCGTCTCACCTCAAGACCATGAAGCAGGAGCTTGATTGGGTGCGGCAGAACCCCAAGGGGCGCCAGGCCAAGAGCAAGGCGCGCATGGCGCGGTTCGAAGAACTGTCGAGCATCGAGTACCAGAAGCGCAACGAGACCAACGAGATTTTCATCCCTGTGGCCGATCGTCTGGGCAATGAAGTCATCGAGTTCAAGAACGTGCGCAAGGCGCACGGCGAACGGCTGTTGATCGAGAACTTGAGCTTCAAGCTGCCGCCGGGCGCCATCGTCGGCGTCATCGGCCCCAACGGCGCGGGCAAGTCCACGCTGTTTCGCATGATTGCAGGCAAGGACAAGCCCGATGCCGGCGAGATTACCGTGGGCCCCACGGTCAAGCTGGTGTACGAAGATCAGAGCCGCGAGGCCCTGCCTGACGACAAAACGGTGTGGGAGGCGATTTCAGACGGGCTGGACATTCTCAATGTGGGCAAGTTCCAGGTGCCCTCGCGCGCCTATTGCGGGCGGTTCAATTTCAAGGGCGGCGATCAGCAGAAGATCGTGGGCAAGCTCTCCGGCGGGGAGCGCGGGCGGCTGCATCTGGCCAAGACCCTGATTTCCGGCGGCAATGTGCTGCTGCTCGATGAGCCGTCCAACGACCTCGACGTCGAAACCCTGCGCGCGCTCGAAGATGCGCTGCTCGAGTTCGCGGGCTGCATCATGGTGTCGAGCCACGACCGCTGGTTTCTCGACCGCATCGCCACCCACATCCTCGCGGCTGAAGGTGATTCGCAGTGGACCTTCTTCTCGGGCAACTACCAGGAATACGAGGCCGACAAGAAGCGCCGTCTGGGCGAGGAGGGCGCACGGCCGCACCGTCTGCGCTTCAAGGCGCTGCGGTAAACCGCCCGCCGGTGATGAAACCGCTGCTCGTCGCCTGCCTGTGCGCGCAGTGGTGCGGCATCTGCCGCGACTGGCGCGCAGGCTTCGACGCGCTGGCGGCGCAACTGCCGCCCGATCTCGCGGTGCGCTGGGCCTGGATCGATGTCGAGGATCGCGCCGATGCGCTCGGCGATTATGAGCCGCCCAACTTTCCGGTTCTGGCGGTGCAGCGTGGCGGCGACCTGCTCTACTGCGCGCCGCTGCCGCAGCAGCCCGCGCTCTGGCTGCGGGTGCTGACCGAGCTTGCGCGCACCGACGAGGCACAGGCCATGCGGCTTGCGCGCCACACGGCTGATGCCGGGCTTCCCGATCTGCGCAGGCTGACCTAGTTTTTTTGGAATCGTTTATTCAAGGATGGTCATGTCGACGCGTATTGCCGATCTCCACATTGCGCGGGAAGAGCTGTTGCCCACGCCGAACGAATTGCGGGCCGAAGTGCCGGTCAGCGAGGCCCAGGCGCAGGTCGTCGCCCGCGCGCGCCAGACGGTGCACAACATCGTGCGGGGCGATGACGACCGGCTGATGGTCGTCGTCGGACCTTGCTCCATCCACGACACCGCGGCGGCGATTGAGTATGCACGGCGTCTGCGTGAAGTGGCCCCGCGCTTCGACGATGCCTTGTTTTTGGTGATGCGGGTGTATTTCGAGAAGCCGCGTACCCGTCTGGGCTGGAAGGGCATGATCTACGACCCTGATCTGGACGGCCGCGGCGATCTGCATAAGGGTTTGCTCAAGGCCCGACGCCTGCTGGTGGAATGCGCGCGCCTGGGCATTCCGGCAGCTTCTGAGATTCTCGATCTGGTCACGCCGCAGTACTACGCCGAGCTGCTGAGCTGGGGCGCCATCGGCGCCCGCACCACCGAAAGCCCGCTGCATCGGCAGATGGCCTCGGCGCTGTCGGCCCCGCTGGGGTTCAAGAACCCGACCAGCGGCAAGCTGCAGACGGCGGTGGACGCCATCGTGGTAGCGGCGCAAACTCACCGCTTTCCCTCAATCTCACTCGACGGCCGGGCCATGGTGATCACCACGACCGGCAATGCCGATTGCCACCTCATCCTGCGGGGCGGCGACGCAGGGCCGAATTTCGATGCCGCCAGCGTGGACGCAGCCGTGGCCGCGCTGCAGGCGGCCGATCTGCCTGGCCGGGTGATGATCGACTGCAGCCATGCCAACAGCCGAAGCGACTATCGGCGCCAGCCGCAGGTGGCGGCCGAGATCGGTGCGCAGATCGCCGCGGGCAGCCGCCGCATTCTCGGCGTCATGCTGGAGAGCCATCTGGTCGAGGGCAAGCAGGCGCTCACGGCAGATCTGTCGGCGCTGCGGTACGGGCAGAGCATCACCGACGGCTGCATCGGCTGGGAGTCCACGGTGAGGGTGCTGGAGCAACTCGCCGATGCGGTTCGCAGCGGACGTGGGCGGCGCATCGGCCAAAATCAACCCACCTGAAAAACTTCGGGGCAGCCTTCGGCGTCGGCAGGCATGATCTGCACCGCGTCCACCCGCGCAGCGGGAGGTCCGATCCGCAGCCATTCGAGCAGGGCTTGCACCGCATGCGCATCACCGCAAACCCACACTTCTACCCGACCATCCGGCAGGTTGACGGCCTGCCCTCGCAGCCCCAGCGACAGCGCTTTGGCGCGGGTTGCGGCGCGGAACGACACACCCTGCACCCGTCCGCTCACCCAGGCGCGCCGGGCCAGCCTGGTTTCGGCGGCACCCATCAGGCTTTGGCGCCCAAAGCAGGGCGTGCACC
>DZDA01000077.1:5998-11839 GCA_022730375.1 Thiomonas intermedia
CAGGGCGTGCACCGAAAATCGCCGAACCTACGCGCACGATGGTGGCGCCCTCCAGAATCGCGGCTTCAAGATCGGCGCTCATGCCCATCGACAGGGTGTCGAGCGTCAGACCGCGCTCGGCGGCGATGGCGTCGCGCAGCTTGCGCAGCCGGGCGAAGGGCTCGCGTTGTGCGGCGGCGTCGGCTCTGGGCTCGGGAATGCACATCAACCCGCGCAGACGCAGTCGGGGCAGGGCGGCCACTGCCGCCGCCAGCGCTGATGCGTCTTCCGGGCGCACGCCGCTTTTGGTGGTCTCGCCATCCACATTGACCTGGATGCAGACCTGCAGCGGCGCCCGTTCTGCGGGCCGCTGGTCGCTCAGGCGCTGGGCCAGCTTGAGGCGGTCGATGCTGTGCACCCAATCGAAATGTTCGGCGACGTCGCGGGTCTTGTTGCTTTGCAGCGGCCCGATGAAATGCCATTGCAGCGCGGGCCAGTCCGGGCGCACCGCGGCGATCTTGTCCACCGCTTCCTGCACATAGTTCTCGCCGAAGGCGGTTTGCCCGATTGCGGCGGCGCGGGCGATGTCTTCTGCGGGAAAGGTTTTGGACACCGCCAGCAGGGTGACAGAGCGCGGATCGCGCCCGGCTGCGGCGGCGGCTTGTGCGATGCGCTGGCGCACCGTGGACAGAGGCTGGGCGAGAGGGGAGGCGAGGGACATGGGCCAACAAAATCTGGATCGATACAACAATTCCACACCGGTCGGCCCGCCGAATTGCGGGAAACCGTCGTTCTGACCTTAAGATAGCCCAATCGATAGTCGAGTGGCTGACGCACCGTCACGCACAAGCTTGCTCGGGGGAGACATCGCTTGGATATCACACAACTGCTCGCATTCAGCGTCAAGAACGACGCCTCCGATCTGCACCTCTCGGCGGGTCTGCCGCCCATGATCCGCGTGCACGGCGACGTGCGGCGCATCAACGTCGAGCCGCTCGACCACAAGGCGGTGCACGCCATGGTGTACGACATCATGAGCGATTCGCAGCGCAAGCACTACGAAGAGTTTCTCGAGGTCGACTTCTCCTTCGAGGTGCCGCAACTGGCGCGTTTTCGCGTCAATGCCTTCAACCAGGCGCGCGGCGCCGGCGCGGTTTTCCGCACCATTCCGAGCAAGGTGCTCACCCTCGACGATCTCAACGCACCGAAAATCTTCGCCGATCTGGCGCTCAAGCCGCGCGGTCTGGTGTTGGTGACCGGGCCGACGGGTTCGGGCAAGTCGACCACCCTGGCGGCGATGATCAATCATTACAACGAGACCGAGTACGGCCACATCCTCACCATCGAAGATCCGATCGAGTTTGTGCATCAGTCCAAAAAGGCGCTCATCAATCAGCGCGAAGTCGGGGCGCATACCCTGGGCTTTTCCAATGCGCTGCGCTCGGCGCTGCGCGAAGACCCGGATGCGATTCTGGTGGGCGAAATGCGCGACCTCGAAACCATTCGTCTGGCGCTCACCGCGTCCGAAACCGGCCACCTGGTGTTCGCCACGCTGCACACCTCGTCGGCGCCCAAGACCATCGACCGGATCGTCGACGTGTTCCCGGCGGAAGAAAAGGAAATGGTGCGCGCCATGCTGTCGGAGGCGTTGATCGGTGTGATCTCGCAAACCCTGTGCAAAAAGAAAGATGGTTCCGGCCGGGTGGCGGCGCATGAAATCATGATCGGCACCCCGGCCATTCGCAACCTCATCCGCGAAAACAAGATTGCGCAGATGTATTCCATGATCCAGACCAGCCAGTCCTACGGCATGCAGACGCTGGACCAGAATCTGGCCGATCTGGTCAAGCGCAATATGGTGTCCGCCACGGAAGCGCGCACCAAGGCCAAGCAGCCCGAAAACTTCCCCGGCGCCTGAGTCAGCCCAGACGCACCACCTGCGCACTCCACACTTCGCGCTCCGCACTCCCTTCCCACTCGCACCCAGCAGGCCATGAAACTATTCGACAAACTCCGCGCCGGTTCGCGCAAAGACGGGGTGGACGATGCGCCCGAGTCTCAGTTTTTCACCACCGGCTTCCATGACGCGGAAGTCTCCAGCCTGGAGTCTGTGGTCGATTGGTCGCAGCGCTCGGCCGAGATCGGTGTGACCAAGCTGTCGCGCAGCACCGGCGGCCAGCGCCTGCTCGAACTCTGGCAGCAGGACAAATACATGGCCGGGCTGACGCCCGCCGACCTGGAGCGCTGCGTCAAGTACTTTCATTTCTACACCGTCAAGGCCAATGCCGATCTCATCGCGCAGGGAGAGACGGGCAGCTTCATGGTGGTGCTGCTGCGAGGCGCGGTGGCGGTCGATCGCATGCAACCCTGGGGCGACAGGCTGCGCCTCACCGAAGTGCGCGCAGGCAGCATGCTGGGCGAGATGTCGCTGGTTGACGCTGCGCCGCGCTGGTCGTACTGCACTACGCTGACCGACAGCGAGATTGCGGTGCTCGAAGCCAGCGATCTCGACCGCATGATTGCGCAAGACCCGGCCGCGGCCTGCCGTCTCATCGGCTCGCTGGCGCGTCGCTTGTCGCTGCGCCTGCGCAAGCTCAGTGCGCGCGTCGCCGCGACTTCGCCCGGCGGTTGATGCGCGCGGCTTGCGGCATGAACCACCGTATTCAAAACATGAACAAGCGCTGGGGGGCGTATGGATCGTGATCAGGCTTCAAAATTCATCAACGATCTGCTCAAGCTGATGATCAGCCGGGGCGGCTCGGATTTGTTTCTTACGGCCGATTTTCCACCGGCCATCAAGGTCGATGGCGCCGTTTCCAAGCTGTCGTCGCAGGCGCTCAGCAGCCAGCACACGCTGGCGCTGGCGCGCTCGATCATGAACGACAAACAGTCGGCCGAGTTCGAGCGCACCAAAGAGTGCAACTTCGCCATCTCCCCGGCCGGGCTCAGCCGCTTCCGCTGCAATGCTTTCATCCAGCAGGGCAAGGTGGGCATCGTGCTGCGGCAGATCCCGCAAGACTTGCCGTCCATCGACAGCCTGGGATTGCCGCCGGTGCTTAAAACTCTGGCGATGAATAAGCGCGGGCTGATCATTTTTGTCGGAGCCACCGGCTCGGGCAAATCGACCTCGATGGCCGCCATGCTGGATTTTCGCAATGAAAATTCGCACGGCCACATCATTACTGTGGAAGACCCGATCGAGTTCGTGCATCCGCACAAGAACTGCATCGTGACTCAGCGCGAGGTCGGCCTCGACACCGATAGCTGGGAGGCGGCGCTGAAGAACACCCTGCGCCAGGCGCCGGATGTCATTTTGATGGGCGAAATCCGCGACCGCGAGACCATGGAGCACGCGGTGGTGTTCTCCGAAACCGGCCACCTGGTGCTGGCCACGCTGCACGCCAACAATGCCAACCAGGCACTCGACCGCATCATCAACTTCTTTTCCGAGGATCGCCGCGCGCAGCTGCTGATGGATCTGTCGCTGAATCTGCGGGCGCTGGTGTCGCAGCGGCTGGTGCCGTTGCAGACCGGCAAGGGCCGGGTGGCTGCGGTGGAGGTCATGATCAATTCGCCGTTGATCGCCGACCAGATCTTCGAGGGCAAGCTCACCGAGATCAAGGATGTGATGCGGCGCTCGCGCGAACTGGGCATGCAGACTTTCGACCAGTCGCTGTTCGACCTGTTCGATGCCGAAAAAATCAGCTACGAAGACGCGCTGCGCAATGCCGACTCGGTCAATGACCTGCGGCTGCGCATCAAACTCGACAGCAAGCGCGCGCGCAACGCCGATATTGGCAGCGATACCGGACACCTGGCCATCGTCTGATTCTTGAGGCTCAGGGGTTTGTCGCGGCTCAGGGCTGAGGCACGCTGACGATCCATCCTTCGATCGGGTCGATGGCTTTTGGAAGTCCATAGCCTCGATGCCGCCTGATACAGGCCCACGCTGCCTGCATCAGGCAGAGCGCAGCGTCCAGCGTGTCGCCGCGCGCGTCGAGCCGCATGTGATTGCGTTGCTCATCGGTGCACTGCAGACGGATGCCCAGCGGGTGACGCCCGCTTTCCATCGCCGCCAGCAGCAAGTCGCGTGCGGCTTCACGTTCGGCGGTCTGCTTCGCGGGGTCATCACTCTTGTAACTGCGCCGCCCCAGAACGGCACGGGCGGCATGGCCCGGATAGGCTTCGAGCGCCACGCGCAGCGGATCGCCATCGCGCAGACCCGGCAGCGTGACCTCAGCATCGAGCAGCAAAGGCGCTGCTGCGTGCAGCATCCAGGCGACGGGCGGATTCACCCATTTCATCGACGGCGAAGACCCCGCGGGCTGATCGCAGGCGCGGTGGGCGAATTTCGCCCCTGCAGGGCGGGCGGCACAAAAGCTGCGGAAGACTTCGCGCAGTTGCGCGCGGCTCTGGTGGCGCAGATGCGAGATCAGCCGCTCCCAAGGCAGTGGGGCTTCGTCTTCTCGATGGCCGGGCCAGCGCAGGGTGTCGATCAATTCGCGCGGCAGGCCGAACGGCAGGTCGAAGGCGCCGATCCAGGGGCCGGGCGTCTGTAGCCACTGACCGAACGACGCCAGCGTGTCGAGCCGGGTGAAGTCCTGCAGGATCACAGTGTGCGATGGGTCTTGAGCCAGCCGTCCCTGTGCGATCACGATGGGTTTGCGCCGATTGGGCGCACTGCTGAAATCGACGCCGAGCAGTGCGATGTCGTCGTCTGCCCCGTTCATTTCTGCAGCACGGCCGGGGGTGGAGCGTCAGCAGGCGGAACTTGCTGCAGCAACAGGCTGCGAACTGGCGCGGGCAGCCCCAGCCGCGCGGCCTGTTCAAGATCGAGCCACTGGCCTTGTGGCTCCGCGGCCCTGGGCTGGGCTTGGACGTCGACGAGCAGGGGGTGCACGGTCAGCTCGAAATGGGTGAACGCATGGCGAAACGGCGCCAGTTCTCGCTGGCCGATCACCTGTCCGATCTGCGCGGCGAACGACAGCGCCTGCTCGGGCGCATCGAATTGCGGCAGGCTCCACAGCCCTGGCCAGAGGCCCAGTTGCGGGCGCTTTTCCAGCCAGCAAAGACCGTCCGGCGAGTTGCGCAACCAGAGCATGACGGTGCTGCGCTGCGGGCGGCTTTTGCGCGCCGCCTTGCGCACGGGCAGGCGCTGCGGATCGCCCGCCAAATGGGCGCGGCAATCCGTGGCAAAAGGACATTCGGTGCAGGCAGGCTGGCGCGGCTTGCACACGGTGGCGCCCAGATCCATCAGCCCCTGCGTGTAGGCGGCCATGTCTTGCGCCTCGGGCAGCAGGCTGCGCGCGAGCGACCAGAGCCTGCGCGTGGTGGCCGTGGCGGGAACCGGATCGTCGATGCCGTGACTGCGGCAGAGCACGCGCTGCACATTGCCGTCGAGAATGGCGGCGCGCTCGTCGAAGCAGAACGCGGCAATCGCCGCCGCCGTGGAGGGGCCGATGCCCGGCAGCGTGGCGAGGCTTTCCGCCGTTTGCGGGAACGCGCCGCCATGCGTTTCGACCACGATCTGCGCACACCGGTGCAGATTGCGGGCCCGCTGGTAGTAGCCCAGCCCGCTCCAGGCGGCCAGCACGGCATCTTCAGGCGCCGCGGCGAGCGCCTGCACCGTGGGAAACAGGGCCGTGAAACGCGCGTAGTAATCGATGACCGTGGCGACCTGCGTCTGCTGCAGCATGATCTCCGACAGCCAGACCCGGTAGGGATCGCGCACCTGCCAGGGCAGGTCGTGCCGCCCGTGCTGGCGCTGCCAGCGCACCAGGCGGCTGGCGAAATGCGGCAGGGCTGGCGCTGAGAGCGCCCCCAGACCTGCCGCGTTCGCGTCAGGCCCCCCGAGGGGGATGA
>DZDA01000078.1:0-10053 GCA_022730375.1 Thiomonas intermedia
CTTGTGCCGCGACGAAGCGCGCGGCCATCTGGCCGGGAAGCTCGGGCATGTCGGCACGTACCCGCTCGATCCACTCGGGCGAGATGACCAGCGGCGGCAGGTCGGGGTCGGGGAAGTAGCGGTAGTCGTGCGCGTCTTCCTTGGTGCGCATGGTGCGGGTCTCGCCCTTGTCGGGGTCGTACAGCCGGGTTTCCTGCACCACCTTGCCGCCGTCTTCGATGAGTTCGATCTGGCGGCGCACCTCAAATTCGATGGCTTTTTCGAGGAAGCGAAAGCTGTTGAGGTTTTTAATTTCGCAGCGCGTGCCCAAGGGTTCGCCGGGGCGGCGCACGGAGACGTTGGCGTCGCAGCGGAACGAGCCTTCCTGCAGGTTGCCGTCGCAGAGGTCCAGCCACATCACCAGCGCATGCAGGGCGCGGGCGTATTCGGCGGCTTCGCGGGCGCTGCGCATATCGGGCTCGGTGACGACTTCGAGCAGCGGCGTGCCCGCGCGGTTGAGGTCGATGCCGCTGGCGGCGTTGCCTGCGCGGTCGAACAGGCCGGCTTCGTGCAACGACTTGCCCGCGTCTTCTTCGAGGTGGGCGCGGGTGAGCTGCAGGCGGTGCGGTTTGCCGTCCACCAGAAAATCGACCACGCCGCCCTGCACCACGGGAATCTCGTACTGGCTGATCTGGTAGCCCTTGGGCAGATCAGGGTAGAAGTAGTTCTTGCGGGCGAAGACGGAGCGCGGCGCGATGGTGGCGCCTAAGGCGAGACCGAGGCGGATGGCGCGTTCCACCGCAGCGCGGTTGGCCACCGGCAACACGCCGGGCAGCGCCAGATCGACGGCGCAGGCCTGCGTATTGGGCGCGGCGCCGAACGCGGTGGACGCGGCGGAAAACATCTTGGACTGGGTGGAGAGCTGAACGTGGGTTTCCAGCCCGATGACCACTTCCCATTGCATGACGCGATTCCTTGATTAGTTTGAACGGCGGAACGCCGAGAGCAGCAGCGCGGCGGCGATGAACAAGGTGCCAAAACTGCGCTGCAGCCAGAGTTGATGCTGCTTTGATCGCAGGGCGCGCAGCACCCGCGCAGCCAGCAGGGTGTAGCCATTCATCACCACGATGTCGGTGATGAACAGCGACAGCCCGCACAGCAGATACTGCGGCAGTTGCGGCGCGGCGGGGTTGATGAACTGCGGCAGCACCGCGAGCATGAAGACCAGCCCCTTGGGGTTGCTGGCGTTGATGAGAAAGCCGCGCAGCACAAGCTGGCCGTGCGTGGGGGGCGTGGTGTTTTTTGCGCTGCCATCGGCATCAGCCAGCCCATGCGCCGGGGCGCGCCATTGCTGAATGCCCAGCCAAAGCAGGTAGGCCACGCCGAACCACTTGATCACACTGAACGCGGTTTCGCTCGCGGCCAGAATCGCGCCCAGCCCAGCGGCAACCACCACCAGAATGGCGGCGATGCCCAGTTGCAGGCCGAAGATGTTCCACACGCCCACACGCCAGCCGTGCCGCAGCCCCGTGGTCATGCACGAGATCGCGCCCGCGCCGGGCGACAGGCTGATGAGCCAGCTTGCGGCGAAGAACGTCAGCCAGGTGTGCAGATCCATCGTCGGGCTCAGGTTGGAATGCCGCGCCGGGGCTGCTCGCGCGACGAGTTGAAGGCGACAAGTTTGGGCCAGTCGATGGCACCGTCTGGCTGACAAAACTCCGCAATGAATCCGGCGCTGAACCGATTGATCACCTTGGCGTAGGCTCCGAGAAATTCTTCGTTGCGCGCTTTGGCTTGATGCCCCAGGGGTTCAATGATGTCTTCATACATCGTGGCCTCGCCGGAAATCAGCTCCCAGAACGCCTGCCCGCATTGTTTTTGGTAGTCGCCCTTTTCGGGCTTGGAATCACGGCCATAGCAGCAGCCATTGACGGCAATGAGGTGCTTGCTCTGGCCGTAGATGCGCCGCGCCTGTTTGAAGTGCTCGCGCATTTTTTTGATCTGGCTGGAGTTTCCCCAGTTCGGGCCGGATTTGATGGAGACGATATAGCGCGCGCCGTCGCGGTCAAATTCCAGATCGATGCCTTCGCTGGTCGATTTTCGACCGCTGTAAACGAGTGCGCACACCTCGATCGCCAGGCTTTCCAGGAAGTCGCCAAAGATGGTTTCTTCTTGCGAAGAGAGATGGGCGTCGAGCAATTGCCTAACCAGATCGGGCGCTGATTCGACGTATTTGGCTTTGAACAGATACGGATTCTTTCGTTTGAGCACCGTTTTGAGCTGAATTCCTTCCAGGCTTTGGAGCCGTTTGGCGTGGAAGTGCGGAATATGGCTCTCGATGAAAGCAGTGAGTCCCTGTTTAAGGCTTTTGTCCATAGATCGCAGGCTCCTCCATGAGTGCCAGTTGTTTGCCAGTGGCTTCTTTTGCCATGTCGCAATACTCTGCGGAGAGATCAATGCCGATGCCGTTGCGTCCCAGCTCATGCGCTGCCTTCAGTGTCGTTCCAGAGCCGACAAAGGGGTCGAGCACGGTATCTCCGGGATTGGAGAACAGCTTGATGAACCACTCTGGCAAATTTTGTGGAAACGCGGCGCTGTGATTTTTGTTCCCGCATTCGGTCGCAAGGTGCAGCACATTGGTGGGATAGGCCATGGGACGCTCCAGCCAGTTTGCGATGTTCTTGCCGAAACCGCTGCCGACCTGCGAGTCATAGCGCACCACATCGTTCTTGCTCAGTGATTTGAGCCGACTGCCTGCCCAATCGCCCATCGGCACCATGACCGCCTCCTGATTCATCGTGAACTTGCGCTCTTTGGTGAAGTGCAAGCAGCGCTCCCAGGCATCGCGAAAGCGATTGGGCCACTTGCCGGGATAGCAGTTGCGTTTGTGCCAGATGTATTCTTCCGTCCACAGCCATCCCTGTTGGCGCAAGGCGAGGATGAGTTCGAGAACATAGGTATGGCGTTCGCCGTTCTCGGCCTTTTCCTTGATATTCAGAATGAACGATCCCGAGGGTTTCAGCACGCGGAGAAATTCAGCGGAGCGCGGCAGAAACCATGCCACGTATTTTTCCGGGGCGATGCCGCCATAGGTGTTCTTGCGCCGGTCGGCATAAGGGGGGGATGTGACGATCAGATCGACACTCTGATCCGGGAAGGACTGGAGCACGTCGGCGCAATCGCCTTGCAGCACCTGAGACGTTGTTGTCATGAGTTTTTCCTTGCTCAGAAGGGGCTGCGGCGATGCCAGTCGCTCACCTGCTGGAACTGGTGTGCGACCTGCAGCAGACGGCTCTCGGCGAAGTGCGGGCCGATGAGTTGCAGGCCGACTGGGCGGCGCGCGTTGGCGCCTGCGCCGAAGCCTGCGGGCACGCTCATGCCCGGCAGCCCGGCCAGGCTGGCCGAGAGGGTGTAGATGTCGGCCAGGTAGTTGGCCAGCGGGTCGGCCTTGTCGCCCAAGTTCCAGGCCACTGTGGGCGACACCGGGCCTGCGATCACGTCGCACTGGGTGAAGGCGCGGGCGAAATCGTCAGCGATGAGGCGGCGGATTTTCTGCGCCTGCAAGTAGTAGGCGTCGTAATAACCGTGCGACAGCACGTAGGCGCCGATCATGATGCGGCGCTTGACCTCGGGGCCGAAGCCTTCGGCGCGGCTCTTGCCATACATCTCGGCCAGGTCTTTGTACTGCGCGGCGCGGTGGCCGAAGCGCACGCCGTCGAAGCGGCTCAGGTTGGAGCTGGCCTCGGCCGGGGCGATGATGTAGTAGGCCGGAATGGATAGTTCGGTCAGCGGCAGCGAGACGTCCACCAAGGTGGCGCCCAGGCGCTCGATTGTCTTGAGGGCGTTGCGCACGGCAGCTTCGACATCGGCGGCCAGACCCGCGCCGAAGTACTCGCGCGGCAGGCCGATGCGCAGGCCTTTGAGGGGGAGCGCCGCATCGGCGCCCGGCAGGGCTTGATCGAGCGCGGCGACATAGTCGGGCACGGCGTGCTGCACGCTGGTGGCGTCGCGCGGGTCGAACCCGGTCATCGCGGTGAGCAGGGCGGCGCAGTCCCACGCGGTCTGCGCCATCGGCCCGGCCTGGTCGAGGCTGGAGGCGAAGGCGATCATGCCGTAGCGCGAGCATAGGCCGTAGGTCGGTTTGATGCCGGTGATGCCGCACATGGCCGCGGGCTGGCGGATCGAGCCGCCGGTGTCAGTGCCGGTGGCGGCGGGGACGAGCCTTGCGGCCACCGCCGCGGCCGACCCGCCCGACGAGCCGCCGGGAATGGCGGCCAAGTCCCAGGGGTTGCGCACCGGGCCGTAAGCCGAGTTCTCGTTGGCCGAGCCCATGGCGAACTCATCCATATTGGACTTCCCGACCGTGACCATGCCCGCGCCCGCAAAGTCATCTGCGCCCGAGCCCAGACGGGCGACCACGGTGGCGTCGAACGGGCTGACATAACCGGTCAGCATGCGCGAACCGGCGGTGGCCGGCAGGGCGCGGGTGACGAACACGTCTTTGTGCGCCAGCGGCACGCCCAGCAGCGGCCGGGTGTCGCCTGCGGCGCGGGCCGCATCGGCGGCCTGCGCGGTTTGCAGTGCGCCTTCGGCATCGACGTGGAGGAAGGCACCCAGATCGGCGTGGGCGGCGATGCGGTCGAGCGCGGCGCGGGTGAGTTCAGCGCTGGACACTTGCCGGGCGGCCAGCGCGGCGGAAAGCGTGCGCAGGTCGGCCGTGGCGAAATCGGTCAAGGACGCGCTCATTCGACCACCCTCGGCACGAGGAAAAGTCCGTCCTGCGCGTCGGGCGCGTTGCGCAGCGCGGCGTCGCGGATATTGCCCTCGGTCACGGCGTCGTCGCGCAGGCGCAGCGGCATGTCCTGTACGGCGGAGAGCGGGTGAGAAAGCGGCTCAACGCCGTCGGTATTCACCGCACGCATTTGCTCGACCACGGCAAAAAACGCATTCAGGTCGGTCAGCATGTGGTCGCGCTCGCTGGCGGTCAGATCCAGCCGGGCGAGTTGCGCCAGACGGTCGATATCGGGAAGAGTGAGTGACATGGTGGGGCGGGAATCGAAGGCGCAGCATCCGCAGCGCAAAACCTGCCGTCTGGCAAGCGGACGGAACGGGGAATTTACCCGATGGAGGTCTGCGGAAAACGCCATTTTATGCGCATGCATGGGTTATGATGCTTCGCTTTGGCGCGCGGGATTTGGCCGAAAAATCAAGCCCGTTTGTTGCTTATTTCACACATCACCAGAAAGCCGGGCGCGCTTTGGCGCCGACATATTCCATGTTCCGAACCTTTCGCCAGTATTTTTCGACGGATCTCGCCATCGACCTTGGCACCGCCAACACACTCATTTATGTGCGCGGCAAGGGCATCGTGCTCGACGAGCCGTCGGTTGTCGCCATCCGCCATGAGGGCGGCCCCAGCGGCAAGAAAACCATTCAGGCCGTGGGCAAGGAAGCCAAGCAGATGCTCGGCAAGGTGCCGGGCAATATCGAGGCCATCCGCCCGATGAAAGACGGCGTGATCGCCGACTTCACGGTGACCGAGCAGATGCTCAAGCAGTTCATCAAGATGGCGCACGACACCCGGATGTTCCGGCCCAGCCCGCGCATCATCATCTGCGTGCCCTGCGGCAGCACCCAGGTCGAGCGCCGCGCCATTCGCGAGTCGGCCCTGGGCGCTGGCGCCAGCGAGGTGTATCTCATCGAAGAGCCCATGGCTGCGGCCATTGGCGCCGGGCTGCCGGTGAGCGAAGCCACCGGCTCGATGATCGTGGACATCGGCGGCGGCACCACCGAAGTCGGCGTCATTTCGCTGGGCGGTACGGTGTACAAGGGCAGTGTGCGCGTGGGCGGCGACAAGTTCGACGAGGCCATCATCAACTACATCCGGCGCAATTACGGCATGTTGATCGGCGAGCCCACGGCAGAAGCCATCAAGAAGCAGATCGGCTCTGCCTTCCCTGGCTCCGAGGTCAAGGAAATGGAAGTGAAGGGCCGAAACTTGAGCGAAGGCGTGCCGCGCAGCTTCACCATCAGTTCCAATGAAATTCTCGAAGCGCTGACCGATCCGCTCAACCAGATCGTCTCGGCGGTGAAAAACGCGCTCGAACAAACCCCGCCTGAGCTGGGCGCCGACATCGCCGAGCGCGGCATGATGCTCACCGGCGGCGGCGCGCTGCTGCGCGACCTCGACCGCCTGCTCGCCGAAGAAACCGGCCTACCGGTGCTGGTGGCCGAAGACCCGCTGACCTGCGTGGCCCGCGGCAGCGGCATGGCGCTGGAGCGCATGGATCGGCTGGGCACCATTTTCACGTCGGAGTAATCGACGGTTTTTATTGCGGCGGTTTTTTGAGCGGCGATCTTCTCGGGGTGCGCCGGGGTGCTTCACTGATGCCGTTGCGTCTGCGATCCGGGCCCTTTCGATTCGAGCCGTTTCGATCCACGCCTTTTACGCCCTGCGTTTGTTCTCGTTCCCATGGCCTACGGCACTCTTGAGCGTTCACCCCCGCCGTTTTTCCGGCAGGGGCCTTCTGCGCTCACGCGGCTGGTGCTGTTCTCCGCGCTGGCCATTTTGCTGATGGCGCTGGATGTGCGGTTCAAGGTCACGCCCATGCTGCGCCAGGGCCTGTCGGTGGCGATCTATCCCTTGCAGCGCATGGCGCAGGCGCCGGTGGACTGGTCGCGGCAACTGGGCGGCTATCTTGAAGCGCCGACCAAGGCGCAAGCTGAAATCAGCCGCTTGCAGCGCGCCAATGTGGCCTTGTCGTTGCAGTCCCAGCTCGAAGCGCAGTTGCGGCTGGAAAACAACCGCCTGCGCGGTCTGCTCCAGTTGCAGCAGAGCCTGCCGCCGAAGTCGGTGGCGGCGCAGATCAGCGCGCAGGCCAGCGATCCGTTCAGCCGCACCGTGGTGATCGACCGCGGTCGTCTGCAGGGCGTCGAACTCGGCTCGCCGGTGATCGACGAAACCGGGCTGCTCGGCCAGGTCACGCGCGACTACCCGTGGAGCGCCGAAGTCACCCTCATCACCGACCGCGACGCCGTGGTGCCGGTGCAGAACCAGCGCACTGGCGAACGCGGCGTGGTGTACGGCGAGCCGGGGCTGGGCCAGGGCGGCATGGAACTGCGCTGGATGCCCGCTGCCGCCGATGTGCGCGTGGGCGATGTGCTGGTGACCAGCGGGGTGGACGGCATCTATCCGGCGGGCCTGCGCGTGGCGCGGGTCACGGCCGTAACGCGCCAGCGCGATACCGCGTTTGCCCGGGTGATGTGTGCGCCGCTTGCCGATGTCGAAGGCGGACGGCATGTGCTGGTGCTTCAACCGCTCACGCCGCTGGTGGCAGGGCCGGCGGCCAAGGCTGCCGAGCCCCAGGTGCAAAAGTCGGGTAGGGCGGCGTCTAAGCCTGCCGCAGCCGCCTCACACTGATCTGACCGCCGTGTCTTTCCAGCCCCGCCGCCGTCGTTCTGATCAGGGTGCCATGCCTTCCGCCCGGGCCCCTGCGGGCGGTGCGCGCGAGGTGTTGCTGCTGCCGGTCAACCCCTGGTTCATCGCGCTGAGTCTGCTGATGGCGCTGCTGATCGACTTTCTGCCGCTGGGCCGTCTGGCGTGGATGCCTGATCTGGTCGCGCTCACCTTGGTGTTCTGGAATGTGCAACAGCCGCGCCGCGTGGGCATGGCCGTGGCGTTCGTGCTGGGGCTGGCGGTGGATGTGCAGCAGGGTTCGGTGCTGGGACAGCATGCGCTGGCTTACACGGTGCTGAGCTATTTCGCCATCACGCTGCACCGGCGGCTGCTGTGGTTTCCGCCGCTGCAGCAGGCTTTGCATGTGCTGCCGCTGTTCGTGGCCACGCAGGTGTTGTTGCTGCTGGTGGGCATGTGGGCTGGCGGCAGCTTTCCGGGCTGGGCGTTTTTGTTGGCGCCGTTTGTGCAGGCAGCGCTGTGGCCCTTGCTGTCTTGGCTGCTGCTGGCGCCGCAGCGGCGCGCGCCGGATTCCGACCGCAATCGGCCTTTGTGATGGCAGCCGTGCTGAACCTTGTGCCCGCAACGCGCTCCATCCTTATTTGACCCTTCCTTGCGATGACCGAGCTGCGCAACATTGAACGCGAGCTGTTCCGCTTCCGCCGCCGCCTGATTCTGGCTGCAGCCGTGGTGGTGCTGAGCTTTGCGCTGCTGATCGGTCGCTGGGTGTGGCTGCAGGTGGTGCGGCATCGGCAGTTTTCGACCCAGGCGCAGGACAACCGCATTGCGCTGGTGCCGATTCCGCCGCAGCGCGGGCTGATTCTCGACCGCAACGGCATCATCCTGGCCAACAACTACGCGGCCTACACGCTGGAGATCACGCCGTCGAAGGTGAAGGGCACGTTGCAGGACACCATCGATGCGCTCAAGGCCATCGTGCCCATCACGCCGTTTGACGAGCGGCGCTTCAACAATCTGCTGGGGCAGTCGCGGCGCTTTCAGTCACTGCCGATTCTCAACAAGCTCAATGATGATGAGGTGGCTCGCTTCGTGGCGCAGCGCTTTCGCTTTCCGGGTGTGAATGTGCGGGCAAGGCTGTTTCGCAACTATCCGCTGGGCGCTCTGGGCTGCCATCTGCTGGGCTATATCGGCCGCATCAACCAGGCCGAGCAGCAGCGCATCGACGACAGTGACGACGCCAGCAACTACCTCGGCACCGACCATATCGGCAAGCTGGGCGTGGAGCAGGCTTACGAGACGCAGCTGCATGGCATCACCGGCTATGAGGAAGTTGAGGTCAATGCCGTGGGGCGGCCGGTGCGCAAGATCAAGACCGTGGCCGCCACGCCCGGACAAAATCTGGTGCTCGGGGCGGACATCCGCCTGCAGAAGCTCATCGAAGACCTCTACGGCAAGCGGCGCGGGGCTTGCGTGGCCATCGATCCGCGAAATGGCGAAGTGCTGAGCTTCATCTCCATGCCCACCTTCGATCCCAATCTGTTCGTCGACGGCATCGATCAGGCCAACTGGGACGCGCTGAACAACTCGCCCGACCGCCCCATGCTCAACCGCATTCTGCGCGGTACCTTTCCGCCGGGCTCGACCTACAAACCTTATCTGGCGACGGGCGCGCTGACCGACGGCATCCGCACCGCGCAGTGGAGCTTTCACGATCCCGGGTTTTTCATGTTCGCCGGACACCGGTTTCGCGATGACGTGCCGGGGGGGCATGGCATTGTTGACATGCATAAGGCCATTCAGGTGTCGTGCGACGTGTATTTCTACATGGTCGCGCACGATTGGGGCGTGGACGGCATGGCTAAATGGACGCAGCAGTTCGGCTTCGGTCAGGTCACCGGCATCGATCTCAAGGGCGAGGCCAAGGGCGTGCTGCCTTCGCGCGAGTGGAAGCGCAAGGTCTTTCGCAGCCCGGCGCAGCAGCGCTGGTACCCGGGCGACACCATCAGCCTGGGCATCGGCCAGGGCTACAACAGCTTCACCCCGCTGCAGATGGCCACGGCGCTGTCCACGCTGGCCAATCAGGGCACGCGCTACGAACCGCGCGTGGTGCGTGCGATCGAAGACATGGGCACGCGCCGCTTCACGCCGGTGGTCGCGCCAGTGGCTCAGCGCGTCGGCCTCAATCCTGCGTACTGGCAGGTGGTGCACGGCGGCATGATGGCGGTGAACCAGACCGGCGGCACCGCGGCGGAAGCCTTCAAGGGCGCGCTCTACACCACAGCGGGCAAGACCGGCACCGCGCAGGTCTTCAGCGTGGGCCAGAACCAGACCTATGACGCCAAGGACGTGGCGCACCATCTGCGCGACCATGCGCTGTACGTGGTCTACGCCCCGGCCGACAACCCGGTGATCGCCCTGGCGTTGATTGTGGAAAACGCCGGATTTGGCGGGGTTGCAGCCGCGCCCATCGCGCGCAAGGCGCTCGACTACCACCTGCTCGGCCTCTACCCCACCGACGAGGAAATCGAGAAGATCAGCGGCGCCAAGCCGCAGCCGGTGCAGTTTGCCTACGCGGGCGAGCGCGAAGGCGTGCCGATCATTCCTGGCGCCAAGCCGCCGCCTGTCCCAGTGACATCCGCCCCGGCCGGTGCTGCTTCTGG
>DZDA01000078.1:10153-11750 GCA_022730375.1 Thiomonas intermedia
GGTGCTGCTTCTGGAGCCGCCGCCGCGATGGGGGCCGCAGGAGTTGCGGTGAAGCCCGCACCTGCACCGGCGGCTGCGTCTAGCGCGCGCGCCCAGCCCACCGCCTTCGACACCGACGCCGTGGGCAACTACCCGCGCACCGCCTGCACGGGCGGGCTGCGCGCGCCGCTGTTCACCCGCTTCGGCGCTCGGCCCGATGTGAGTGATGAATCGGAAGGGGTAAGGCTATGAGCGCTCTGCCCGGCCGTTCCGAAAGAGCGCTCCACTCCTTCGGGGATGAGGCAGTACCAGCGAACACGCCTGCGCGTGTTCGCGTGCCTGCTGAATCCGAGCGGCCTGCAAGCCGCGAGGTGGGAAAGAGCGCAGCGAGGAGGGCTGTTTTATGAGTGCGACCTTCGGCCGTCCGCCGCTCTGGCGGCGAGTGCGCCCCTATCTCACCGGCTTCGATGCGCCGCTGGCCGCCGCGCTGCTGTGGCTGGTGGCCATCGGCTGCATCGTGCTGTTCTCCGCGCTGCAAGATGCGCATGTGCCGTTCGACGATCATCTGCGCAATCTGGGCATCGGTTTTCTGGTGCTGTTCGTTGCGGCGCAGGTGCCGCCGCAGCGGCTGATGCAGATCGCCGTGCCGGTCTATACCTTTGGCGTGGCGCTGCTCATCGCCACGGCCATGTTCGGGCTGGTGCGCAAGGGCGCGCGCCGCTGGCTCGATCTGGGCATCACCGTGGTGCAGCCGTCCGAGATCATGAAAATCGCCGTGCCGCTGATGCTGGCGTGGTATTTCCAGAAGCGCGAGGGCCAGATCCGGGTGAAGGATTTTTTCATCGCCACGGTGCTGCTGCTCATCCCCGTCGGCCTCATCATGAAGCAGCCCGACCTGGGTACCGCGCTGCTCGTGCTGCTCACCGGGGCTTTCGTCATCTTCTTCGCCGGGCTGTCGTGGCGGGTCATCGCCTTGCTGTTTGCGCTGGCTGCGGCTGGCGCGCCGGTGATGTGGCACTTCATGCACGACTATCAACGGCAGCGGCTGATGATGTTGCTCGACCCGCAGAGCGACCCGCTGGGAAAAGGCTTCAACATCATCCAGAGCATGATCGCCATCGGCTCCGGCGGGGTGTTCGGCCAGGGCTATCTGCACGGCACCCAGGCGCATCTGAATTTCGTACCCGAATCGCATACCGACTTCGTGTTCTCGGTGCTGGCCGAGGAATGGGGCCTGGCCGGCAACCTCATGCTGCTGGCCGCCTATACCTTCTTCATCGTGCGCGGGCTGATGATCGCCGCCAACGCCCCCACGCTGTTCTCGCGCCTGCTGGCGGCGTCGGTGACCCTGATTTTTTTCATCTACGCCTTCGTCAACATGGGCATGGTGTCGGGCATCCTGCCGGTGGTCGGCGTGCCGCTGCCCTTCGTCAGCTACGGCGGCACCGCGCTCATCACCCTCATGCTCGGCGCGGGCATGCTGTTTTCCATCGCCAAATCCAAGCGGCTGGTGCAGAGTTGAGCGGCAAGCGCTTGCGCCGAATCGACTCAGCCGGTCAGGAACCTGCCAAGTATTTCCGGTTGTCGCTCACCACCGCGGCAATCATGTCGGCAATCA
>DZDA01000079.1:0-5564 GCA_022730375.1 Thiomonas intermedia
TGAAAAGGCCGGGGTCAGGTCTAGCCTTGTAGCACTCCAAGCCTTACACAACAGGTCAAAACAGCCCTGACCGCTTCCCCGACCCCGGTGATTTTCATCTGCTCTCCGGTGGACCTGTGTGAACATAGCTGAAGGCGTCAGCTGGATGAAGCCGTCTCTCGCACGAAGGTGTAAGGTGGTGTAAAAGCTTGCGGAAAGCGGCTTTACGCGCCTTTTATCGATCTCGAGCGAGGCATGAGCGCTTACCGCTGCGCGCGGGAATTTGCTCAAATGTCTTGCTCGCTCCTCCGCTGAATTGAATAAGAACTCCCATGAACCCTTCCCCCACCGATGCTGAAACCGACGCCCGTCTGACCCGGCTGGAAGAGAAGTTCGGCTATGCGGAAGACCTGCTTGACGCGCTCAATACTTTGGTGGCCAGGCAGCAAGACCAGATCGCGCAGTTGTTGCGGGAGGTGGGGCAGTTGCAGCGCCAGCGTGCGGACAATCAGCCTTCAGCGCCCACAAGCTTGTGGGACGAGTTGCCGCCGCATTACTGATTTGCAGGGCCAGACCCGCTGCGCCGCGCCAGCCCGGATAATTCAGGCCAAGTTTTTCTGTTGAGGTTGCCATGAACCCGATTTCCTCCCCGCCCGGCGATGAGAGTCTCATCGTCTATCCCAGCGACTTCCCCATCAAAATCATGGGCGCCAATGTGGACGGCCTGGCCGATGCGATTGCCGCCGTGGTGCTGCAACACGCGCCCGACTTCGATCCGGCGACGATGGAGCTGCGCCCTTCCAGCGGGCGCAACTATCTGAGCTGCACCTGCACCATCCGCGCCACCAGCCGCGCGCAGCTCGACGATCTGTATCGCGCGCTCACCAGTCATCCGATGGTGAAGGTGGTGCTGTAGCGGGGTCAATTCCTTCGTCGCCTCGCCGCCAGCGCCGCGTGGACTGCGTAGCGCAGCGCGGGGAAGTCGGGCTCTGCCTGCAGCGCGTAGAGATGGCGCTGCAGGCGCTCGGCCAGGCGGTGCAGGGGATGCGGCAGCGGCAGGGCTGCATCGTTTAACCATTGCGCGAGGGTGTCGGCGGGTGGCAGGTCGCGCCGGGGCGGCAGTGCCAGCCAGGCTTGCTGGAGCGCAGCGGCATCGGCTGCCTGTTGCACCGCGTGCAGGGCGCGGCGGTCATGCAGGATGCGGCAGGCCCAGCAGCGCGCTGCGCGCAGCGCAAACAACAGCAAGAGCAGCGCTGCGGCGCCGCCCAGGCCGATGGCGAGGTGCAGCGGGCGGGCATCGGCCACGGTGAGCAGCGGCGGCATCCAGCGCGTGGCGGCGGGTAGTTCGGTGTGGGGGTCGAAATAGTCGAGCCGCAGGGCCGGCGGTTGCAGTCGGCCCGCGGTTTTCGGGCGCAGGTAAAGGGTGATGTCCCAGGCGTCGCCTGCGTCGGCAGAGGCTTCTTGAGCGCGGTCTATCTGCACCCCGGCGGGGCCGAAACGCGCGGGCAGCGCGGCGTTCCAGCGGTTCGCCACGCGCAGCACCTGCGCCCGGTCGAGACCGGGGGCGGACAGGCGCAGCCGCCACGCGGTGGTGTCGCCCAAGGGCAGTTGGGCCGGAGCCGAGAGCACCTGCAGTTGCGGCGCGCCGATCAGGCCGTCCGCCGGCCACCACTGCGGCAGCGCCCGCGCGGCAAAACGCAGCGGCGGCGGGGCATAAACGCGCAGGCTGCCGAAGGCATGGGCGCGCAGCAGGCCGAAATCCACATTCACCTCGCCAGCCTGCAAGGGCAGCACGCGCCAGGCGAACACTTGCACGAGTTGCGGTGCGCCGTCGATGACTTCGGTGCGCACGGCGTTGGCCAGCGGTGCGATCTGCGCCTGCGCGCTGCGCGGCTGCGGCGTGCTCCACGCCAGATTGCCGCCGCCGATCGCCCACAGTTCCACGCGCAGCGCTTGCAGAGCGTAGGGGCGGGCGGGCGCCATGCGGGTGCGCCATTGCAGCGGGGCTTCGCCGGTAGCTGCCGGGGTCACATCCAGCACTTGCGCTGGGCAGCGCGCGCTGCCAGCTTGCACGGCGGGCAGGGGCAAGCGCCCACTGCGCAGGGGGTAGAGGGTGAGTGTGGCGGTCTGCTCGCGGTGCCCGTCCGTGTTGCCGCTGGCGCCTTGCTGGTCGGTCAGCAGCCAGTCGGGCGCGAACTGCGCGGGGGTGAAGCTGGGCAGGGGCGCGGCGAGGTCGCGTGCGGTGAGTATCCAGTGCAGCGGATGGCCGAGCACGGCGGCAGCGGGCTCGGTGCGGCATTGCAGGCTGGCCTGCGCGGCGGCGGGGCGGGCGGCTGCAATCAGAGCGAAACCAAGAGCCAGCGCGACGAGGGGGCGGGCCAGCGTCATCGTGCGCGCTCCTCCGCAGCCGTGCGGGTGTCGATGGCGGCACGCTGGGCGAGCAGCTCAGCGCTGGCGTCGCGCAGCAGTTGCAGGCGCTTGTCGGCTCCGGCCCAGTCGAGCGTGGGCGGTTGCCAGGGCGCGGTGGCGGCGTTGGTAGCTCCTGCCGTGGCGAGCTGTCCGCCGGGCGCCAGCGGCGCGGTTTGCTGCAGCGGCGCCGAGGCCTGCTTGGGCGGTTTGTGTCGCAGTTGCGAGGGCGTGTTCGAGCCCTGCTGACCGAAGCGCGAATGGTGGATGGGCGGCGCCCGCTTGGCGATGCCCACCAGATAGCTCGGTGGATGCTCGATTTCATACTGCCGCTGCGCCAGCCGGGCATTGCGCAGGGCGTTGGCATCGCCGGGACGGATGCGCAGCGCGGCGTCGAACGCCTGCACCGCCTCCAGCGTGCGTCCGGGCAGGTGCAGGCTGGCATCGCCCAGGTTGTAGAACGCGACAAAGCGCTGCTGGGGCGTGTCGGCCTGCAGCAAGGCGCGGTGGAAGGCCGGCGCCGCAACCTGATATTGCCGCAGCCGGTAGGCCGCCGCGCCTTCGCCCATGCGGGCCGCATAGCCGGGCAAGGCGGCGTACAGCGCCTGCGCGCGGGTGAAGTCGCCCTGCCGCCAGGCCTGCCAGGCGGCGTGTTCTGCGCGCAGTTTGTCCGGTCTCGAAACCAACGCGGGCGGCTGCGCCTGAGCGGGCGGTGCAAGGGGCAGACCGAGCACCAGCGCCAGGCCCAACAGGACCGCGGCGGGCAGCACGCGGCGCGGGCGCTCGCGCCAGAACAGCAGCGCCAGCGCGGGCAGCAAAAACAGGCCGTAAAGCTCGCGCCAGGCGGTAATTTGCTGCACCCGGCCGGCTGCGCCAACCGGCAGGCGGGCGATGCCGCGTACATAGAGCGCGTTCCAGTTGCCCGCGCCGGTCTGGCCTGCGGTCACGGCAGAAAAACCGCCGCCGCTGATCTGTGCCGCAGCATGCAAAAGCGCCGCTCTCTCGGGCGGCAAACCCGGCAGGGCGAGGACGAATAGCGGCAACCGGGCGCGGTGCAAAGACTGCCCCACCGCGCTGGCGTCGAAGTCTGCGGGAACGGGGGCGCCTGCACCGGCCAGCAGCAGCACGGTGCTGCTCTCGCCCTCGGCTTGCTGTTGCAGACGTTGGCGCGCGAGGGCGAGCAGGCCGGGCAGCGCGGTGGAAGCGGGCGTGTCGGCAAATACTTCGGGGCGTGCCTGCTGCGTGGCGTGCGCGAACAGGGCGGGGTCATCGGTCGGCGGCAGCAATTGCGCTGCGACCACCTGTCCGCCCGGACGCGCTGCGCCATAGGCGATCAGGCCGAGCCGTTCGCCGCGCAGTTGCGGCCACAGCGCAGCCAGCAGCAGGCGCTGCTGCTCCAGCGCAGAAATGGGCGCTGCTGTCGGTGCTGCGGCGTCGGCGCCGGCATCCATCAGCACCATGACGGCGATGCGGTGCAGGCCGCCCACCTCGCCGCCGCTCACGGGTTGACGCGGACCGGCTGCCGCGGTGGCAAGCAGCGCCCACAGCAGCAGGTCGAGCGCCAGCGCACGCCGCAAGCGCTGCGGCGACGGCAGGCGGGTGGCGAAGGGCAGCAGCGCGGCGTCGGCATAGGCCAGCGCCCCGGCGCGCACGCTGCGGGCGCGCCACAGCCGCAGCGCGGCCAGCAGCAACGGCACGGCCAGCAGGGCAAAGGCCCAGGGGCGTGCCCAGAACCAGGGCTGGGTCCAGAGCGCATTCCAAGTCGTCATTTGCGGCTCCTGGGTGCGATGCCTTCAGCCCACATCGCCAGCAACCACAACGCCGCCCCGGCAAGCAAAGGCCAGAGGAACAGCGTCTGCACGGCGCGGCGCGTGGGCGGGGGATGCAGCCGGGGGTTGAGCGCGCCGATGTCGCGCACCGCCGCCTGTTGCGCCCCGGCGCTGGCTGCGAAGTAGAACCGTCCGCCAGTGGCTTCGGCGATGAGGCGCAGATCGGGCTGCGGCCCGGCGTAAGCCGGCACGGTGTAGGGGCGCCCGGGGTCGGGGGTGGCGCCGACTTCCACGGTGTAGATGCGCACGCCCATATGACGCGCCAGCGCCACGGCGTCGGCCGGGCTGATGGAGCCGGTATTGCTCACCCCGCCATCGGTGTAGAGGATGAGAATGGCATGGGCCGCCCCCTGGGCCGGGCTGCGCCCCGCCCGCCCCCCGAGGGGGTCAAGGAAACTTGGGGCCGCCCTGCGTTTCCTTGAGAGGTTCAGCTCCGAGCGCACCTGCCGCAACCCCAGAGCGATGGCGTCGCCTAAAGCGGTGTCGGGGCCGAGCTGGCCCACGGCGAGCAGCCCGGCCATCTGGCCCGCGGCGCGGGCGTCGAAGGTAGGCGGCAGCAGCGTGGCGGCATGGCTGCCGAAGGCCACCAGCGCGAAGCGGTCGCCCTGGCGCGCGCGGGCGAAGTCGGCAAACACGCGCTGGGCCACGGCCAGCCGCGAGGCCGGCTTGCCCGCCCAGGTGAGGTCGTGCAGGCTCATGGTGAGCGAGGTGTCGAGCAGCACCACAATGTCGCGGCCTTCGGGCGCGGCGGCAATCCATGCGCCTTCGCGCTGCGGTTGCGCCAGCGCCAGCACGAAGGCCAGCAGCGCCAGCGCGCGCAGCACCGGCGGGAGCCGGGGCTTGCGGTGCGGCGGTGGCGACTGCAGCAGACCGTGCAGATCGGGGTGCAGCAATTGGGGCGCGGGCATGGCCTCGCTCTGCCGCGCATGCCGCGCCGACAACAGCGGCAAAGCCGCCAGCGGCAGCAGCAGCAAGGCCAGCGGCTGCGCCCATTGCAAGGCAGCCAAGCCCGAGGCGAGATCAGTCCAGGCGGTCATTGGACAACCCTCCGTGCAGCGCGCCGCACGATGAGCGTGTTGGAGCGGCCCGGTGCGCTCATGGCAGTTGCTCTGCAGCGTGCTGCAAACTCTGGACGAAGGCCGCGTGGGCGCGCGCTCTGCCCCACCAGGCGGTGCGCAGGGCTTGGGTGGCGGCGGATTCGAGCGTCTGCGCGGCGGCTTTCAGGGTGATCGACGTTTCTGCGCTGGCCGGGGCAAAGCGCAGGGCGTCGAAGTCGGTGCGCAGGGGCTGCGGCCAGTCGGCCTCCGGCAAGGCGAGGCGCAATTGCGCGGCCAGATGTGTCGCCAGATG
>DZDA01000079.1:5664-11744 GCA_022730375.1 Thiomonas intermedia
AGTCGGCCTCCGGCAAGGCGAGGCGCAATTGCGCGGCCAGATGTGTCGCCAGATGCGTCGCCAGATGTGTCGCCAACTGCGAGGTCTGCGGCCCTTGCGTTTCGCGTTGCAACACTGCGCGCGCCTGCGTCTGCAAGCGCCGCCACACCCGGCCTCGCCGCCACCCCAGCACCACCCAGACGCACACCGCCAGCGCCACGGCCAGCCCCAGCCACGGCTGCGGGGTCTGCCACCACGGCGCGGGAGGCAGGGGTGCTGGCGGCAGCGGGGGAAGAATGTCGGCGAGCGCGGCCAGACGATCCATCACGCCCCCGCCACGCGCAGCGCCCGCAGCACGGCGGCATCGCTCTGATCGACCCCGGCGGCTATGCAGCGCAGGCCGCGGGCGCGCCAGCAGGCCAGCAGGGCGGCGCGGTGCTGCGCCGCGCGCTGCGCAAAGGCGGCGCGGGCCGCCGCATCGGGCCAGGGGCCGGATTGCTGGCGCGCCAGATCGACGAAGACGGCACCGTCCAGCGCAGCGTCTGCAGGCAGGCCCGCCTCGACCGGATCGGTCACGCGCAGCAGCAGCACCTCGGCGCGGCTGCGCAGCGTCCAGAGCGCGGCGTCGATGTCGGGGGCGTCCCAACCCGCGCCGTCGCTGGCGAGCAGCACGCGCGCGCCTTCGGGCAGGGTGCGCGCCAGGCGCTGCGCCCAGGCGGCGAAAACGCCGGCTGAGGTTTCGGGCGTTTCGGTCAATTGATCGGGTTGCGGCGCTTCGATGCGTTCCTGCTGCAAGCGCTGCGCCAGGCGCTGCACCGCGAGCAGACCGCGCCCAAGTTCTGCGCTGCGCACCGGCCCGCGCCATAGGCTCAGTCCCACAGCTCCGGCAGCGCCTTCGGCCGCGAGGGTTTGCGCGGCGCAGGCCAGCAGCAGCATGCGCGCAGCCTGCTCGGCCTTGGTGCGCACGCGGGTGCCAAAGACCATGCCCGGACGCAGGTCGAGCAGCAGATGCAGCGCCGGGGCGTGTTCTTCGCGATGCACCTTCACATACGGCCTGCCAGTGCGCGCGAGCAGGCGCCAGTGCAGATCGCGCAGGTCGTCACCGGGCTGATAGACGCGGCTTTCGGCATAGTCGAGCCCGCGCCCCGTCCAGCGGGAGAGACTGTCGCCCGCCGCGCGTTGCGATACCGGCTGAGTGGCCGCGGCGAGACGCAGCCCGCGCGCTCGGGCGATGAGGGCTGCGGCTTCTGCCTCATTCAGCAGAGGACGCGAAGCCTGCGGCGCGTGGCGGTCTTCCGCTTCGCCCCGCCACATGGCAGACATCGCCTTCACGTCAGTCCAACGCTCAAGGCCACTGGGTGGCGGCCAGCAGATCGGCGATCAGCGCGTCGCAGCTCACCGCGCGCAACCCGGCGTCGAGCGAGAGCACGATGCGGTGGCGCAGCACATCGGGCGCCAGCGCCATGACGTCGTCGGGCAGCACGAAGTCGCGCCCGCGCAGGTAGGCCAGCGCCCGCGCGGCATGCGCCAGCGCCAGCACCGCACGCGGAGAAGCCCCTGCAGCCACCACGCCTTCCATGCCCGCCAGGCGCTGCTGCGGCGCGCGGGTGGCGCGCACCAGATCGACGATGGCGCGCTGCAGGCTCTCGGCCACATGCACTTGCAAAACCTCCTGGCGCGCGGCGAGCACCGTGGGCACGTCCACCGCCGGCGCTGGACCGCCGTCCAGGCTGCGCGCCGGGTCGCTGGCCTGCAGATGCATCTGCAGAATGCGCAGTTCTTCATCGGCCGCCGGATAGTCCAGCCGCACATGCAGCAAAAAACGGTCGAGCTGCGCCTCGGGCAGCGCATAGGTGCCCGCCTGTTCGAGCGGATTCTGCGTGGCCAGTACGAAGAACAACGGCGGCAGCGGGTAGCTCACGCCGCCCACGGTGATCTGCCGCTCCTGCATGGCTTCGAGCAACGCCGACTGCACCTTGGCCGGGGCGCGGTTGATTTCGTCGGCCAGCACGATGTCGTGAAACAGCGGCCCGCGCACGAAGCGCACCGTGCCTTCGGCGGGGTTGAACACCTCGGTGCCGGTCAGGTCGCCGGGCAGCAGATCGGGGGTGAACTGCACCCGCTGGAAGCTGGCATGCACCCGACTGGCGAGCGCTTTGACCGCAGTGGTCTTGGCCAGCCCGGGCAGCCCTTCGAGCAGCAAATGGCCGCCGGTGAGCAGGCCGATGACCAGCCGGTCGAGCAGCGCCGTCTGGCCGACGATGTCGGTGCTGAGTTGCTCGCGCAAGGCGGCCACTTCAGTCTGGTGCGGGTAGGTCATCGTGTGTGTTGCATTGAGCATATGCGCATGGGATCATCGTAGAAGCCCCGCCAGGCCCTGCGTAGCGGAGGAACCCGCAGAGCGGCACGCGGCTGACCGGGCCTGACGTTCAGCCCGGCGCCAATCGCATGGCCCGCAGAACGGGTCGGCCGTTCACGTCTTCCAGCGGAAACCAGGCCCAGCCGGTTGCCGGGTCGACCGCGACGCTATGTGCGTCCGGGCCGACGAAGCCGCGCCACAGCGTGCGCAATTGGCCGTGGTAGATGCCGAACACGCTCACGACGCCGCTCTCGCTGGCCACCCACAGGCGGTGACGCGCCGCGTCCAGCGCCAGCACGTCGGGGTCGCGGCCGAGGTGGTCGACCTGCAACGTCTGCAGACCGGGCAGGCTCAGGGTCAGCAGGCGGGCGTTGCCGTCACAGGCGACGAAGGCCAGATGATCCGCGGCGTCCACCAGCAGGCCGTGGTTGTGCTGGCAGGTGGCGGGCAATGCCACGCGGCCTTCGATGTTCAGTGTCTCGGGGTTGATGGCGACGATCTGGCCGAGGGTCTGCACGTTCACCAGCACCCGGTTCGAAGCGGCGTCGAACGCGCTGTTGCCCGCCTCGCCGCCAAGTGCAGTGGTGCGTTCCACCCGCAGCGGCGCGCCGCCGATCACGGTCTCCACGCCGCCACGCTCGTTCGACACGAACAAGCGATTCACCCCAGGCACCCAGGCGCTGCCATCGGGGAAGCCGCCTGCGACGAAGCGTTTGACGATCTTCAGGGTACGCAGATCCACCGCCGCCACGCTGCCGTCGCCCCAAACCCGGTCCAGCCCATTGCCCGGGTCGCTGATGAAGGCCAGGTGCAGCACCGGAGCGAGAGTGATGCCGGTCGGCGCACCCAGGCCGCCGATCTGCCCGACCAACTGCTGCCCGTGCAAGTCGAATATCAGAGTGCGGCCGTCTCCCATCTGGTTGATGAGCAGACGACCATTGACCATATCCACAACCTCATAGTCAAAGCGGCCAACCGCGCCGGGTAGCGCGATGTCGACCACGCGCTGCAGGGTGTCTGGAGCGCTTGCCGCCCAGGCTTCCAGACGTGGCAACGACAGTGCGGCGAGCACAAGCAACAGTCCGTTGATCTGCGTGATGGGTGACATGATGACTCCGGGCGGCTGACTTCTTGACCTGCATTCATACAATGTTTTAACTATAACTCTCTGTGTTAGCTATTACAATTTCGTTGACCGTCACACCCGCTCCACTTCCGTCTTTCATTTCCATGCCCTCCCAGCCCTCACCCTGGCTTGCCCTCTTCATCAGCCTGCCCGCCAAGGCCGGCACGGGCCGCATGCGGATGTGGCGCGAACTCAAGGCGCTGGGCTGCGCCACTCTGCGTGACGGCGTCTACCTGTTGCCGGACGCGCCGCAGCACGCGCAGGCGCTGGAGGTGGTCGCCGCCGCCGTGCTGGCCGCCAAGGGCACGGCGGAGTTGTTCCAGCTCAACGCCCGCGACGCGGCGCAGGACGCGGACTTGCGCGCCTTGTTCGACCGCGGCGCCGACTACGCCGAACTCGCCGCAGCCGTCACCGACTTGCACGGCAGCCTGCCAGCTCTCGACGCCGCCACGGCGCAACGCCGACTTCAGGCGCTGGACCGACGCTACGACCAGCTTGGCGCCATCGACTATTTCGCCGGTGAAAGCCAACGCCAGGTCGGCGCCCGGCTGAGCGATGTGCGCATGGCGCTGATGCGCCAGTTCCATCCCGACGAACCGCATGCGGCGCCCGCCCGCCCGATCACCCGCCTCGACTTGGCGGCCTACCAGGGGCGCATCTGGGCTACCCGCGCGCGCCCCTGGGCGGACCGCCTGGCCTCGGCCTGGCTGATTCGCCGCCGCATCGACCCGCAGGCGCGCATCGTCTGGCTGGCCGACCCGGCCGACAGCCAGCCGGACTGGCTGGGTTTCGACTTCGACGGCGCCGCGTTCAGCCATGTCGGCGCCAGAGTCACTTTCGAAACCCTGCTGGCGAGTTTCGGTCTGGACGCCGAAGCCCCGCTGGTGCGCCTGGGCGCCCTGGTGCACGCCCTTGACCTGGGCGGCCTGCAGGTGGCCGAGGCCCCCGGCGTGGAGGCGCTGCTGACCGGCCTGCACGCGCGCCAGGCAAACGACGACGCCTTGCTGACCGAAGCCATGCAACTGTTCGACTGGCTGCTGGAAAGCTTTGCCGAGGAGGCGCCATGAATCAGCCAGACGCGGCCCACACCGCCATGAACGCGACGACTGCGCCCGCCGCGCCCAGCTTCACCGCAGCCCTGCGCTTCTGGCTCAAACTCGGCTTCATCAGCTTCGGCGGCCCTGCCGGGCAGATCGCGGTGATGCATCAGGAACTGGTCGAGCGCCGCCGCTGGATTTCCGAGCGACGCTTTCTGCACGCGCTCAATTACTGCATGGTGTTGCCCGGGCCGGAGGCGACGCAGCTCGCCATCTACATCGGTTGGCTGCTGCACCGCACGCGCGGCGGCATCGTCGCCGGGGTGCTGTTCGTGCTGCCTTCGCTGTTCATCCTCATCGGCCTGAGCTATGTCTACATGGCCTATGGCGACCTGCCGTTGGTGGCCGGGGTGTTCGCCGGGGTCAAGCCGGCCGTCGTGGCAGTGGTGGCCTTCGCGGTCTGGCGCATCGGCTCGCGCGCCTTGAAAAACGCCGCGCTGTGGCTGATCGCGGCGGCGGCATTCATCGCCATTTTCGCGCTGGGCCTGCCATTCCCGGCCATCGTGCTGGGCGCGGGCGTGGTGGGCTGGATCGGCGGACGCATTTCGCCGGATCAGTTCCAGGTCGGCGGCGGCCACGGTGCGGCGCAGGCCGACTACGGTCCGGCGCTGATCGACGACGACACGCCGCCGCCGGCGCACGCGCGCTTCCGGCCCCGGCGCATGGCCATGCTGCTCGGCATTTTTCTCGCCGTGTGGATCGTGGCTTTCGCCTTGCTGCCAGCGGGCACGCTGCGCGACATGGGGCTGTTCTTCACCAAGGCCGCCTACGTCACCTTCGGCGGCGCGTACGCCGTGCTGCCTTATGTGTATCAGGCCGGGGTCGAGCATTTCCACTGGCTCACCGGGCCGCAGATGATCGACGGTCTTGGTCTGGGCGAAACCACGCCGGGACCGCTGATCATGGTGGTGGCCTTCGTCGGTTTCGTCGGCGCCTGGACGCAGCAGGTGTTCGGGCCGCATGCGCTGCTGCTGGCCGGCGCGGCGGGCGCCGTGGTGGCGACGTTTTTCACCTTTCTGTCCTGCTTCCTGTTCATCCTCGTCGGCGGCCCGCTGGTGGAAGCCACGCGCGGCGATCTGCGCTTCACCGCGCCGCTCACCGGCATCACCGCCGCCGTGGTGGGCGTGGTACTGAACCTGGCGGTGTTCTTCGCCTGGCATGTGTTCTGGACGCACGGCAGCGCCACCGCACCGTTCGTGGGTGGCTTCCAGTGGTTCGATGCGCTGCTGGCGCTGGCGGCCTGGCTCGCGCTGTGGAAAGGGCGCATGGACATCATGGCGGTGGTGCTCAGTTGCGCCGCCATCGGTCTGGCGCACAGTTTGATGGTTTAGACATCCGCAGGAGATCACCATGCAATGGGTTACCCGCGAACACCCCAAGATCGATCGCATCGCCTGTCCCTGGCTGGTGGCGCGGTTCATCGATCCCGCGCCCGAGTTCGTCTATGTGCCCGCCGCCGAGGTGATGGCCGCAGCGCAGCGCACGGGCGCGACCCCGTTCGACGTGCCCGGCGTGGAAC
>DZDA01000080.1 GCA_022730375.1 Thiomonas intermedia
CGCCGCAGCGGGCATCAAGGAAGGGCTGATTCGTCTGGCCGTGGGGTTGGAGGATACGGAGGATTTGATTGGGGATTTGGTGCGTGGGTTGGGGTGAGTTGTTCAGGTGCAGCCATGAAAGACGAATACGACGGCGCGCCGGGCAAGAGGCGGCAATCACATGCCGGAACAAGAATAAGGGGGAAATCCATTGGTGACACAGCCGCTACTCACGCCCTATCAAAGTCAGTACTACGCGTGGCTGCTGACGCGCCGTGCGGCCAGCGATACGGTGGAATCGTTGGCGTCCACTCTGGTGGACTCACAGGTCGATCTCAACCCCCACCAGGTCGAAGCCGCATTGTTCGCCTGCACGAACCCGCTTTCTCGCGGCGTGATCCTGGCAGACGAGGTTGGACTCGGAAAGACGATTGAAGCTGGTCTTGTCATTTCGCAGCGTTGGGCCGAGCGCCGTCGCCGCCTACTGATCATCGTCCCAGCTAACTTGCGCAAGCAATGGCACCAAGAACTGCAGGACAAATTCAATCTGCAAAGCCTGATTCTTGAGGCCAAAAACTACAACACGATCCGTAATCAGGAAAACCAGAACCCCTTCTTGATGCCGTCCGGGCCTGTCATCTGCTCGTACCAATTTGCAAAGGCCAAGGCTGCCGACATTAAAGGCATCAACTGGGATCTGGTCGTGCTCGACGAGGCGCACCGGCTGCGCAACGTTTACAAGACAAGCAACGTCATCGCCAAAACGATCAAGGAAGCCCTCGCGCACGTTCATTCAAAGGTGCTCCTGACGGCAACGCCGCTGCAAAACTCGCTGCTGGAACTCTACGGATTGGTGAGCATGATCGACGACCGTGTATTCGGCGATCTTGATAGCTTTCGTGCGCAATTTACCCAGTCAAACAAGGAGCAGGCCTTTGCCGCACTGCGCTCCCGCATCGCTCCAATTTGCAAGCGCACCTTGCGTCGGCAGGTGCAGCAGTACGTTCCCTACACGGCCCGTCGCGCCATCGTTGAAGAATTTACACCGTCGACCGAGGAGCGCGAGCTATCTGCCCTTGTCGCTGATTACCTGCGTCGCCCGAATCTAAAAGCGCTGCCGGATGGGCAGCGGCAACTGATCTCGTTGGTGTTGTGGAAGTTGCTCGCCTCGTCAACACACGCAATCGCTGGCGCATTGGAAACGATGACCAAGCGCCTGCAAGGGGTGCTCGACGAATCTGGAGAACTGCGCACGAATATTCCCGACCTCGCCGAAGCGTTGATTGATGACTATGAGTCGCTCGATGAAACCGCCGATGAGTGGAATGACCAGGAGTCTGGCAACGAACCGTCGGCGAGAAATGAGCGCGATGCCGTGGCTCAGGAAATTGAGGAGCTTCGGTACTTCAAATTACTGGCGACCAATATCCGCGACAACGCCAAGGGCAAAGCACTTCTGACCGCTCTGGAGCGCGCATTTGCTGAACTGGAGCGGTTGGGCGCGCCCAAGAAAGCGATCATTTTCACGGAGTCCCGGCGCACCCAAGAGTACCTGTTGTCGCTGCTGGCGGACACGCACTACGGCGAGGGCATCGTCCTCTTCAATGGCACAAACAGTGATGCTCGATCTCAGGCGGTATACAAGGATTGGCTGGTGCGGCACAAGGGTACAGACAAAATCTCTGGCTCCAAGACGGCTGATACGCGCGCGGCCTTGGTCGAGCATTTTCAGGAGCGCGGCACCGTCATGATTGCGACCGAGGCGGGCGCGGAAGGCATCAACCTCCAGTTCTGCTCCTTGGTCATTAACTATGATCTGCCCTGGAATCCGCAGCGGATCGAACAGCGCATTGGTCGCTGCCATCGGTACGGGCAGAAGTTCGACGTGGTTGTCGTCAATTTTGTCGACCGCAGCAATGAAGCCGATGCGCGCGTCTACGAATTGCTGGCGCAGAAATTCCAGCTCTTTGAAGGCGTTTTTGGTGCCAGTGATGAAGTGCTGGGCGCAATCGGCTCCGGCGTGGACTTCGAGCGGCGCATCGCGGACATCTACCAAAACTGTCGCGACCCGCAAGCCATCAAAAGCAGTTTCGAGCAATTGCAACTCGATCTGTCCGGTGAGATCAATGAGGCAATGGTCAAGACCCGCCAGCTTCTGCTGGAAAACTTCGACGAGGAAGTGCAAGACAAACTTCGGATTCGTGCCGACGACAGCAGCAAGGCCCGGAATCGATACGAACGAATGTTGATGGATTTGACCAGGGCCGAGCTTGGCGATCACGCTGAGTTCGATGTCGACGGATTCAGGTTGCTGCATTCGCCCTGCGCAGACCTTGAGGGAATCGCGTCTGACTCGATACCCTTGGGGCGCTACGAACTGCCCCGCCGCAGCGGCGACTCCCATCTCTATCGTATCGGCCACCCGCTCGCCGCATGGGTTACCCAACAAGCAATAAGTCGACAACTGCCCGGCAGCAGGCTCGTTTTCGATTACGACGGTAACAAAACGCAGGTCAGCACGCTAAAAGCACATCGGGGACAAACCGGATGGCTCACGGTCAGCCTTATTTCCGTTGATGCATTGGGCCAGCAGGAACAACACCTGATCGTCGCCGCCACCACCGCCCAAGGCGTTGCATTGGCCGAGGATGATCCGGAAAAATTGCTGCGCTTGCCCGCTATTGTTGCCCCCTCTCCCCTCGCGGGAGAGGGTTGGGGAGAGGGGGTAGCCGCGCTTAATGAAAACCAGTTAGCACGCAAAACCGCCCTTCTGCGCGAGATCAATCAACGCAATCTTGGTTACTTTGAGCAAGAAGTTGAAAAACTGGATGCTTGGGCCGACGACCTGAAGTTGGGCCTGGAACAGGAAATCAAGGGCATCGACTTTGAGATCAAGGAAGTGCGCCGTACAGCGGCGATCTCACCCACCCTCGAAGAAAAGCTGTCCCATCAAAAGCGCCAGCGGGAGCTGGAGGGCAAGCGCAGTAAGTTGCGCCGAGAGTTATTCGCTCGGCAGGATGAGATTGAGTCCGAACGTAATGACTTGATCAACCAGTTGGAGGTTCAACTCCAGCAACAAGTGGAAGAACAGAATCTATTCACGATCGAATGGGAGTTGGTGTAATGCTCAAAAGAGAAATTGCGCGAGGATCGCTTTGGCGACAGTGGGACTTGCATGTGCATACGCCTGCATCATTCCACTGGACAGGGCAAAAATTTGACGGCGACCTTTCATCAGATCAAAACAAGAAACTAATTGATGAAATGATCGACGCCATGAATAAGGCACAGCCAGCTGTGTTTGCCCTCATGGACTACTGGACATTTGATGGATGGTTTGCGCTTAAACAGCGGCTTGCCGACCCAAGCGCTCCAAGACTCACAAAAAAGGTCTTCCCCGGAATCGAACTACGTCTTTCAGCGCCTACCGAAAAGAGATTGAATGCTCATGTAATTTTTTCGGATGAAATTCCTGATCAGCATCTAAAGGATTTTCTGTCAGATCTGAAAATCGAGAGGACCGATCGATCTGTGTCCAAAGATGCCCTCATTGAATTAGCTAGAGCGACTGCCCCTGACATGCTCGTAAAGAAGGGGCACAAAAAGGAAACCATCGACACTGATGACGGCGATGCGCTTCTGGCTGGATATAAGCTGGCCGAAGTAAAGGCAGATAGCTATAAAAATGCCATCTCTAAGGTACCCAATGGTTTGGCTATTGGTTTTATGCCATATGACACGAGCGATGGACTAAACGAGGTGAAGTGGGAGGAACATTATTCCTATTTTCTTGGCCTCCTTGAATCATCCCCGATTTTTGAGTCTAGAAATTTAGAATTGCGTTCTGCTTTCCTATGTGATGAGACGGACCAAAACAAAAAGTGGATTGGCAACTTTAAGCATGGCTTGAAGGAAATTCCTCGCCTCGTGGTTTCTGGAAGTGATGCACACTGCTTCGTCGGTGTTCCGGGCGACAACAATAAGCGAGGCTACGGCGACTTCCCATCCGGCAAGAAAACGTGGATAAAGGCCGATCCATCATTCAGTGGCCTTAAACAAGCCATTCTTGAACCAGCCAAACGTTCATTCATCGGCGAAAAACCAGACAAGTTGAATGAAGTCGAATCCAACAAGACGTACTACATCGAGTCGATAGAAGTCGCCAAAACAGGCAATAAGGTCGACGGCGGTCGATGGCTCGATGGATGCGACATACCACTTAATCCTGATCTTGTTGCCATCATTGGCAACAAGGGCAGCGGCAAGAGTGCTTTGGCAGATGTGATTGCGACGCTTGGTAATTCCAAGCAGTCAAAGCATTTCAGTTTTCTTAAGCGAGATCGTTTTCTTGGGAAAACTGGCGAACCGGCACGCAACTTTACCGGAACACTAACTTGGTGCGATGAAAGCACCGAGGCGAGACCACTTCACGAATTTCCTTCCGAAGAAAAAGCGGAGCTTGTTCGCTATATCCCGCAACATTACTTCGAAGAGCTTTGTAATGAGCATGTGTCTGGAAAATCGAATGCATTTGAAAAAGAACTTCGGGCTGTAATCTTTTCGCATACTAGCGAGGATATGCGGCTTGGAGCGCTTGACTTCGATCAACTGACTGAACAGCAAGAGCAGTCGCTAAGAAATATGCTGAGTGAATATAGGAAAGAGCTTGCATCCACCAACGCTTCAATCGTGCGCATTGAGGAGCAGCTGCAACCTATCGAGTTGCAGAAGCTAACGGATCTCCTTTTGGTAAAGACTAAGCAGATTGAAGAACACGGAAAACTGATTCCGGAGGAGAAAGCTCCGCCCACCGAAGAGCTAGACCCGGAGCAAAAACAGGCTGCGGATGACTTGGCAGCGATAAGTCAGAAGGTGGAAGCCGCCAAGAAGCGCACGCAGGACATCGCTGTAGAGAACACCGATCTTGCTAAGCGGCAAAAGGCAATAACCAACATTCGCGAGCAGTTGAGATTGCTTCAACGCTCGTTTGAACAGGCTCAGCAAAGCGTTTCTGATGATCTCATGCTGATTGGGCTCGAATGGATTGATCTCGCGACCGTTGATATCAAGACAGGTCTTCTTGACGAAAATTCGGCAACAATTACTGGAAAACAAGCTGAGTTGAAGACTGAAACCGAAAAGCTGTCAGAGGATTTGAAGACATATGGAGAAAAGCAGCAGGAGTTTGCCGCCAAGCTCAACGCACGTCAGCAACAGTTCGAGGGCTACCAACGTCAGCTTGCCGATTGGAGCAAGAAGCTGTCTGATTTGACAGGTACACCTACTGAGCCTGAAACCAAGGTTGGCCTGGAAACACGCATAGAGCAAATCAAGGTTCTCCCATTGCAACTTAAAGAGCTGGAAGCAAATCGATTGCAATTATCGGGTGAGATTTTTGAATCTCTCAATGCGCAGCGCAAAGCACGTGAAGAGTTGTTCCAACCGGTGCAGGATCTGATTCAGAAGAACACTTTGATTCGGGAAGACTACAGATTGCAATTCCAGGCCACTCTTGCGGCATCTGCGGAAGCTATTGCAGATCAGCTATTTGCCTTGATCAAACAGACCTGGGGCGAGTTTCGCGGACAAGACGAAGCGCTATCAACGATCAGAAGGCTGTTCGACAACCATGACCTGAACTCCAAGGAAGGCGCATTGGCGTTCATCGCAGCATTGCATGAGAAGGTTGCGCAAGCAGCAAATTCTTCGGGATCTGAAGTTGGCATACTGAACCTGGTGAAAAAGGGGCAGACAGCAGCGTCCGTATATGACCTTGTCTTTGGGCTAAATTTCCTTGAGCCGAGGTATTCGCTGCTTTTCCAGGATACGCACATCGAGCAACTCTCTCCGGGCCAGCGCGGTGCATTGCTGCTTATCTTCTATTTGCTGGTGGACAAAGGTAAGACGCCGATCATCCTGGATCAACCAGAAGAAAATCTGGACAACGAAACTGTCTTTAGGCTTCTCGTTCCCGTCCTTTCAGAAGCCAAAAGGCAACGGCAAATCATTATGGTCACGCACAATCCGAATCTGGCCGTTGTTTGCGATGCGGAGCAGATTATTTACGCGAAGTTTGATCGCGCCGCTAATTGCACTATTTGCTACGAATCTGGCGCACTTGAGAATCCGTCATTGAATGGCATAGTCGTGACCGTACTGGAGGGTACAAGGCCCGCATTCAATAACCGATCTGGGAAGTACCACTGATGAGTAAAACCAAACAAAAACTAGAACTCACCTGGATCGGTAAAGAAAAGCGGACCAAGCTGGAGCCACGCATCCTCGTTGAAGATCCTGAGCAATCGCATCACGCCAATCACCGTGTCACCAGCGCCGATATTTTCGACAACCGGCTGATCTTCGGCGACAACTTGTTGGCGCTGAAGGCATTGGAGCAGGAATTTTCTGGCAAGGTGAAGTGTGTCTACATCGACCCACCGTTCAACACCCAGCAAGCGTTTGAGCACTACGATGATGGATACGAGCACTCCATCTGGCTCGGCCTACTTCGAGATCGAGCCGAAGCGCTTCGACGGCTGCTATCCAACGATGGCACCCTATTCGTACACATTGACGACAACGAATTAGGGTATTTGATTGTTCTGCTCGACGAGGTTTTTGGGCGAGCCAACAGGGTATCAGTCGTGTCGTTCAAGCAGGGTTCTGCGACTGGGCACAAGTCGATCAATCCCGGAGTCGTAAGTACGACAAATTTCATCCTAATTTATGCCAAAAATAAGTCGGCTTGGACACCAAACCGCGTTTTCACTGCTCGTGCCGAGCGAGACAAGCGTTACGGGCAATACATCGAAAACTACGAGGACTCTTTCGAGGGCTGGCGATTCTCAACACTTGCTAGCGCCTTCGCCGCGAGTATTGGTTTGCCAGAGCGAGGTCTCAAGAAAGCATTGGGGGATGAGTACGAAGAAAAAATCGCAAGCTTCGTCTTGAAGAACGCTGGACGGGTCATCCAGCTCGCTAGGCCAGATTACTCTGCTGTGAGTGGTGCTGCTCGCGAAATGATTGATGCATCGAGAGCCGACCCTACCGTCGTAATGAAATTAGGAAGAGATGGATATTCCGATATGTACTTTATCGGAGGTCAGCGAATCCTTTTCTACTCTGACAAGCTCAAGCTGATCGATGGTGAGTATGTGGCCGGTGAGCCTCTCACAAGCCTATGGGACGACATTCTGTCCAACAATTTGCATAATGAAGGCGGAGTTGAATTCCCTAAAGGAAAGAAGCCGGAAGCGTTGATCAAGCGCTGCTTTGACCTTGCGACAAAGCCTGGGGATATCGTCCTTGATTCCTTTGCAGGGTCAGGTACCACCGGAGCAGTCGCCCATAAGATGGGTCGTCGCTGGATCATGGTCGAGCTAGGTGAGCACTGCCACACCCACATCATTCCTCGCCTGAAAAAGGTCATCGACGGTGAAGACAAGGGCGGCATAACCGAGGCAGTGAACTGGCAGGGCGGCGGCGGTTTCCGCTACTGCAAGCTAGCGCCTAGCTTGATCATCAATGATCGCTGGGGTAACTCTGTTGTCAACCCTGAGTACAACGCCGCGCACTTAGCTGAAGCACTGTGCAAGATTGAGGGGTTCACCTATGCACCGTCTGAAGTCCAATGGTGGCAGCACGGGAACTCCAGCGAGCGCGATTTCATTTATGTCACGACGCAAAACATCTCTTCTGAGCAATTGCAAGCGCTCTCTGACGAAGTTGGAAGCGACCAGAGCTTGCTGGTGTGCTGCGCCGCGTTTCATGGGGTGACCGCCGCCAAGGCATCTGAACGCTGGCCGAACCTGACGCTGAAGAAGATCCCCAAGATGGTGCTGGCCCGCTGTGAATGGGGTCATGACGACTACAGCCTGAATGTAGCCAATTTACCGATGGCGCAAATTGAGAAGCCCGAGCCGGTTGCCGCCAGCACATCAAAAACGTCGAAGAACAAGAAAGTCGCACCCGGACAGGGCGGACTGTTTGGGGAGAATCAATAATGAATGCACGCGTCCTGAATGCTGTCACCGGTCGATTGTCTCTTCGCCCGCCCCAGGCGGAATCTCTCTCGAAATTGGTGCGCGCGCTCGAAGCCGCGCCTGAGTTGCTGGGGCACGAGCGCGATGTCTCAGCGATCCTCTCGACGCTCAAGGCCGAATTTCCAACGCTGGAGGATTTTGAGCGTGAGTTTCCGTCGTTGTGCTTTGCGCTTGCCACTGGTGTCGGCAAAACCCGGCTGATGGGGGCGTTTATCGCCTACCTGCATCTGGCACACGGCATCAACAATTTCTTCGTGCTGGCCCCCAACCTGACGATCTACAACAAGCTGATCGCTGACTTCACGCGCAACACGCCGAAGTACGTATTCAAGGGCATCGCCGAATTTGCGCAGCAGCCCCCACTGATCATCACCGGCGACAACTACGACCAGACTGGCGCAGTCGTTCAAGACCAATCGATGGGCTTTGCGCACGATGTGCGCATTAACATCTTCAACATTTCCAAGATCAATTCCGAGGTGCGTGGTGGCAAGGAGCCGCGCATTAAGCGGATGAAAGAAGTGCTGGGAGACAGCTACTTCAATCATTTGGCAAACCTGTCAGATCTCGTGTTGCTGATGGACGAGTCGCACCGCTACCGTGCCAGCGCTGGCGTGCGCTCTATCAACGATTTGAAACCCCTGTTCGGACTGGAGGTCACCGCAACGCCCTTCGTTGAGTCGACGCGCGGGCCAGTGCCGTTCAAGAACGTGGTGATGGATTACCCGTTAGCGCGGGCAATGGAAGATGGTTTCGTCAAGGAGCCTGCCGCCGTTACCCAGCGCAACTTCGACGCCAAGGCGCACACGCCGGAGGAGATCGAAAAGATCAAACTGGAGGATGGCGTGCGCCTGCACGAGACCACCAAGGTCGAATTGTTGACCTATGCCCGAGAGAACGGCGTCAAGGTGGTGAAGCCTTTCATTCTTGTGATCGCGCGCGATACCACCCACGCTGGGCAACTTTTGGCGCTTCTGGAATCAGAAGCCTTCTACGAGGGGCGTTATCAGGGCAAGGTGATTCAGGTCGACTCCAGCCGCACGGGTGCGGAAGAGGAAGAGATGATCACGCGCCTGCTCGCAGTAGAAAGCGTGGACGAGCCAACCGAGATTGTGATTCACGTCAACATGCTCAAGGAGGGCTGGGACGTCACTAACCTCTACACCATCGTGCCGCTGCGTGCTGCCAACGCCCGCACGCTGATCGAGCAGTCCATCGGTCGTGGTTTGCGTCTGCCTTATGGCAAGCGAACAGGTGTGGCGGCGGTGGATCGCCTGAACATCGTCGCACACGACAAGTTTCAGGAAATTATCGACGAGGCGAACCGTGGCGATTCGCCCATTCGTCTGAAGCAAGTCATCCTCGATGCGCCGAGTGCTGACGACAAAAAGGTCAGCGTACAAGTTGGTTCGGGCGCAATGACACGTCTGGGTCTGACCGATGCGCCCGTGGTGGCTGGTGCTCCGACGAATGCGGGTACGGCCCCAGCGGTCCCGGCTCCCGCCCCCGTCTTCACCACGGAAGCGGAGCGACAGGCGGCGCGCGTCGTGATGGAGGTGATTGGAAAGTACGAAGTCAGACGTGATCTGGTGCCCACCAGCAGCGCACTGCTCACGGCCGAGGTTCAATCAGCCATCCTGGCCGAAGTCACCGAGCGTTTGAAGCCGATGCAAGGCAGCTTGCTGGCGGGCGTCGATGACGGGCAGCCGAAGCTTGATCTGTCAGCCGTGGTGGCAAAAACCACGGAGATCGTTGTACAGCAGACCATCGACATCCCCCGCATCGCCGTGGTGCCGACCGGCGAAGTCACCACGGGCTTTCATCCGTTCAAGCTCGATGTGGCCCAGTTGCACCTTCAACCGGGCGAGCGCGAGATCGTCATTCACAACCTGCACACCAACGAGCAAGACACGCTGGCATCCGAGGTCGGCCTGAAAGAGCAACGGCCAGAAGACTACATCGTCCATGCACTGGTGGACTTTGATGACATCGACTACTTCACCCATGCCGATCTGCTGTACGACCTTGCCGGGCAAATGGTGCAGCATCTGCTGGGGTATCTGTCCGAGATTGAGGCGCGCAGCGTGCTGGATCGGGATCGTCGCCTGATCGCCCGTGAGATCCACGCGCAGATGATGGCGCACTTTTGGGAAGAAGCGACCGAATACGAAGTGCAGGTCAGTCGTGGCTTTACCGAACTGAAGCCCTGCAACTACACGGCCACGGCAGGACAGACGGCGCACCACTTCCGTGAAACGCTGATCGAAACCGGGCGGATCAAGCAGATGCTATTCGGCGGTTTCTCGCGGTGCCTGTATCCGCTGCAGAAATTTGACTCTGACACTGAGCGCCGCTTTTCCATCATCCTGGAGCGCGATGCATTGAAGTGGTTCAAACCCGCCAAGGGGCAGTTCCAAATCTATTACAAGCTGGGCACGGAGCAGCCGGAGTACATCCCTGACTTTGTCGCCGAGACAGATGCGACCATCTACATGGTTGAAACCAAGGCGCGCACGGACGTCAATACTCAAGAGGTTCAGGCCAAAGCAAATTCGGCAGCACGTTGGTGCAAGCACGCATCGGCACACGCAGTTGAAGTCGGAACAAAGGCATGGAAATACCTGCTCCTGCCACACGACGAGGTATCGGAGTCGAAGCGGCTATCCGACTATCTGCGGTTTGAGGTCAAGGCGTAATTGAGTTGCCGCTTCTCGCCCATGGAGATTCCAACATGAACCGTACTCATCTGCGCTTTCAAGTAGATTCCCGCCTCGCCACCTTGTTGAGCCAGGAGTACTCGTCATCCGAGCGGGCACTGAAGGAACTCGTCGACAACGCGTGGGATGCTGACGCGGAGCGAGTATTGGTCACCCTCCCGAAGCCCATGAGCGGCGAATCCCTTGTCATCCAGGACGACGGAACTGGTATGACAGAGGAAGAACTGCGACGCCACTACTTGTCCATCGCAACTGATCGACGTTCGCGGCGCGGCGAGCGCACCGCCTGGAAAAACAGGGTCGTCAAGGGTAAAAAGGGTATCGGTAAGTTCTCTGGACTTATGGCAGCAGCAGCTATGACTCTCGAAACCCGTGCGCGAGGCCGACTGTGTCGCATCACGCTGCGGTTGGATGATCTTTCCAAAGTCGAAGACATCGAGCAGCTGAATATCGGGTTGCACAGTGAACCGTGTGGGACGGATCTGAATGGGACAACGATTACACTGAGCGATCTGCATCAAGGGTTGGCCTATCCTGATGCCAACAGGCTGCGTCAGATCTTGCTGCAGGACTACGGACGTCAGGATGATTTCTCGATTATCGTCGATGGCAAGCAGCTGGCCGTTGATGACGTGTCTGGCAGTTACTCTGAGGTGGAGCAGGATCTGCCGAATGCGGGCAAGGTAAAGTTGCGGTTTGCCATCAGCGATGGGAAGTCCGGCTTGCGCCAGCCCGGCATCACTCTACGAGTTGATGGCAAGGCCGTCGGACGGCCCGGTTTTTTCGGTTTGGATCAACGTGATGATTTTCCACCCAAACTGCTGCGCAAGCTCTATGGAGAAGTGGATGCTGATGGTCTGCGCGACCACATCACGGCAGGCTGGGACGCGGCGGTTGAGACCGCCGAATATAATCGCACGGGATGGGACACGTATGTATGATTAGATTCGAATGGGATGCGCCCAAGGCTCAGGCCAATATCAAGAAACACGGCGTGT